>JBAUWJ010000085.1:0-32884 GCA_049583715.1 Arenicellales bacterium | reverse complement strand
TTCCGTCGCCCGTTACGAGACGGCGAGTAATACGCCGGCTTCGTAGGACGCCCGTCTGCCCGGGCCCGGTGGCCACTGGGCCGGCCCGCCCGATCTCGCGCTCCCCTTGGCAGTGTGTCCGCGATCGAGGCTCCCCCCCTTGCCCTGACCCCCGCTGGCGAGACGACTCCCTCGGATGGAAGAGGTAGAGCGATATCTGGAGCCAAAGCCGAGAAGGTCAGGGTGAGGGTGGTCCTGAACAACGCCCCCCTCACTCCGGCTCTGTCGACTCGGGTTTCCCGGGTCCGTCCCGTATCCCTGCAGTCATCGGGCGGCGGAGGGAGCCTCTCGCAACCTTCGACAGAGTGTCGGACGGCTCAGAAGCGGCGCCCGGAATACTGGCCGTAGCGGCGCCGGTCCCGATCGATCTGGTCCCGGACGCGGCGATACAGCAGCCCCGAGGTGAACTGCGTCCCCGGCGCCGGCAGGAAACGCCGCAATACCCGGGAGCGGCGCAGCGCACTCGATCTCGTGATCGCGTACAAGGCGACCAATGCGGCGATGACCCCGTTGAGACCGAACAGGCCGCCGGGACCGATGGTCCTCATGACCACGCCGCCGATCACGGGCCCGGCGATCGCGCCGATCCCGAACGCGGTGAGCAGGGACCCGGCGACCAGCACGAGGTTCTCCGGATCGCTCATGTCATTGGCCTGCGACGCGGCGACGGAGTAGACGGTGAACACCGCGCCCCCATAACCGGCAGCGATCAGGAAGATCCATGCCCCGACCGTACCCGACAGGAACGCGATGCAGAAGCAGGCCGTGGCGGTCACGGCGGTGACGCCCGCCAGCACCTTGGGCCTCCCTATCCGATCCGAGAGCCGCCCGATCGGCCATTGCAGGGCCATTCCGCTCAGCACCGACACGGCCATGAACACCGACGTCTCGTTCAGGCTCATGCCGATACGCTGCGTGAATACCGGCGCCAGGCTGTAGAAGTTCGAATTCATGATGCCGGAGCCGATGGTCGCGATGCAGGCGAGCGGCGCGACGCGATAGAGATAGCCGATGGATCCCCTCGCCGGCGGTGACGGCTTGGGGGCGCTGGCGCGGGTGATCATCACGGGCACCAGCGCCGCGGAGAACAGGATCGACGTCAGGCAGAACAGCACGAACTGGCCCGGATCCGCCAGCGGCAGCAGGAACTGCCCCAGCCCCGCGGCGCCGTAGTTGGTGATCATGTACCAGGACAGCACCTGTCCCCGGTGTTGATTGTCGGTGCGCGCGTTCAGCCAGCTTTCGGTAATGGTGATCATCCCCGCCATGCAGAATCCCGACGTGACCCGCATGAGTCCCCAGACCCAGGGGTTCACCCACAGAATATGGATCAGCGCAACGATGGATATGATGGTGGCGAACAAACCGAAGCAGCGGATGTGGCCGACCCGGGAGATGGCCCTCGACACGTAGCGAGCGCCGATCAGCAGGCCGAGGTAATACGCGCTCATGACGAAGCCGGTGACGGTTGCGCCGAAGGATTCCAGCTCCATGCGGATGCCGAGGAGCGTATTGAACAGCGCGTTGGCCAGGATCAGCAGCGCGTAGCCGAGCAGCAGCGAGGCGACGTTCTTGAAGGTATCCAGCATGGAATCAGCTTTGGGTCCGCGGGCGGCCGTATCCCCACCTTCGAACCAGCCCGCCCCAATGCCGGTCCACTCGCGCGACGACGTCGTCGCTGAGCACGTGGGTGTTCTTCCGGTAGTCCGAAATCGAGTCCAGGTATTCCCGGAACCGGCGACCGACCCCGGCAAAGCCGGGAATCGCCAGGGCGCCGTACACCTGCTCGAGCTGCACCAGCGGATCGCGTTCCAGGTCTTCGAAGCGCAGCTCCGCGAACCGGCCTGGTTCGAGCTTCCGGGCGTCCTTATACAGCTTGTCGACCATTCTCGGATAGGCCTCCAGGATCAAGTCTTCCACGGTTTCATCGTCGAATGCCTGCAGCGCGAACCGGGGCAGCAAAGCGCGATAGAATTTCCGCGTCGACTCGAAGACCTCGTAAGGGTTGCGATGGATGTGAACGAAGCGGGCGTCCGGCCACACTCGTCGTATTTCGGCAACCCGGCCCGTGTAAACTGGATTCTTGACCAGCAGCGTGCCGTCCGAATGGCCCAGCAGGCACTTGCGATTGTAGTGCTCGAAGCGGCGCCGCCAGCGGGCAATCTCCCGCGGCGCGACGCCTTCCAGGAATATCCCCTGCCGGAATCGCAGTGCGAAGCGGCGGGGGAAGTAGATGCCGTGGTAGTAGGACAGGTTCTGCATCGACGCCAGCGCGATCTCGTCCTCCTGCGGAGAATCGGGACGGACCGGGACGGCGTCTATGAACCGGTGCCGAGGCAGCGCGTGCCGGATCAATGGCCGGAGAACTCTGCCGAGGAGCAGGAAGTCCCATGGCATACCCGCCTGGAAAGGACCGGCCCAGGCGAAGCGCGGGTCACGGCTCATCAGGTTGAACAGGTGCGTCGTCCCGCTCCGCCAGTGGCCCACGATGAAGACCGGGGCGCGGGGCCGGGGCGCGCCGCGCAGCGTTGCGGCAACCCGGGTGCGCTCCACCCAGGAGATCGGGGTGCGCAACAGTCCGGACAGGAGCAGCGCTCCGGCAAGAGGCCAGACCCCGGCCGGCAGGCCTCCGCTGGAGACCAGGGCTCTGATCAGGGTGGGCACGTCCGCGCCGAACAAGGGATGGTTCCAGCTTGGCGTCGGCGGGTGCTGCTGCACGTCGGTCGATCCGGGTAGGAAAACGTTCGAGTCTTCGAATGGAAGGCGAAGCGCGAGTTTGAACTAAAATCTTTTCGATGGGTATGCCATGGCGCTGAATCTGGTCACGGGAGGCTGCGGGTTCATCGGCGCGCACCTGGTTCGGCTGCTGAGGGACCGGGGGGAGGCGGTGCGGGTGCTGGACCTCAGGACACCCAACGGCGCCATCGACGACGTCGAGTATCGGCAGGGCTCCATCACCAGCGCACATGAAGTGAAGCAAGCCGTCACTGACTGCCGGCGCGTCTTTCATCTGGCCGCCCTGTCTGGACTATGGGGTCGCGACAAGCGGGCGTTTCTGAGCGTGAACCGCGACGGCACACGCAACGTCCTGGAAGCCGCCCGTCGCTCGAAGGTCGAGACGGTGGTGCACACATCGACCGAGTCCGTGTTGATCGCCATGGGCCGCGGGCGCAAGCCCCAGATGGTCAACGAGTTCACCCGCTGGACGCCTCGGGAGATGGCCGGTGCCTACTGCCGCGGTAAGTACCTGGCCGAGCAGGAGGCGTGGCTCGCCACCGACCAGGGGCAGCGCGTCATCATCGTCAACCCCACGGTGCCGGCCGGTCCCGGTGACCATTGGATCACGCCCCCGACGCGCATGATGGTCGGCTTCCTGAACGGTGCCTACCCCGCCTATCTCGAGAGCACCTTGAACGTCGCCGACGCCCGGGACATCGCGTACGCCCACTGGCTCGCCGCCGAATCAGGACAGCCCGGACAGCGCTACATCCTCGGCGCCCACGACGTCGATCTGAGCCGGCTGATCAAGCAACTCGGCGAGATCAGCGGACGCGCACTGGTGAGGCCGCGCTTTCCCTACCACGCCGCCCTCGTCGTCGGCATAGTCAGCGAGCTCCTCTCCGACTGGGTCACCCGCCGGCCCCCGGTGGCGCCGCTGGCCGGCGTACGTCTCGCCGGCGTCCCGGTCAGGTTCGACAACTCCCGGACACGACAGCAACTCGGCTGGACACCACGGCCCCTGGAAGAGACCCTGCGGGACGCCATCGCGGACTACCAGCAGCGTGGATTGATTTGACCCGGGCCGCGATGGCACCGGGGGACGGCGAAGCGACCCTAAGGAGATGGCGAACGGCCGGCGCCCATTTCCCGGGGCCGGCCGCCGTTTCGGTCCATCAAGGGTGGAGGTGGTTAATCCTTACTGACGTCAGGGGATCAGCTGTCGCTTCCGCTCCCGTCCCCATTTTGCTGATCGTTGCTTTGCTGATCGTTGCTTTGCTGATCGTTGCTTTGCTGGCCGGTACCGGAATTCTGTCCTTCAGAGCTGTCGTCCCCGGTGGTATCGGTGCTGTCTTCGGTGCCATTGTCCTCGGTGCTGGTGTCTTCGGCGGTGTTGTTGGTGCCCGAGCTGTCCTGACTCGTGCCGCTGTTGTCCGTCGTCGGGTTCTGGACTTCCCCGGAGATCTGGCTGGCTTCGCCCTCCACTTCCACCGATGCGGTGTTTCCGCTCAGCGTCACCTTGATGTTGGTGTTGGTCGTCCCGTCGACCTGCACCGGGGGCGTTACTCCGAGCACCGAGCCTGATTGTGACAGGCGTATCGTGTAGCTTCCCGGGGCGAGGCCGGTGAACATGAAGTTGCCGCCGCTATCGGTGGTGGTCGTCGCCACCACCGCGCTGCTGCTATCCAGCAGATCGACAGTTACGCCGGCGAGATCCGCCGCCCGTGCCTGCTTCACGACAACGGACGCCAGCGCAACCAGCAAGGGTTCGGCGTCGGCCGGCCGTGCCGCAGCCAGCCCGCCGGCGACCGTGCCGACGATGGTACCCCCCGACCCGCCGCCGGCACCGACCGAGCTGCCGCCTCCGCCGCACGCCGTCAGATTCGTGACCAGGACCATCGACGCAGCGAGCAGGAGAATCAGGCGCGCCTTGATTATTGTGCTCATATTGGTGACCTCAATTCATGCGAAAAACCGGGTCGACCCTGGTATTGGCCGCCCATTGTTAAGTGGGAAATTTTCCCACATATTGAAAGTTTAGCGGCTGTTGCCGGGCGGTGCCAAACGGAACCGATGGGCGAAAGAAGGAGCCCGACGCACGGGCGCCGGCATCCTCGGGTATCCGAAGCTAGCGCAGATCGTGTGGCTCGGACTCTTCTGTCTCGTGATAGAAGTACAGTCCGAAATTGATTCGATCCCTGGCGCGCGCCTTCGTCTTTCTCTTGTCCCGCCCCTGGAGCTCGCGAGCCCGACGGTTGAGAATTTGCAGCGTCTTCATGCCCTCGAGGCGAGCCAGCTCCTCCAACTCGTGCACCGACTCAGGAGAAAGGTTCTCGTAGTAGACGCTGCGCTCCAGCATCGGGGGTTCACCGCCATGGACGTTGTGGCGGGCCGCAGCCAGATGGTCGTGGACGTTCCGGCCCAGGTAGTAGACCTTCTCCTCGAAGCCTTTGGAGGGAACGAATGCCTCGGTTTTCAGTCGCACGCGATCATCGTCGTCGACTTCCACCGCGCCAAGCCGGAGCCACTCGTCGAGCACAGCCCGGGGCCGGATGTCCGTGCTGACACCCGTGACCAGCTCTTCGAAGCTGGGTTCGTTATCCCGCGGGAGCCGACTCAGGGCCTTCGGACGCCCCCGCTTGTCCAGGTACCTCTCGTCGCTGGTCCAGATTGCAACGAGGTAAGCCCCGAGGTACACGCTGGCCGGCGGCTCCTCGCTTTCCATGCGGGAGGCTTCCCGCAGGCGACGCACGTCCTTGCGGTGCACACCGGTCAGAAGTGTGATGCGACTGTCAGTCTGACGCTTGTCCGGAAGCGGGAACTCCCTCTGCGCCACGTCGACGAACACGGGCTTGAGCAGCCCCATGAGCCACTGAAATGTGAGGCCGTGCTCCATGAGCAGGCCCACCAGCGGTCGCAGAATTCGCGCCACGGCTGGTGTCAGCGCGGCCTGATTGGGCGGGTCTTTCGTCCTGGAGTCGGATTTAGGCACCGAATCGGGTGTTCGCTACACGTAGTCTGAACAAGCGCCCATTATACTTGACGTGGGAATCCATCCCACATATGTTCGCTGCGCCCCCGGTAACTTACAGACGACCACGTGCTCGTGAATACAAGCTCACTGCTTCGCAAAGCCGCGCTGTCGTTGATGTTGGCACTTGCGCTGACGTCATGCGGCGGCGGCACCGATACGGCAGGAGCAGGCGGCTCAGGGATCGGCGGCACGGGCATCACCACCGTCGCAGGAAACGTATCCCAGATCATCGCACGGGCCGATGAACCACGTAGTCGGACCGTCACCGGCAAGATGGTCGCAGCCGTAAGCAGTCTGCTGACTAAGGTGGCCAACGCCCAGTCCGGCTCTCTCGCCGGCATTCGCGTGACCGGCGGCGGGCGGGAAACGACGACCGACGCCACGGGCGGCTTCACCCTGGCGAACGTCGTGCCCAGCGCCAACTTCGTGCTCACGTTCGTGCCAAAGGGTGACCAGTCGATAGACCTGGCGATCGGCCAGGTCCCAACGGGGTCCCGTGTCCGCGTCCACAACATCGTCCTCTACGCCTCCCAAGGGCACGCGTCCGCCGGAGGTGTCGAGATCGAGGACGGCACGTCCTCTACCCAGGACAATGCGGACAGCACGGGTCAAAGCACGGACGGCCGCGGCGCGGTGGACAACACCACCGAGGACACCAGTGGTATCGGCGGCTCGAGTAGCGGGGGTGGCCAAACCGACACTTCTGGCGACGCGACGCTGACGAACGGCAACGACAGCGGCACGGGCGGCGACAGCACCGACAGCGGCGGCGACTGACGAAAGAAGAGCTGACCAGCGCCCGGGAAGTCAGCTCCTGTTCCCGAGCAGCGCCCGCACCTCGTGAGTCTGCCAGATCACCAGCCCGGCTCCACCCACGACCAGCTCCCGGACCCGCTTCACCACCGCCACCGCGATCAGCGATTCGGCCGGATATCCGAGAATCAGGCCCGCCGCCATGATGGCAGTTTCCTGGGCGCCGAGCGCCGCCGGAATCAGCATGGCGGCGACTCGGGAAGCCTGCGCGATGCTTTCCAGAGCAAGGATGTGGAGAACCACCAGCGAATTCCCCAGCCACCAGAGCACCAGAGCGACTTCCGCGGCGAGCAGGACGCGAAAGCACAGCCTCCATGCCACAGCGCCCCACCAGCGCGCGCCGCGCTGGTACATGCCGTCGATCGCCGCGTCGACGAGACCGGCCTTGATCTGTATGGGCTCGCGCCTTCGAACGAAAGCACCGAGGCGCCTGGCGAGGCCCGAGAACATCCCCGTGCGCTGGAAGCGGTAGAACAGATAAACTACGGCGCAGAACAGCACGAAGCCCGCCGCGTCCCCCGCGCTCCCGCTTACATGCTTGCCCGCCCATGCCAGGACGGACAACCCCAGCAATGCGTACAACGCCTGCGTGGCGACCTGTATGGTCTTGTCGCCCACCAGGCTCGCCACGAGGTTCTCCACCCGGCTCACCTGCCGGAGCGCGAGACGAAACCTCACGAGCTCACCGCCCACAAGCGCCACTGGCAGCAGCCAGTTCACGCTGAGACCAATCCAGGTCAGGCGCGCGGAGGACCGGAACCCCGGCACCTCAGCCTGCGGAAACAACAACCGCCACGACTGCGTAGCCGCACCGAGCGGAACCAGAAAATAGAAAACGGTGACCACCGCTACCGGAGCGGCACGGATGATGGTGTCGATGCTCGCCATCGACCCGAAATCCCTGGCGAGGGTGTATATCAAGCAGGCGCCGGCGGCGGAGCCGGCGAGGAAATATCCCGCCAGCCACAGTCGCCGATTGCCTTGTCCAAGCACGTGGGTCAACTCGCGCCAGATGTCGTATCCAAGGGTTCTCGCTACCCGCTCACCTCCACCAAAACACGGGATGCGGGTATATTAGTGACAATCGGGAGCCAATCCCGGTTTCTTTGATTCTCCCCAAAACCCACCGTCGAGAACACGATGGCACAGTACGTATTCACCATGGCAGGCCTCACCAAGGTGGTGCCGCCGAAACGGAAGATCCTCGAGAACATCAACCTGAGCTTCTTCCCCGGCGCCAAGATCGGCGTGCTGGGCTACAACGGCTCCGGCAAGTCCACTCTGCTGCGCATCATGGCCGGCCTCGACAAGGAGTTTCAAGGCGAGGCCCGCCCGCAGCCCAATCTCAAGATCGGATACCTGCCGCAGGAACCCGAGCTGGATGACGACAAGGACGTGCGCGGCAACGTCGAGGACGGCGTCCGGGACGTCAAGGCGCTCCTCGACCGGTTCAACGAGGTCAGCGAGGCCTTCGCCGAACCGGAGGCCGACTACGACGCGCTGCTCGCCGAGCAGGGCCAGCTCCAGGACCGGATCGAGGCGGCGGGGGCCTGGGACCTGGACCGCAAGCTCGAGGTCGCGGCCGACGCACTTCGCCTGCCGCCCTGGGACGCGCCCACCCGCCAGCTCTCCGGGGGCGAACGGCGCCGGGTGGCCTTGTGCCGCCTGCTGGTCTCGGACCCGGACATGCTGCTGCTGGACGAGCCGACCAATCATCTCGACGCCGAGTCCGTCGCCTGGCTGGAACGCTTCCTCGGCGAGTTTCCCGGGACCGTGGTTGCTGTCACCCACGACCGCTACTTCCTCGACAACGTGGCCGGATGGATTCTCGAGCTGGACCGGGGGCACGGTATACCTTTCCAGGGTAACTACTCGGCCTGGCTGGAAGCCAAGGAGAAGCGCCTGGCGGTCGAGGAGAAGACTCAGAGCGCGCGCCGCAAGGCCATGGCCCAGGAACTGGAGTGGGCGCGCGCGAATCCGAGGGGGCGGCAGAGCAAAGCCAAGGCCCGTTTGACCCGCATCGAAGAAATGCGCCAGAGCGATTACCAGAAGCGCGCCGAGACCAACGAGATCTATATCCCGGCCGGTCCGCGCCTGGGGGACAAAGTCATCGAAGCTCACGACCTCGTCAAGCGTTTCAAGGACCGGGAGCTCTACCGGGGCCTGTCCTTCCTGCTGCCCGGGGGCGCGCTCCTGGGCGTGATTGGACCGAACGGCGCGGGCAAGACCACGCTGCTGCGGATGATCACGGGAGAAGAGCAGCCCGATGGCGGCACCATCGTGCTGGGCGACACCGTGAAGGTGGCGTATGTCGACCAGTCACGCGAGTCCCTGGACGGCGCCAAGACGGTCTGGGAGGAGATCTCCGGCGGCCACGACTACATCGAAGTGGGAAACTGGCAGGTCTCCTCGCGAGCCTATGTCGGGCGCTTCAACTTCAAGGGCGCCGACCAGCAGAAGCGCGTGGCGGACCTGTCCGGCGGCGAGCGCAACCGCGTGCATCTCGCCAAGCTCCTGAAGAGCGGCGGCAACCTGCTCCTGCTCGACGAGCCCACCAACGATCTGGACGTAGAGACCCTGCGCGCCCTGGAGCAGGCGCTCCTCGACTTTCCCGGCAGTGCCGTGGTGATCTCCCACGACCGCTGGTTCCTGGACCGCATCTCCACTCACACCCTGGGATTCGAGGAAGACGGTGCCGTGATCTTCTTCGAAGGCGCCTTCAGCGACTACGAGGCGGACCGCCTCAAGCGGCTCGGTGACGAAGGCCGGCAACCACATCGACCCAGGTACAAGCGCCTGGATCGCTGAAAGCTCCCCAGCCGGAACCGCTGTCACGCCGCCGGCCCCTGCGAACGACTGGCCGGCGGCGCGCGCGGCACCGAGTACCGGGTTGTTCGGGCGCCTGCCACGCTCTTGTTCTCGTTATCGCCGCCTCGCGAGTGGTGGATACGAGCCGGCGAAAGCGACGCCCAATACCAACTTTAGACGATCCCACCGCATATGGGTATCCTCCAAATGAAGTAAAGCGTCGTTATAGCCTTGTCGGCAACCGCGTGTACCCCCGGCTGTCGCCCAATGGCAGCGCGGCTCCCCGGGCCGAATGCCGTCGCTCATGTTCTGATTTCGCTTCCATCTATTGCAAAGATGGCGGTTTTGTGGCACACAGTGCGCGGAATCATGCTGGCAGCGCCCCTAACCCGGCGGCAGATCCGGGTGTCGCTGCAAGCCCTGCATGAACTCCCAGGGTGTACCAACGAGCACCGACCTCCTTCGGTCAGTGCCGCTCGCCCCTCCCGGCTCGGTCGCCGGCGGCCAGGCCCTGGACCCATTGCAGCGCTCTTTTATCAACCGACGAGGAACGACAACGACACTGGAGACACCCGGTAACTGTATGATCATACTCGGCAACTATTCGGACAAGCTGATCGCAACCGAGCTCCTGGCCAGGCACAGAGAGCAAATGACGATTTTCTGCGGCGTGCCGCGCGAGGAGACCCTTCACGTCTTCCAGGCCACCGAGGCCGATCCGCACTTCGACGGGTTCGTCACCGAGGTCTACAACCGGAGCTACAACAACGAGGCGTACGAGTCTGAGCGCAAGGAGCTGATCGAAGGCTATACGGAAGCCATACTGATCTCACTCGGCAGCCGCACTCCCGATCGCGCGGTGAACAGTATGGCCGCCATGCTCGGAGACGATGCTCTTGCCTACTACGTTGCACGGTCCGCCGGCTGCGCCTACGCTCCCATGAACGGTGCTTCCGTCAACCTGGGCCCGAAGGGGCGCCTGTTCGACAACAGCCGGGAGCATATCCAGGCCATTCAGTCGGGCATTGCGTGCTTCTCGCAATTCACGCTCTTCCAGTTCTACTCGGATGACCGCAGCTTCGACAACGACGGCTTCGCCCGGGGTGCGCCGGGGCACGGCTACGAGATCCGCAACAACTTCAAGAATTACGGACTGATGATCGACCACGTCTGCGTGGCCGGCAATCCGGACCTCGAGGAGACCGAGGTGCAGCTCATCGAGAACAATCTCATCATCCGGGTGCCGTACGACAAGCGCGTCTCGAAAATGTTCTCGAACCGGAGAGTCACGGGGCCCCACGTCTACAACTAGCGTAGCCCGTCAATGCCGGGGCGGTCCTTCGTTGAGGATCATCCAGTACAGGCCGAGCTGCGAGACCGCGTCCGCAAATTTCGCGAAAGCCACGGGTTTGCGCACGTAGCTGTTGGCTCCCGACTCATAACTGTGCACCATGTCCTCCTCTTCGCTGGAGGACGTGAGGATCACGACGGGAATGAGGCGGGTACGGGGGTCGGCACGCATCCGCTGCAGGACGTCTATGCCGCTCAGCTTGGGCAGTTTCAGATCCAGCAACACCAGGCCGGGCACGTCGGAGCCGTCCCGATCGGCATACTCTCCCTCGCAGAATAGAAATTCGAGCGCCTCGCTCCCGTCTCTGACGACAGCGATGTCATTCGCGACATTGGCTTTGCGCAGCGCTCGTATCGTCAGGACCTCGTCGTCCGGGTTGTCCTCCACCAGCAGTATGTGCTTCTCTGTCATAGCAGCCCCCCTGTAAAGCGGCTTTCTTTCAATTCGACGGCCTCCGTCCTCAGAATCGGTTCCCTCGGCGCAGCAAAGCCTCCATGGAGTCGGGCGGGACGGGCCTTGCAAAGAGGAATCCCTGCCCCTCCGGGCACCCGTGATCGCGCAGGAACGAGAGCTGCTCCCGTGTCTCGATGCCTTCTGCGATAACATCCAGCTCCAACGACCGCGCCAGGGAGATGATGGCCTGAACGATTGCAGTGTCGTAGTGCTTTCCGGGTATGCGATCCAGAAACTCGCGGTCGATCTTCAGACAGTCGATCGGAAGGCGGGAAAGATAGCTGAGACTCGAATAGCCTGTGCCGAAATCGTCGATCGCGAGCTTCACGCCCAGCTCCTTCAGCCTGTTCAATTTTTGCGACGCGTCCTCCGGGTCCTCCACCAGCACGCTCTCGGTCAGTTCCAGCTCCAGGAGCTGCGGCTGAACGCCGGACGCCGACAACGCACGCTCGATGATCTTCGTCAATTCGGGGCCGCGAAACTGGCGCGCGGAGACGTTGACGGCCATCCGCAGAACGGCTGCATCGCCGCCCCACCGCTTCAACTGCCCGCAGGCTTCCATGAATGCCCATTTCCCCAACAGGTGAATCAGGTCCGTATGCTCGGCGATTGGGATGAAGATACCCGGCGACACCGAACCGCGCTCCGGGTGGTTCCAACGCATCAAGGCTTCCACACCCACGATGCGGCCGGACTCGAGGTGTATCTGGGGCTGGTAATGCAGGGCCAGCTCGCCACGGTCCAGGGCGGCGCGAAGCGCATTCTCCAGCTCGACCTTGTCGGCGGCGTCGCGGGTCATGTTGGCGGCGTAGAACTGAAAGCCGTTTTGCCCTTCCGATTTCACCCGGTGCATGGCGGCGTTCGCATTGCGAAGGAGGGAATCGACATCGTTGCCGTCGCGAGGGAAGGCGCTGGCACCGATGCTGACCGTCAGTCGGACCTCGCGCCCGTCGATCAGGTACGGAGTCGTGGTGGCCGCCTGGATCTTGCGCGCGATGGTGAGGGCGTCGTCCGGACGAGCGAGATCGGTGGCCAGTATCGCGAACGAGTCCGCACCCAACCGGGCGACGGTATCGCCATCCCGCACCGTCGAAAGCAGGCGATCACTGAGCATCCGCAGCAGCTCGTCGCCGGCGGCTTGCCCGTACCCGTCATTCACCAGCTTGAAGCGGTCGATGTCTATGACCAGCAGTGCCAGCGAACGGTCCTCATATCGCCTGAAGGACATCGCCTGGGCAGCCCGATCACCCAGCAACTCCCGGTTGGGCAGACCGGTCAGAGCGTCATAGTTCGCGAGGTAGGTGATGCGCTCCTCATAGGCTTTGCGCTCCCGAATGTCGCGGGCGATGGTGGAGAAGTAGTCGATCTCCCCATCGGTACGGCGATGGGCGATGATCACCTGAGACATGGGGACTTCGGTGCCGTCCGCCGCGAGGAGCGTCGTCTCCCCCTCCCACAGCCCGGACTCAATCGCCCCGGGCCAGCCTTCCGCGACGACAACCTCGCGCGATGACTCGGGGTGGAGGGAGAATATGGTCCTATCGGCGAGCGTCCCGTTGCTCAAGCCCGTCAGGCTCTGACCGGCCGAATTCAAGTAGATCAAGGCGCCCCGCGGGTCGCATATGGCCACGCAGTCGCTGGTGGCCTCGAGAATGGCCGCCATGCGCGCCCTGGCCTCCTCTGCGATGCGCGCCCTTTCCCGCTCCCTGGCGTCGGACAGCGCGCGTCTCACCGCCATGGGCAGCCTGCGCATATTGCTTTTCAGAACATAGTCGGTCGCCCCTTCTCGAATGGACTCGATGGCCCGTTCTTCGCCGATGGTGCCCGACAGAAAGATGAAGGGAAGGTGAGGCGACATCTCGCGCACGATCCTCAGAGCGGCGACGCCGTCGAAGCGCGGCATGGAGTAGTCCGAGATGACGATTTCCGGCCGGCTGGCCTGCAATGACTCCCGGAGAGAAAACTCGGTATCCACCTGCACCCATGACACTGCAAAGTCGTCACGCTCGAGCTCGATTACGGTGAGCTCGACGTCGACGGCCGAGTCCTCGACAAAGAGTACATCGAGGGACATCTTGCTTTTCTCTTGCATCACCAATTCATCCATCAATGCCGCATGACGCGAAGTTGGTCGGATTCATTCCGCTCGGGTTCGGAGCTCCCCGCACGTTCCGGCGGCAGAGAGAAATAGAACACGGCGCCTTTGTCCGGCTCGGCATCCGCCCATACCCTGCCGCCATGGCGGTGCACGACGCGCTGAACCGTGGCCAGCCCGACGCCGGTGCCGGGAAACTCATCGGTGCGGTGAAGGCGTTGAAACGCGCCGAAAAGCTTGTCCGCGTACCGCATGTCGAAGCCGGCGCCGTTGTCGCGCACGAAATACACCGAGCGGTCCCCGTCGCGCATGCGGCCGACTTCGATCCGAGCCGATCCGGTTTTGACGGTGAACTTCCAGGCGTTCGCGATCAGGTTCTCGAGAGCGACGCGCAGCAGCCGCGCATCTCCGGTGACGGTCATCCGATCCCAGATCTGGACGTCCACCTCCCTTTCCGGATCCTGCTCCCTGAGCCCCTCCACGATCTCCCTGGCCAACCCGCTCAGATCCACTTCCGTGGTCGTCAGCTCGGCGCGGGATACCTTCGAGAGATCCAGCAGGTCATCGATCAACTGGCCCATTCGCTGCGTTGCTGCGCGAATGCGGCCCAGGTAATGGGATGCCTGCTCCGGCAGGTCCGAGGGCATGTCTTCGACCAGGGCTTCGCTGAAGCCATCGATGGCGCGAAGAGGTCCGCGCAGGTCATGAGAAACGGAATGGCAGAATGACTCCAGCTCCTTGTTTGCGAGCTCGAGCTCCGTCGTTCTCTCCTTTACCCGCATCTCGAGCTCCGCGGCCAGCGCCCGTATCTCCTCCTCGGCCCGTTTACGTTCCGTGATGTCCGCAATGAAGGCGGCGAACAGCGGCGCGCCCGCGGTCTCGATGCGAGTAATCCCCAGCTCTATCGGAAACTCGCCGCCGTCCGCCTTCATCCCCGTCATTTCGGTCCGCCGGCCCAGCACGCGGGTCTCGCCGGTTTCCAGGTATCGCTCGAGGCCCCGCCGATGCCGATCCCGCAGGGCGGGAGGCACCATCAGGGACGCCAGCTCCTTGCCGACAACGTCATTCCTCGAGTATCCGAAAGTCCGCTCCGCGGCACCATTGAATTCAGCGATCCGCCCCTCCTGATCCATGATGACGAAGCTGTGCAGCGCCGATTCCAGGATCGTCCTCGTCTGTTCTTCCTTCTCGCTCAACGCCTCGTCCCTTCGCTGGATCTCATCCAGCATCTCATTGAAGGAGTCCACCAGCGTCCCGACCTCGTCGTCGCTGGACTTTTCGGCGCGCTCGGAATAGTCGCGGCGAGTGATGATCCGACGGGCGACGTCGGCCACCGAGAGAATCGGCCGCGTCACGACGGACTGCAGCCAGAACGACAGAGCAGCGGCCGCCAGCAACGAGACCAGAGCGACGAGCGCCACGATACCGGCATAGCTGAACAGGCGGCTGTAGGGTTCGTAGTCCGCCGAGATGTAAGCGGTGCCGAGAATCGCGCCGTCTTTGATCACGCGCTTGAATGCGAGCACCCGGGATCCCTCCACATACACTCCGTCCTCCCGCGGCAGCCTGGGGAAGACGGGCTTCGATCCCTCTCGGGAATAGCTGGCGAACAGATTGCCGCGGGAATTGTATATGGCGCCGGCAACGACCCGGGGGCGAAACCGGAGCACCGCAAGACTCTGTCCGGCGACCTTCGAGTCGTTGAAGTCCAGAGCCGACGCACTTGCACTCCCCAGCAGCTCCGCCTGAGTGGATATATCGTTGATCGATGATTCCCGATAGGCCCTGAGGTCGTACAGCACCATTGCGGCGCTTGCAATGAGCAGCGCGATGAGTGTCGTGAGAATCACCACCGCAACCAGCTTGTAGCGGATCGAGCTCGATGACATGCGAGGCTTCATGACGTCCGTCCCGAGACCCTGCGCGCGACCTCGAGAAGCCGCGA
Source organism: Arenicellales bacterium (assembly GCA_049583715.1). GTDB lineage: Bacteria > Pseudomonadota > Gammaproteobacteria > Arenicellales > JAANXG01 > JAANXG01. The sequence continues at coordinate 17,628 of JBAUWJ010000085.1, read as the reverse complement.
ACTGATCTTCAGGTTTCTCCGCCTGGCGGAGGACAGGGCGACGTCGAAGCGAACCCGGTTGTCTACGATGACGAAGTTGATCACGCCGCCGGCGGACTCCGTCCGGCTGGACTCGGTGACCGTGAGGACCGGCTCGTTCCGGACACTGGCCAAAATCGATGCCGTGTCCTCCTGCGCGGCCCTGCCGATGAACAGAACCTGGATGCCCGCAGGCACCGCTCCCGGCCGCAGCCTGCGGACCACCACGGGCTTGCCGCCCACCATGCGGTCCTTGACCATCCGGCTCAGGTAGCCGACCAGATCGTCGGCCCCGATCACGGCGATGGTGAAGCTGCTTTGTCCGGATTCGGAGGAGCCCTTCGGCCATTCGACATAGCTGCCGAACTTGTAAAGAAAAGCCGCCTTGATCTGATACTCGGGCGCGATCTCCGCCGCGGACACTGCCGACGCGTCGCCGATCGTCGCCAATACGAGCAGCATGGACATCGCCGGGCCCGCCAGCCGGCAACCGACGCCCCTGAGCCTGCCCCCCGCCCGTCTACCCACGCCGGATCCAACCCGGCGTCCCGGGACGGGCGCGGACTGCCTCCGCCGGTGCATGCACGCCGATGGAACACTCGCTCCTCGACATCGACGCAAACGTGATTCCCGCCTGATCTCGTAACCCACGCTCCCCGCAAACGGCAGGAACCAGGTTAACAGCCGGGTCTACTAAAACAAGCATGAATGCCGCCACAGGTCCGACCAACGCAGATGGCGCGGCGGCTGTTCGTCACCTTACCAGTCCTGTAGACGCCGGAATCGGCACGCCGAGCCATCGGCACCCCCTCGAGATGTACTCCTTCGAACCAGTATAGGACAGGGACCCTGCTTGGCAAGACGACCCGTGTGAATTTCGGACCGTCCCCCGGAAAAGGTCGAGGCACCCGACGGCCGTTTCGATGCCGGTCCTGCGGCGGCCGCATCGGAGCAAGGGCGCATGACGCAAGGACACCTGCACGACGGTTCATGTGTCGTGCCGAGTTCCAGCGGTGGCTCCTGTAGCGACTCAGAATCAAATACTCCTTGCAGTGACCCGCAAGGATTCGAGACCAGGGCCGGCGGCAACCCGCTTGGAGCTCAAGCCAGGAGTTGCCAGTCCAAGGCGTGCTACAGGGTGTCGAGCAATGCCCGCGTCTGCTCCTTGTAGCGCTCCGTGATGCGTTCCCGCTCCACGTGACGACCGTCGCTGACGCAGTGCCGGCCGGCCGACCACACATCGGTGATCACGTCATCGTCGGCCGCGAAGATCCAGGCATCCAGGAGCTGGTCTTCGCGCATGCCGTGGAAGGCGATGTCATCGCCATCGAGCGCCAGCAGGTCGGCAAACAGCCCCGCCTCGATGGCCCCCGAATCACGTCCGAGTGCCTGCGCGCCGCCGCGCAGTGCGTGGCGATAGAGGAAGTCCCCGGTCGATCCCGGTCCGCTCAGCAGCACGTTCCTGGCCTTCTCCCGCAGGCGTTGGCTGTACTCCAGGAGCCGCAGCTCCTCGGCGAGGGAAATACGCACGTTCGAGTCGGAGCCGATCCCGAGCCGGCCGCCGGCCGCGACGAACGAAGCGCCGTTGAAAATACCGTCGCCGAGGTTCGACTCGGTCATCGGGCACAGGCCGGCCACGGCACCGGACCCGGCGCAGTCACGGGTCTCGGCGTCCGTCATATGAGTGGCGTGGACCAGGCACCACTGCTCGCCGACTTCCAGATTACGCAGCAGCCACGCGACGGGGCGTTCTCCCAGCCACTGTCTCACCTCCTCGACTTCGGCCGGCTGCTCCGCGATGTGGATGTGTATGGGTCCGTTTCTGAAGGACCGCGTGATCAGCTTCAACTGCTGTGGCGACGTCGCGCGCAGGGAGTGTGGAGCGACACCCACCCGGGAATCGGAGGGGAGGTGCTCCCGCGCCAGCCCGCGCGCTTCTTCCACCAACCTCGAGTACTGGTCGAGATCGTTGGCAAACCGTACCTGGCCGGACTTCAAGGGTTGCTCGCCGGCACCACCGTATGAGTACAGGACCGGCAGGTGCGTCAGGCCGATTCCGGTTTCCCGGGCGGCCGAGAAGATGCGTTGCGTCATCTCCGTGAGACTGTCGTAGGGCTGGCCGCTGGGTCGATGGTGGATGTAATGGAACTCCCCAACGGCACAGTAGCCGTGCTCGAGCATTTCCATGTACACGAGCGCCGCCACGGCTTCCATCTGCGGCGGTGTCATCCTTCCGACGAACCGGTACATCAGCTCCCGCCAGGTCCAGAAGCTGTCGCGATCCGCGCTGCGATGCTCGGTCATGCCCGCCATCATGCGTTGAAAGGCATGGCTGTGCAGGTTGCACTGGGCGGGCAGCAGTATCCGCCGACCGAGATCCATATCGTCCGCGCCGCGAAGGGCTCCTTTTTCCACGGTCGCGATGCGGCCATCGTCATCGATCATCACGCGTACATCGCTCGCCCAGCCGTCCGGCAGCAATGCGCGCTTCACAAAGAGTTGTTGCATGTTATCTCGCGCAGTGAGTCATTCAATGTCGAGTGCGGCGCACTGACAATCGTGCCGTCGCGCAGGACGGCAGTGGGGATTTTGCAGCACCGAAATTCCCGGCGTAAACCTTCCCCGGATCTTCGTCGGGAAATGGCCGATTGATCGGCACCGCTGTCTGCCGGCTTCCCGGGAGGCGATGCGAAGCCATTTGCCCCCGAGGGAGGCACATTTGCCGCCTTAGTCGCTCGATCACGCGTGAATGTCCATGCAGTTGTCTGTCCGGATGGAGTAACATAGCGGGAAGAAGCGTTCTGGTATGCGAACGAACTCGGTGCCCACCAGATCATAGATTCATATTTACCATGCCTGGCCTTGCGAGTGAGTCCGGATGCCGAGGCTGGCCAACCGTAGAAGTAACTCGCCATGGGGTTGCGCCTTAAGTTCAACTTGATACTGACCATCATATTCGCGGTCGGACTTGGAGTGTCGGCCTACATATCCTATGACATGTTGCAGCGCAACGCCCGGGACGAGGTTATCCGCAACGCCAACATCATGATCCAGGCGGCGCGCGCGATCCGGTCCTACACCGTGACCGAGATCCGGCCCAAGCTCGCGAACCAGCTTGCCAGCACCTTTCTGCCGCAGACTGTGCCGGCCTTTGCTGCCACGGAGACACTCAAGCGGCTGCCCGCGAAGTACCATGACTTCGGCTATACCGAGGCGACGCTCAATCCTACCAACCCCCGTGACCGGGCCTCTGACTGGCAGGCCGACCTCATCCGGGCGTTCCAGCAAAACCCCGAGGCCAAGTCGTTCTCGGGTGTAAGGCAAACGCTGCGCGGAGGCTCCCTCTACATCGCAGATCCCATCCGGATCACCGATAAGGCCTGCCTCACCTGTCACGGCAAACCGGTAGACGCACCGGCATCACTGATCAAGCTCTACGGCAGGGACAACGGTTTCGGTTGGAAGCTGAATGAGGTCGTCGGCGCCCAGGTGGTTTCGGTGCCAACCGCGGTCGCCACCAGGAAAGCCGACCATACGTTCTTCACCTTCATTGCGTCCTTGTGCTCGGTGTTCGTCGTACTGTACGTCGTCCTCAATATCATGTTGAGTCGCATGATCCTGCGCCCGATAACGCGTATGGCACACGCGGCGGACGAGGTCAGCACAGGCAACTTCGGCATCGCCGAGTTCGAGGCGCAACGGAAAGATGAAATCGGTCGCCTTGGCGTGGCGTTCAATCGCATGCGCCGCAGCCTCAAGCAGGCGATGGGCATGATCGATGGGACTGCTTGAGATCGAATCACCGGGTGGCATGGTAGAGACAAACCGAAATGCACTGCCGGCCGGCCAGTCGCTCGGCGGCTACGAGATTGAGGCCGTCCTCGGCTCGGGCGGCTTCGGAATTACTTACAAAGCGCGCGAATCGATAATCGGCCGCATAGTGGCGATCAAGGAATATCTGCCCTCGGATATCGCCGTGCGCGATCGTGAATCATCATCGATCCAGCCGACCGATCCCAGGAACGTCGACGACTACGACTGGGGCCTGAGTCGCTTCCGGCAGGAGGCACAGACGCTGGTTACATTCCGGCATCCCAACATCGTCGCGGTTCTGCACTACTTCGAGGCCAACAACACAGCATATCTCGTGATGGAATACGAGGGCGGCGACGACCTTGGCACCTTGCTGAAGCGCGCGGGCCCTTTGAGCGAGACGGAGCTGCGACGCATCGTGGTGCCGCTGCTCGACGGGCTCGCGCGAGTGCATGCAGCCGGCTTCCTGCACCGCGACATCAAGCCCGAGAATATCTACGTGCGCGACGATGGCACGCCTGTGCTGCTCGATTTCGGCGCGGCACGCCAGGCAATGGGCGCGCGCAGCCACCCGATGACCAACATCGTCTCGATGGGTTACGCTCCGTTCGAGCAGTATGTCAGCGACTCGAAGCAGGGGCCGTGGAGCGACATCTACGCTCTCGGCGCCGTGCTCTACCACGTCGTCACCGGACGACGGCCCGTGGAAGCGACGGCACGCGTGCGTGCCGACGCGATAGTACCGGCTATGGAGGCGGGCCGTGGGCGTTACAGCGCTGCGTTTCTCAGGGCGATCGATTCAGCCCTGGCGGTGCGCGAAGAGGATCGCCCGCAGTCGGTAGAGGCATTCCTTGCGATGATCGACCCCTCAGTCGTGGAAACGGTCCGATCGCCAGGATTACCGGCGGAGAGCTGGGCGCCCACCGAGGATGAAGTCAAGCAGGTCACCCGCCATCTCGCCGAGGCGATTGGGCCGATCGCCAGCGTGCAGGTGCGCCGCATCGCACCCCGGGTGCGCGATCTGCAGCAGCTTTACCAACGGCTCTCCGAGAAGATCGAGAACATCGAGGACCGGGAGCGCTTCCTCGACAAGCTGCGCAAGCTCGGCTGATGCGGCGCGAAATCGAGGGTAAGGCCCGGGCCCTGGCGATACTGAGGCAAGTCTTCCGGGCAGCCGGTTTATCGCCTGCTGTGGCTCGACCCCCCGCTATCTTCTGCGCTATTCCGGAAGTCCCGCCCGATGCAGATCGTCGAGCCAACGCTCGCAATCGTCCGGGTAACGCCCGGGCACTATTTGCTTCTCCATGATCCGCTGCGCGTCCTCGCATGAATGGTGGCGACGTTGCAGCACCGAAGCCATTCCGCAAATAAAGAGTTCCCCGGACAGTCTCCAACATGAGACAGCACCGACCGGGTGTCGTCCGGTCTCCGGGTTTCTCGGTGATGCCCTGCGACAACCGTGACTACGTGCGGTTCGCCCTGCAGGCCGGGCCTGAAGCCCGACAACCGTGGACAAGTGCGCACGGAAGTCTGTACATTTTCCGCTCCCCAAGGCGCCCGACCGAGCCAGAAGACTCTTGCCCGTCACCGACACGCTGCTGACCAACGCCACGCTCGCCACGATGACCGGCGGCGACGCACCCTATGGGCTGGTAGAGAACGGCGCGCTCGTCATTCGGGACGATCGAATCCAATGGCTGGGTCCGGCGGAGCGCCTGCCGGCCGAGTTCATGGACCTGCCCACGGAGAACCTGGAAGGGCGGGTCATCACACCCGCACTGATCGATTGCCACACCCATCTCGTGTACGCCGGCAACCGAGCCCGGGAGTTCGAGATGCGGCTGGAAGGCGCTACGTACGAGGAGATCGCCCGCGCCGGCGGTGGAATCCTGTCGACGGTGAGAGCCACGCGCGAGGCGTCGGAGAGCGAGCTCGTCGAAGCGGCCCTGCCGCGCGTGGACCGGATGATCGACGAGGGTGTCGCCACGATCGAGATCAAGTCCGGCTACGGCCTGGACCTCGAGACCGAGGCGAAGATGCTGCGCGCCGCCCGGCGCATAGAGCGGCTCCGGCCGGTCCGGGTCCGCACCACTTTCCTCGGCGCCCACGCGGTCCCTCCGGAGTACGAAGGACGCGCGGACGAGTACATAGACGCCGTCTGCGACGCGGTGCTGCCGGCCATTCAGCGAGATCGGCTCGCCGATGCGGTGGACGCCTTCTGCGAGCGCATCGCCTTCTCCGCCGCCCAGGTGGGTCGCGTGTTCGTCGCGGCACGGGAGCTGGGACTGCCGGTCAAGCTGCATGCCGAGCAACTGTCCAACTCCGACGGCGCGGCGCTGGCGGCGTCGTTCAATGCCCTGTCGGCGGACCACCTGGAGTACCTCGACGAGGCGGGCATCTCGGCGATGGCCCCTGCCGGGACCGTGGCAGTGCTGCTGCCCGGCGCCTTCTATACGCTCCGGGAAACCCGCCTGCCGCCCATACCCAGCCTGCGGGAGGCGGGCGTGCCGATGGCCTTTGCCACCGACTGCAACCCCGGCTCTTCGCCGGTCGTCTCTCCCCTGGCGATCCTCAACATGGCCTGCACCTTGTTCCGCGTCACGCCGGAGGAGGCGCTGGCGGGCATGACCCGCAACGCGGCCCGTGCCCTGGCCCTGGAGGATGAGACGGGAACGCTCGAAGCCGGCAAGTCGGCGGATCTCGCTATCTGGAACATCGATCATCCGTCCGAGCTCGCCTACTATCTCGGCTTGAACCCCCTGGAGCGGCGTATACACAAAGGGCGCACACAATGACCGACCTGACTCTGACGCCGGGCTCGACCGGGCTCGAAGACCTCGCCCGCCTCTACCGCGGCGCCGTGGGATGCGCGCTGGATCCCGGCTGCCGGGCAGCCGTGGAGCGCTCCGCCGCGCTCGTCGCGAAGGCCGCCGCCGGTGACGAGCCGGTTTACGGCGTCAATACGGGCTTCGGCAAGCTCGCGAACGTACGGATACCGCAGTCCGACACCGCGAGGCTGCAGCGCAATCTCATCCTCTCGCACTGCGCCGGCGTCGGCGAGCCGCTCCCGGAGCGCGTGGTCCGGCTCGCCATGGCCCTCAAGATCCTGTCTCTCGGACGGGGGGCCTCCGGCGTTCGCTGGCAGCTCATGGAAGCCCTCGAGCAAATGCTGGCGTGCGGCGTCACGCCGCTGGTGCCGGGCCAGGGTTCCGTAGGCGCATCGGGCGATCTCGCGCCCCTGGCCCACGTCGGCGCCGTGATGATCGGCGAGGGCGAGGCCGTCTACCAGGGTGAAACCCTCGCAGGCGGGGAGGCCCTGGCGCGGGCCGGCATCCAGCCCATCGAGCTCACGGCCAAGGAGGGTCTCGCGCTCATCAACGGGACCCAGATCTCCACCGCCCTGGCGCTCGCCGGCCTGTTCGACGCGCACCGCCTGCTCAACACCGCACTGGTCACCGGGGCGCTTTCCACCGACGCGGGGATGGCGTCCTCCGCGCCCTTCGAGGCGGAGATTCATGACCTGCGCGGCCACCCGGGGCAGATCGACGCCGCCACCGCGCTGCGCGAGCTGATGTACGGGTCCCGGATCCGCGAGTCGCACCGCTTCGGCGACGAACGCGTGCAGGATCCCTATTGCCTGCGCTGCCAGCCTCAGGTGATGGGCGCCTGCCTGGACCTGCTGCGCCAGGCCGGGCGCACCCTGGAACGCGAGGCCAACGCGGCGACCGACAACCCCCTGATCTTCCCCGACAACGGCGCGATCCTCTCAGGGGGCAACTTCCACGGCGAGCCGGTGGCCTTCGCCGCCGACCAGCTCGCGCTCGCCATCGCCGAGATCGGCTCCATCACCGAGCGGCGCATCGCCATGCTGGTGGATCCCGCCCTGAGCTTCGGCCTGCCGGCCTTCCTCACGCCGAACCCGGGCATCAACTCCGGCTTCATGGTCGCCGAGATCGCGGCCGCCGCACTCTACTCCGAGAACAAGCAGCGCGCCGCGCCGTGCTCGGTGGACTCCACGCCCACCAGCGCCAACCAGGAAGACCACGTGTCCATGGCCACCCACGGCGCCCGGCGACTGCTCGATATGAACGCCAACCTTGCCCGCATCATCGCCATCGAGCTCTTGATCGCCTCTCAAGGCATCGAGCTCCGCCGCCCGCTCAGAACCAGCGCGCCGCTGGAGGCGGTGGTCGCGACCTTGCGCGAGGCGGTGCCTTTCCTCGATCACGACCGCTACCTTGCGCCGGATCTCAACCGGGCCGTGGAGCTCGTGTCGTCGGGGAAGATCCGGGAAGCCGCCGCGGGCATCGACTTCCCGGCCCTGGAGGGCGGCTGATGGTCTACCGGCAGCGCGGCGAAGGACCCATACTGCTGGCCCAGCCGCACTCCGGTACGCGACTGCCGGACGACATCGCGGCAACGCTCAACACAGCCGGACGGGCGCTGGCGGACACCGACTGGCACGTCGACCGCCTCTACGACGGCCTGCTGGATGACGCCACCGTGGTGCGCGCCACTTTCAGCCGTTACGTCATCGACGCGAACCGCGACCCGGCGAACCGCTCCCTTTATCCCGGCATGAACACCACCGGCCTGTGCCCGACCATCGATTTCGACGGCGGCCCGATCTACCGGGAAGGACAGGAGCCTTCGGACGACGAGATCCAGGCCCGACGGCGCAAGTTTCACGCGCCCTATCACGAAGCGCTGTCCGGGGAGATCGATCGCATCCGGCGGCGGCACGGCCTGGTGATTCTCTACGACTGCCACTCGATCCGCTCCCACATTCCTTATCTCTTCGACGGCATCCTGCCGGTCTTCAATATCGGCACGTTTGAGGGCAGGAGCTGCGCCCCGGCCATCGAGAAGCTCGCGGGAGAAATCTGCAATGCCGCGCCGGGCTACAGCACCGTGGTGAACGGGCGCTTCAAGGGCGGCTGGACCACCCGCCACTACGGCGCTCCGCTGGAAGGCGTGCACGCGATCCAGATGGAGCTCGCCCAGCGGGCCTACATGGAAGAATCTCCGCCCTGGAATTACCTGCCCGAGCAGGCCGACCGCCTGCGCGTGCATCTGAAAGAACTGCTGGAAGAGCTGAGGGCGCTCGCCCTGTCCGGCGAGCTGTCCCACTGAGAAACCCGAGGTCAACGACATGTCCGATCCCCGCAACCAGAACCGCACCATCCATGCCCCCACCGGGACCAGCCTGAGCGCCAGGTCATGGCTCACCGAGGCACCGCTTCGCATGCTGATGAACAACCTCGACCCCGACGTCGCGGAGAAGCCGCACGAGCTGGTGGTCTACGGCGGCATCGGGCGCGCGGCCCGCACCTGGGACGACTACGACCGCATTGTCGCGTCCCTCAAGGCGCTGGAGGCCGACGAGTCGCTGCTCATCCAGTCCGGCAAGCCGGTGGGTGTGTTCAAGACCCATCCCGACGCGCCCCGGGTGCTGATCGCCAATTCCAACATTGTCGCCCACTGGGCGAACTGGGATCACTTCAACGAGCTGGATCGAAAAGGTTTGATGATGTACGGGCAGATGACCGCAGGATCGTGGATCTACATCGCCTCCCAGGGCATCATCCAGGGCACCTACGAGACCTTCGCCGAAGCCGGCCGCCGGCATTACGACGGCAGGCTCACCGGCAGGTGGATACTCACCGCCGGTCTCGGCGGCATGGGCGGCGCCCAGCCGCTCGCGGCGGTGATGGCGGGCGCCTGCTGCCTGGCGGTGGAGTGCGACCCGGACCGGATCGACTTTCGCCTGCGCACCCGCTACGTGGATGAGAAGACCGACTCCATAGACGAGGCGCTGGCCATGATCGAGAAGTGGACCCGGGCCGGCGAGGCGAAGTCGGTGGGCCTGCTCGGCAACGCCGCCGAGGTGCTGCCGGAGCTGGCGAAGCGCGGCGTCAAGCCCGACATCGTCACCGACCAGACCTCGGCCCACGACCCCAGCCACGGCTACCTGCCCATCGGCTGGACGCTCGAGAAGTGGCGGGACACGAGCCGCGACGATCCCGCGGCCGTCAACGTAGCGGCCCGTGCGTCGATCAAGCTGCACGTCGAAGCGATGCTCGAGTTCTCGCATCGCGGCATCCCCACCGTCGACTACGGCAACAATATCCGCCAGATCGCCTACGAGGAAGGGGTCGAGAACGCGTTCGATTTCCCCGGCTTCGTGCCCGCCTATATCCGCCCGCTGTTCTGCCGCGGCGTGGGCCCCTTCCGCTGGGCCGCGCTGTCGGGCGACCCGGAGGACATCTACAGGACCGACCGGAAGGTGAAGGAGCTGATCCCCGACGACCCGCACCTGCACCAGTGGCTCGACATGGCCCGCGAGCGCATCGCCTTCCAGGGCCTGCCCGCGCGCATCTGCTGGGTGGGCCTCGGCCAGCGCGACCGGCTGGGCCTCGCCTTCAACGAGATGGTGAGAAGCGGCGAGCTCAAGGCTCCGGTGGTCATCGGCCGCGACCACCTGGACGCCGGCTCGGTCGCCTCCCCCAACCGCGAGACCGAGGGCATGAAGGACGGCTCGGACGCCGTTGCCGACTGGCCCATGCTCAACGCTCTGCTCAACTGCGCCTCCGGCGCCACCTGGGTGAGCATCCACCACGGCGGGGGCGTCGGCATCGGCTTTGCGGAGCATGCCGGCATGGTGATCTGCTGCGACGGTACCGATGCCGCCGCGGCGCGTATCAGGCGGGTCCTGTGGAACGACCCCGCGTCCGGCGTCATGCGACACGCCGACGCCGGCTACGAGGATGCCGTCGCCTGCGCCAGGGAGCACGGGTTGAACCTGCCGGGCATACTGCGCGACTGAAGGCCGAAGAGACCTAGGGAAGCTCTGATTAATGCTGTCATTGCGAGGAGCGACGCGACGAAGCAATCCAGAAAGCGTGCAATGGCAGGCATCCTGGATTGCTTCGCTGCGCTCGCAATGACAACGTCAACGATTAATCAGAGCTTTCCTAGTAGTTATACGCACTCCAATAAATAGATCTTCCGTGCTCTAATGTGCTCCGGCACACAGCCTGGAGATCCACCATGACCAGTCCAAAGTCGTACAAGGGCAGTTGCTTCTGCGGCGCGGTTCAATTCACGGCGACCGGCGAGCCGGCCGCCATGGGTTACTGCCATTGCGAGTCCTGCCGGCATTGGTCGGCGGGACCGGTCAACGCTTTCACTTTGTGGAAGCCGGAAGCAGTGAAGGTCACCCAAGGCGGGGACAACATCGGCACCTACAACAAGACGCCGGGCAGCGCGCGCAAGTGGTGCAAGACCTGCGGTGGACACATCTTCACCGAGCACCCGGGACTGGGACTCACGGACGTCTACGCCGCGGTCATACCCGGCCTTTCCTTCCAGCCCGGGGTTCATGTGAACTACCAGGACACCGTGCTGCACATGAAGGACGGCCTGCCGAAGCTGAAGGACTTCCCCGCGGAGATGGGTGGCTCGGGAGTCGCACTGCCGGAGTAACGAAGCGGTCCGCATCGCGATTGCCGCGTTCCTGACAGCCCCGCAATGAGGCCGACGTGGCGTGGCGGCGTGGCGTCATTGCGGGCAGTCGCGTTCCTGGATGGCCTCGCCGTGTCGAGTGACTGCGGCGCTGCGATTGGATTTGGCAGCGGGCGCAGCGGGTATACTGTCGAGACAAGCCACACCCTCGATCGGCAATGCGCGTCACCTTGCTCGGAACCGGCTGCCCGATCGTCGATCCGGATCGCTTCGGACCGGCGACGCTGGTGCGCACGGCGCGAGCGGACATCCTCGTGGACTGCGGCTCCGGCGTCACCCAGCGGCTGCTCGCCGCCGGCTCCTCCGGGCGGCATATCGACGCCCTGCTGCTTACCCACCTGCACTCGGATCACCTGGTCGACCTCTACCAGCTCATCATCTCGAGCTGGCACCAGGGCCGGGACCGACCCCAGCGCATCTGCGGCCCTCCCGGGACGAGGACTTATGTCGACGGCCTGATGGCCTTGTGGCGCGCTGAACGCGAAGGCCGCATCGCCCATGAGCTGAGGAGCGACATCTCGGCTTTCGAGATCCAGGTCGAGGAGATCGCGGATGGGCAGGTGCTGGAAATCGGCGATGTCGCCGTGAGAGCGGTGGAGGTCAATCACAAGCCGGTTCCCCGGGCCTTCGGCTTCGTCTTCGAGAGCGACGCTGCCAAGGTTGCCGTCAGCGGCGACACCACCTACTGCCCGGAGCTGATCGCCGCCGCGAGGAACGCCGACATCCTGGTGCACGAGGTGCTCATACACCGGGGCTTCCGGGACGTTACCGGCCTGCGCACCCGCGAGGGCATGGACAACGTCGCGAGCTACCACACCTTGTCCGCCGACGTCGGCAGGGTGGCGAGCGAGAGCGGCGCCGCCTGCCTGATGCTGACCCATTTCGTCCCGACCCGCTTCGACCCCGGCGATCTCCTGGCGGAGGTGCGCGAATCCTACACCGGACCCCTGATCATCGGAGAGGACCTGATGACCTACGATACCGCGGACAAGTCCCTGCGCGTGGGCGACGCCTTGCTGGCGCTGGGAAGCTGACGTTACTTCGCCGCACTCCCGTCCGGCGCGACGGCAAGCCCGTGGCGGCGCGCAAAGCCGCTGGACATCGCGAAGCCCGTTTGAGACGTTATGACTCCGGCTCGAAGCGAATCCGTCCATGCCGACAAACAAAGAGCACCTTTATCAGGTCCGGGTCACCTGCACCGGCAATCGGGGTGAGTGCCCCAGCCGCTACCGGGTCTATGGCCGGCAGCAGCCCACCGTCACGATCCGCGCCGGTGGGGATATGGAGCATGCCGGAAGACTGCACGAGCGGGCCCACGAGTTGTGCTTCATCGCCCGCTCCGTGAACTTCCGGGTGAGCCGCCGGCCCAGGATTCTCGCCGAGGAGTAAGGCGGTGGCGGGTGTCATGCCGTGCCTTCTGCTGCCGGGGCTTCTCGACGACGCCCGCCTCTGGCGCCACCAGATCACGGGCCTGTCCGGCCTGATCAGCCCCGTCGTCGCCGACCTGAGGGGCGCCGACTCCATGGCCGCGCTGGCGGCGAGTGCGCTGGACCAGGCGCCTGCCGGCGGCTTCGTCCTGGCCGGTCTTTCCATGGGCGGCTACGTGGCGATGGAGATCATGCGCCAGGCGCCGGAGCGGGTCCTGGCGCTGGCCTTGATGAACACCACCGCGCGGCCGGATACGCCGGAGGCCACTGCCAGGCGCCGCGCCCTGTTGACGCTCGCCGAGACTGATTTCGATGCGGTGGTGCGAAAGTTGATGCCGCTGCAGGTGCATCCGGACCGGCTCGGCGACGAGACGCTCGTGCAGACGATCGCCTCGATGGCCGCCGGCGTCGGCAAGGAAGCGTTCGGGCGCCAGCAGCGCGCTATCATCGACCGCATCGACAGCCGGCCGCACCTGGCGCAAATCGAGTGCCCTACCCTGGTGCTGTGCGGGCGTGAGGATCTGATCATGCCGGTGGAGGTGCACGAGGAAATGGCCGACGCGATACCGGAGGCGAGACTGGAGGTGATCGAGCGCTGCGGCCACCTGTCGACCCTGGACCGGCCGGAGCAGGTGACCGGGATAATGAAGATCTGGCTCGTTTCGATGTAACAATGAGAACTGCGAACCCGAACGGGAAATCACCCGGCCTGAAAGGCACAAATGACGGGATCCCTGGGTGTGGTGACGACACGATGAGTGGGAGGGGCAACGATGAGTACTAGAGACCATGACATTCTGGACAAGGTGTACGCAGCGAAATCGGATTCCGAGCGCGAGGCCGCCTACGACGCATGGGCCAACCACTACGATGCCGACGTGTTCAAGTTCGGCTACCGGCTGCCCGCAGTTCTCGCGGCGGTCTTCGCCCGCTTCGTGGACATCGACGCGGGGCCGGTGCTGGATGCCGGCTGCGGCACCGGCCTGCAGACGGAGGCGCTGGTCCTTGCCGGGTACGGGCCGTTCGTGGGCGTCGACCTGTCTTCCGAGATGTTGTCCATCGCGCGGCGGAAAGGCCTGTACAAGTCCCTGCACAAGATGAACCTCGGCCAGCTCGATTTCGAGGCCGACAACTTCAGGACAAGCCTGTGCTGCGGCGCCATCTCGCCCGGCCACGCCGGGCCCGAGACCTTCGCCGAGCTCATCCGGGTGACCAGGCCGGGCGGGCTGGTCGTCTTCTCGCTGCGGGTGGACGATGGGCAGCTCCCCGAGTATCCCTCTGCCGTGCGAGCCCACGAGCGCGAGAAGCGCTGGAAACGCCTGTTCGCCACCGAGGGGTTTCCGGCCCTGCCCACGGGCGACCCGGAGGTGGAGGACGCGGTATACGTGTATCGGGTGCTGGGCGGGGAATGAAGGTCATACGCAGCCGGGAGTTCACCGCGGACCACGCCTGGGGTGCCCTGGACATCGCCAGGATGAACGGCATGACCGCGCGCCTGCACTGGACCGACCGGCCCTACTCCTGGCATGTCAACGACGGCCAGGAGGTCTTCGCCGTCCTGGACGGTGTCGTGGACATGCACTATCGCGACGAGGGTGAAGAACGGACTGTTGTGCTCGAGCCGGGCGACATCTTCTTCGCCTCCACGGGCTGTGAGCATGCGGCCCATCCGCGCGGCGAGGCGCGGATCCTGGTGGTGGAAAAAGAGGGCAGCGTCTGAAGCCTCCCCTTCGGGAACGGGCCTTGGCGCCGGGGGGTCAGAAGTCCTTCAAGCGGCGCGTTGTCTCGGGATCCATGAACCCGGCGACGGTGGCTTCCGTCTCCAGGTCCATCGCCTTCCGGAGGTCGCCCGCGGCAACCTCGTTGAGCACGCGCTTCATGGCCCGCGCGGCTAATGGCGGGAGCTCGGCAAGCTTGCGGGCCACGCCCATGGCTTCCTCCATCAGTCGATCGTCGTCCACGACCCGCCAGGCGACGCCCATCTCGAGCAGCGTCAGGGCGTCGTAGCGATCGCCCAGGAGCAGCATCTCCCGGGTCCCGTTCAGGCCCGCGAGCGCAGGCAGCAGCGCGGTGATCCCGCCGGTGACGAACAGATTCAGAGAGACCTCCGGCAGAAAGCCCCGGGCGCTTCGCGCCCAGATCGGGAAGTCGCAGTTGACGGCCCAGGAAAAGCCGCCGCCCACCGCCCAGCCGTTGATGGCGCCCACGATCGGCTTGTGACCGAACACCATGGTCTCGGTGACGCGCTGTATCGCATGGACGAGATCGCGGGCCTCGCTCTCGTCCCTGGGGTGCCGGTGCGCCGCGCGGTCGTCGCCGGCGCAGAAAGCACGGCCTTTGCCCGTGAAGATGATCGCGGCGGTGCCGGGGTCCCGATCAGCTTCGTCGAAGGCCAGGGCGACCTCGTCGATCAGGCTGCGATTCATCGCATTCAGGACCTCCGGGCGGTTCAGCGCGATCGTGCACACTTTGTTCTCGACGGAAAGATCGACGCAATCGTATCTGCTCATTGCTGTCTCTACTGGGTGAGTTCAATAGTCCCGGACGACGTGCCTCGTCTTACCCTCGGTTCGAGGCAGGCTGTCCGCCGGGAGGAGCGTGACCCGCGCGGTGACGCCGATGTGACGCTTGATGTCCTGCTCGATGCGCCCGGCCAGGTCGTTCACGTCCGCGCCGCCTTGCCCGAGCTCGGCTTCGATCGGGAGTACATCATAAGGCGGTGGCTGCGTGAGGTGAATACGATAGTTTCCCGACAGGGACTCGTGGCCGCTGATGATCCCGGCCACCATGACGGGGAACACGTTGATGCCCCGGATCACCACCATGTCGTCGCTGCGCCCGATGACGCGAAAACGCGGCGCGGTCCGCCCGCAGCGCGCCCTGCCGGTTCCCGTCAGGGTGATGACGTCGCCCGTTCGAAAACGCACCAGCGGCTGGCATTCCTTGGCGAGGTGAGTGAGCACCAGCTCTCCGCTCTCGCCTTCACGCCAGGGTTTGACGATCGCGGAGTCCGGGTCGATCAGCTCGGGGTACAGCACGTCCAGCGCCACGAGGTGCAGATCGTTGTCCATTGTCGACTGGCCGGCGAAGTTGCACAGGACGTCGGTAACCCCGTAGTTGGAGTTGCGGGCCGCGAACCCCCAGGTCTCTTCGAGGCGCTGCCGGAACGACGGCTCGTCGAGCCCCGGCTCGCCCCCGAACAGGCCGAGCTCCAGGCCGAGGTCCCTCGGTGCGAGGCCCGGGAACTCGCGGGCGATGGTCTGCTCCAGCACCGCCGGATACGAAGGCGTGCAGGAGATGGCCGTGACGCCGAGCTCACGGATCACCGCGATCAGACCTCGAGAGTGGCCGACCCCGTAAGGAATCACCATGGCGCCGGTGGTCTCCAGGGAAGCGTGATCCGTGTAGCCGCCCATCCATAGCTGGTAGTTGAGGCAATGCACGACACGATGCCCCGGGCCGAGCCCGGAAGCCGACTGGGCCCGCCCGCCGACGGCGGCGGTCATGAGCGCATCCCGGCGGCTCAAGGCCAGGTTCATGGCCGAGCCGGTAGTGCCTGAGGTGCGGTGCATGCGCATGATATGGCGAGGGTCCGAGGCGAGGTAGCCGCCGAAGGGCGGACACTGCCGCTGGCTCTCGCGCAGCATTTGCTTGTCCGTGAACGGCAGGTCGGCGAGCTCCGCGATCTCGCCCGTGAGCGCCGGCCGGCCACTGTAGAGGACACGGTAGAAGTCCGAATTCGCCTGGACGTAGGCCGCCTGCTCCCGCCACCGTGATCTGTGTATGGCGCCGATCTCGTCGAGGTCGAGAAATTCGGCTCCCGGCAGGGCGGGATGATCGGGCTCGGTCATGGTGCGCGAGAGTACTATTCAGTTCACGGATATCCGGCGCCCATCATAAACCGCGACGCCGGTGGGACGGAATCGGCACCGGCTCGAGTGGGACACCGGGGTCCGAAGTGCGTCGGCCGGATCCCGTTCCCGACATCTCCGGCACTCCCCACTTCCCTGTGGGTCGGAATTCATTCCGACGTTTGATGGTGCTGTGCTGCCGGGGCCTGGCGAACTTGTGCTGGAGTGCCCCGCATGAACCGGGGGCGGTCTTTGCCGACACGCCGCAAGTACGTCCATGTAGGCTCGCTCTCGGCTCCTGCCTCGAGACGGTCGACAAAGACCACCCCCGGTTCATGCCCTGACGCCGCTCCCTTCGTTTCAGATCGAGGTTCGATCGGGATTCTGTCCGGGCATCCAACCGAGTCTCAAGTGGTACGGGAACAGCGGCACCTGTGGGCCGGTCGGATCTCGTTCCCGACGTTCTCCGACACTCCCCACTTCCCTGTGGGTCGGAATTCATTCCGACTCGACAAGGAAGTCGGGCTGAAGCCCGACCCACACGGGGCGGCGTTGGGTCTATCGGCTTTGACGCTTGCTTCGGCCCGCACAGGTCGCACCGTGGCCGGTGAAAGCCGGTCCGGCGCTGGACATGCCGGATCGACTCTTTGACAATGACCGGAGCAAAGCCCAATGAAAGAATACCCCCGATACGATCTTCTGGTGATCGGCAGCGGACCCGCCGGCAAGGCGGCGGCCATCCAGGCCGCCAAGCTGGGCTTCGGGGTGGCGGTAGTGGACGGCCGTCCCCAGGTGGGGGGAGTCTGCGTCCACACCGGCACCATTCCGAGCAAGACCCTGCGCGAGACCGTGCTCAACCTGACGGGCTGGCGAGAGCGCGGCTTCTACGGCCGGGCCTACCGCGTGAAGCAGGACATCGATGCCACGGACCTCATGCGGCGGCTCTCGATCACCCTGCAGCGAGAGGTGGAGATACTCAAGCACCAGCTCAATCG
>JBAUWJ010000084.1:0-3129 GCA_049583715.1 Arenicellales bacterium | reverse complement strand
TTCTACTACATTCTCGCGGTTTTCTTCACGATGGGTTGGCTGGTGGCGCTGCGGCGCGAGGAGCTGATCGGCTGATCGAGGGAAACAACCGCGGCCGGCCGTGGGAACCCGACTGCAACGCCTCCCTCGACGGATCATGGCCGGAGCCGATCCCGGGCAGCCCGTCCCCACAGCCCTGCGCCGCGTGATCGAAGCCCTCGAGGCGATATCGTGACTCCCGGATCCGGCTGCTTCTACGCCACCGGGAGGCCGCGCCGACACGAATTGTGTCGGGCTTGTGGCTATACTAGTGTACCCCGTCACCAGGCCACAGAGCCGGACGAAGCGGCCGGCAACGCAACCAACCCGCCGTCCGGGAACGCTGAAATGACACAAGAAGAACACTCTCGGCCGGCGCTCCCAGCCGCCGAAAGCACGAACGGTGGAACGCAGGCAGGCAGGGGCGGGGCGGGGAGGTGGGGTGCCGTTGTCCTTCTCGCACTCTTCGCCACCCTGGCGGGCTGCTCACGGGACGCCCGGCCGCCAAAACCGCCTCCCAGGAGCTTCGTAGACACCGGGAGGCCTCCGCCGGTCATCCAGGGTGTGGCGACTGCCGTGGCGTCGACGCCGCGACCACTCGCGAGCCTGGCGGGACGCTTCTACTACTTCGAGGATCCGTCCACACGGTTGACCTTCGCCGACATTCGTAAACCCGCCTTCCGGGACCGCTTCCGGCTTTCTTCCACAGGCGAGCTGAATCTCGGTTTCACGGACTCGGTTTTGTGGCTGCGAATCGACATCAGGTACCGGGCGCCGGTTCCCAGGGACTGGCTGCTGACTTTCGACTATCCCCTCCTCGACCATATCGACATCTACGACGCGGTATCCGACGACAACCGACCGGCGATCCGGCTGGGTGACCGCCAGCCCTTCCCGACCCGGCTCGTGCCGCACCGTTATTTCGCCGTACCCGTCCCGCCGCCCAGGTCGGGGACGCGGCGTGTTTACGTTCGTATCGCGACACAGAGCTCGATGCAGGTGCGGCCGGGCCTGGTCACCGGCCGCAGCCTGTTTCTCTCCAGCAACCGTGAGGAGCTCGTATTCGGCGTGGTCTACGGATTGATCGTTCTGATGGCGCTGTACAACCTGTTCCTCTTCTTCGGCCTTCGGGACTTCAGCTACCTGTTCTTCGCCGCCTCGTCGCTGTGCGGCCTGCTGTTTCTCATGAGTCTTTACGGTCACGCCTTCCAGTACCTGTGGCCCGACTCACCCATGCTGGCGAACCTGGCAAATCCACTGTTCGCGTCCCTCTGGATCGCGACCACGGCGGCCTTCGCGAGACTCTTTCTCGGACTGCACCGGCATTCACGCGCCGCCGCTCTATCGGTCAACGGCCTCATCACGCTCGGCCTGGCGTCAACGCTGGTTGCACTGCTGGCCCACTACCGGGCGGCCATGATGTTCGCGTCCGGGACGGCTGCCGTGAATGCCACGGTGCTCATGGTCTGCGGCGCAACCGCGTGGAAGCATGGCGACAGGGCAGCGCGTTTCTTTACCCTGGCCTGGATCGTCATGGCCCTCGGCATCGTCGCCCTGGTTGTCAGTCGCTTCGGCTATCTTCCGGACAACATCTTCACCCGCCACGGCGGACTCGTCGGCGGCGTGGTCGAAGTGATCCTGCTGTCCCTCGCTCTCAGCGACCGATACCGCCTCATGCATGTCGAGCTCGAGAGCTACTCCAGGGACCTCGAGGGCATGGTCGCCCGGCGCACGCAGGAGCTCGAAGCCGCGAACGACGAGCTGCAGAAGCTGTCCCGTACCGATCCGCTGACGGGGGTGCCCAACCGCCGGTATTTCGACGAGACACTCGAGGCGGAGCTGCGGCGCCACCGTCGCATCGGGACGCCGCTGTCCCTGGCGATGGTCGACGTCGACCGCTTCAAGGACTTCAACGACCGGCATGGGCATCCACTCGGCGATGAGTGCCTGCGCGCCGTCGCCCGGGCGCTGTCCGCGGTTGCCTGTCGTTCGGCGGACATGGTCGCCCGCTACGGCGGCGAGGAGTTCGCGGTCCTGCTCCCTCAGACCGACGCCGAAGGTGCGCGCAAGGCCGGCGACCGCATCCTGGAGACCGTTCGGGACCTCCGCCTGCCGGGCACGGATTCCCCCATCGCGGCCGGCATTACGGTCAGCATCGGTGTGACGACCTTGATACCCACCGGCGACCACAGTGCGGAAGATTTCGTCGGGACCGCCGATCGGGCCCTCTACGAAGCCAAGCGCAGGGGTCGCGATCGACTGGTCGTCGCACCGGATACTGACCGCCTCGAGCGCCGGGATCGCGGGGCGATCTCCGCCCGATGACGGAAACGCCGGAGGCCCCTCAGGAGGGCTTCAACCCGATAGAGGCCGGGGCATCCCGAACGTCGCTGTCGGAATGAATTCCGACCCACGGCGGGCTTCGATCCCCGGCACCTGTGGGTCGGGATTCACCCCGACCAAGGCTCGCGCCATACCGCGCGTCGCTGTCGGAATGAATTTCGACCCACGGCGGGCTTCGATCCCCGGCACCTGTGGGTCGGGATTCATCCCGACAAAAGCTCGTGCCATACCGCGCTGCTGTCGGAATGAATTCCAACCCACATCGCAGTCGCCTGGCTTCGAACGTAGAATCTCTTCTCCCGCAGTATTTTCGGAGATGCTTTTCAGATGTCCACCCAGACCCGTCCCTCGACCCCCGACCCCAGCCTGACCCTCAGCATCGGTGACGAGCAGCTCGTCATCGGCCGCCGCTACCAGGCGGCCAGCATCGTCAACGACATCCTGATAGGGGTGTGGTTTCTGGCGGGCAGTGTTCTGTTCTTCTACCCGGAGCTCGAGGTAGCCGGCACGTGGCTGTTCGTGGCGGGCAGCACGCAGCTCCTGATACGCCCCATCATTCGCCTCAGCCACCTCATCCACGTACGTCGCCAGCCGGGCAGCTCCTGGGATCTCTAGCAGGCTGTTGAAAAACAGCCTGCTAGTGCGGGACAGGGATGTCTCGCCGCGAATCAAGCACTGTAAGGGCTTGATTCGGCGTAGCCGAGTAGCGGACATGCGCCGTGCTCGGCGCGTTGAAAAAGGCCAGGATGGCGTTTTTCAACATCCTGC
>JBAUWJ010000083.1:0-7457 GCA_049583715.1 Arenicellales bacterium | reverse complement strand
GACCCGCGCCGCAATCGTGTGAGTGATGACGTCGAGTTCTTCCCGGGTTGGCGGTTTCACTGGCCAAGAGTAGCCGTTGGCACCGTACACGCCGTTGAGGTAAAGCATGTGAAAATGCGGGTCGAGGTTCAACGCGGAACCGAAGCGCTGTATCAATGCCTGGACCGTGTGGTATGGGGCGACCCTGTGGAAGGTGCCATTCAAATACGCACGTACCCCGACATACTCCAGCCATCACGCTGATACGAGCGGCGCCGCGGTTCGGTGAGGCCCTTCGGTCGGTCGACGACCGGAGATGCCTTGCCTGGCGCCGTCAGGTGCAATGTCCGCGGGATACGCGCGGAATGGAAAATGAAAAAGTTGAGCCCGGGCCATCGTTTTTCTCCGCCCGGAGGCGGCCATGATGCCTTTCAATAATGGACTTGCTAACCGACAATCCGATTCCCATGCCGTCACTCTTCGTCGTATAGAAGCCTTCGAAGAGCCTGCTCGCAGCTTGTGGATCGAAGCCGACTCCAACATCTGTCACGCTGAGGCATACCCGCTCGTCCGTATCCAGCCCGGTTGTGATAACCAAATGCTTTGGACGGCCGGCGACGGCTCTCATCGCATCTGAACCGTTGCGTAGCAGGTTCAGAATGACCTGCTGAAGCTGGATGCGATCGCCCGCGACTGGGGGCAGGTCACCAGCCAGTTCCGTCCGCACAACTACGTCGTTTCTCTGAAGCTCTCCCAACGACAGTGCGAGAACTTCCCGTGTGGCCTCATTCAAGTCCACCGGCTCTGTGGCAGCCTCCTTCCTGATGAAGAGGTCGCGCAGTTTCTTGATTACCTCGGAAGCGCGGTTGGCGTCACGGATAGTCCGGCGCGAAGTTTCGAGAGCGCCGACAATATTCGGCGGCTCCGCGGCGAGCATCCGCTGACACGTACTGGCATTCGTAACAATGCCGGCCAGCGGTTGACTAATTTCGTGGGCGATCGAGGCTGCCAGTGTTCCGAGGGTCATCATCCTGGCAACGCGCGCAAGGTCCGAGGCGGCCCTGTCTCGCGCCTCTTCGGACAGGCGGCGGGCCGTGACATCCTGGATCGCCGCAATGTACTCCAATTGGCCATACTGGTCCGGGGCCGCGTGGGCGATTGCGTGAAGGTGCTTGATGGAGCGATCCGGCATCAGCAGGCGGTACTGCCATTCAAAGTCTTTGCCGCCGGCTGGCACCTCCTCGAGCATTCTTTCGTACAATGTGACGTCTTCAGGATGGACTCGGGTTCGGATCAGTTCGAGCGTCACGGGTACGCCGACATCAAGTTCATAGATGCGATAGAGCTGCTCTGACCAGGTGATTTCATCCGTCGCCACTCGCCAGCAGTAGCTGCCTATTTGGCCAAGGCGCTGGGCTTCCGCGAGAAATGCCTCACTGTGCCGCAGAGCCTGCTCCGCTTGCTTTCTTCTGCTGATGTCACGGATAAAGCCCGTAAATATCTTGCGTCCGTCTCTTGATATCTCGCCGAAGGAGACCTCTATGGGAAACTCCTCGCCATTCTTTCGGAGCGCAGTTAGTTCGGCGCCCTGCCAGTTCATGTGCCGTTGACCGGTGGCCAGGTAGCGCCGGAGCCCGTTCCGGTGAAGCTCGCGCATCTCTTCAGGCATAAGGTGGGTCAGGGGTTTCCCCACCAGTTCCTCGAGGTCATAGCCAAAGATTCTCGAAGTGGCGGGGTTGGCAAACGCTATTGAGCCCTCGTCATCAATGCTCACAATTGCATCGCTGGCGGTTTCGACCACAACGCGAAACCTCTCTTCGCTGTAGAGGCGGGCGGATTCCTGTCGCTTTTGCCCTGTCAAATCGAGCACGAAGGCAACCCCTTCACTTCCGCCGTCTTCGAACAGCGCGCCGCCCAGCAGTATCGGCACCGGGACACCGTCCTTACGGAAGTATTCTTTTTCAAATGGTTGAAAGACGCCGGTCTCCTTCATTTCAGCCAACGCCTGTTGGTCCCGTTCGGCCCATTCAGCGGGCGTGAGATCCTTCCAGCTCACCCGGCCGGAAGCCAGGTCATCGCGGCCATATTGGACCATGCGCAGAAACGCTTCGTTGGCTCCCGTGATCGCGCCTTCCAGAGTGAACATGACGATCCCCACGATATTGGCCTCAACCAGGCGCCGTATCCTGGCTTCCAGGCCGCTCGCCAGTTCACGGACTTCGGCTTCCGCCTTCTCGCGCTCGGCCACCTGGACTTCGAGGTCCTCGATGTGCGCAAGTGCCTGATACGCGGAAGAGGCGAATTTCCCCATGGAGGCCATGACCCGATCATCTTCAGCGTCGAATTTGCGCCGGTCATCATGGGCGAGTGCCCAGATCGTCCCGACAGCCGTTCCGTCAACGTAAAACGGAACCAGAAGACATTCGTTAATCGGAGGCGGAAAGTAGGTGTAGCGTCGCTCCAGGTGCCGGAACAACAGGGAGCAGTTGTGATCGAGCACGTCGCCGCAAGGGCCGAAGTCGCGCGGCGTACCTCCCCCGATGTAGGGTTTCCACACGCCGGCGATAGCCGGCCAATAGAACCTCTTCCCATCCCGCGTCAACAGGCTGATCCCGGCGGAGTCCGCCTCCACGACGTCCAGGATCGTTTCTGCTAGCGTCTGGAGAATCGTGTCCGGGGAATCGGCCAACGCGCTCATCAGTTTGACGAGGGCGCGGTTCTCCTTTTCATATTCCCGCGGACGTGAGGGACGGCGATTCAGCTCCTCCGTGCAGAGGATCGACTCCAGGGGAGCCGCGTCGGTGGGGATTGAACTCTCAAGAGTAGGGTCATCCTTAGTCCCGGACACGATTGCACCTCCATACCGAACAATCCGCCAAGCCGCGTACCGAACCGGCCGGGCGCCCCGCGGGGCACCATCGTGGCGAGGCGATTGCGCTCGCTCTGCACGAAGATGACCTGATACCCGGGTTGGATCGCAGCAAAGTGCGCCACCCCCGAGGGATGCGTCAATTATACCTTGGTATAGCTATTGCGCCGATCAGCAGGCAACGGACGTGCTTTATGTGGCGTCCGCGGATGGCTTCGCGAGCCGCAACGGTAGCAGGAATCGTCGAGCCGGGATTGCGCGGAGACGGGACGATGGTATCGGTTGGTCGATACGAATGTGCAATTGTGCGCAGCAATGCCCACTTCTACATTTCTCATCATGAACGATTTCCCCCAACGCTGGCGTAAGCCCCTCCCCGGCCATTGCCGCCGGATTTATCGGCCAGCGTCTTGCCGGGCCTTGTCCCCCCAACAAGGCCCGGCCCTTTAAATTTCCGCATGCCCTGCGTGACGCAACGTTTGCCAAAGGTCCGCGAACATCATGATTTTCAACACGCGCATCAGCCGCAATGATGGGCTCCGTGTATTGGTTCAACAGAAGGAGAATCTTGTCATGAGCACAATACAGGTCGCAGTGCCGGCGCGCCGATCCACCAGTACGAATTCACTCGTATGGCTTGTGGTCGGACTATTCTTCATCTGGGGCGGTGCGACCAGTCTCAACGACGTCCTGGGTATAGGAACAATTAACCACCTGCCGAGCGTCAGTCAACATGGTTCGCCGACCCAATGCGCTGTTGTGGCGATTTGGATGCGGTGAACTGTGTGTGGGTTGGTTTAGAAATGAACAATTCGCGCGGGATTTTGTGCCCTGGTGCGCTGGTGGCTCCGCCGAGGCGTCGACGTCAAAGGAGATTTGCCGAGTAGTCGAACAATCCGTCGGGTGGCGGTCGAGCTTGCGGTTGTGATGCCTGGTCCAGGCCCAGGTGCTTCAGGACACCAGCGTGGAGAGAAAAGCCTGCTTGCCGACTGACCAGTTCGTTTGGTTTGGTGTCTCTGGTGTTGGCCGGCAAAGTCTGCAACGTCAGTGCTTTTCTTCGGGGACGCCTAGTCCGGCGCTCGGGCCAAACGCCAACCGGTAAGTGATGGACGCACCGACAATGGTGCTCATGGCATCGTCTTCGTCCGGGAGCAGGTCGAGGTATTCATGTTCGGGGTCGCGGACGAGATAGCCTGACCGCTCCAGCGACCGCGCGACCCGCGCCGCAATCGTGTGAGTGATGACGTCGAGTTCTTCCCGGGTTGGCGGTTTCACTGGCCAAGAGTAGCCGTTGGCACCGTACACGCCGTTGAGGTAAAGCATGTGAAAATGCGGGTTGAGGTTCAACGCGGAACCGAAGCGCTGTATCAATGTCACCGCGCCGCTCTGCGGGCCCGACTTGACGGTCATGCCGGCGCAGTGGATGAGAAAGGTGCTGATCACCCGGTGAATGATCGACAGTGCCTGGGTCATCACCGCTGGATGGGTCGCGAACAGAAGGCGTAGCGGGTATGGCACACTCAGCACCCATTGGCGGATGGGCCGCTTTGGCAACACCTCGTCGACCAGGTGCGCGGCACTGTCGGCCATGCGGCGGGCGCCGCAAGAGGGACTAGGCGTCCCCGACAGAAGCCGCGGCGCTTACAGCTGAAGGCAACAAGTTTCTCGTGATGACAGGACTCACATCGCACCCGCAAAAAGCCGTGTTTCAGGCGGCCGCATTTGAGGTAGGCCTCGAACTCCTCGACCACATAGTTGGGTAGCGACCTGCCCTGGGACGCCAGCAGATTCCTGAACGCTGGCCAGTGCTGCGCCGCCAACTGGTAGAGCAGCGTCGACTCTGGCAGGTGGCGTTGGTACGCAAATGGCGAGAGCGGCCAGCTCTCGTCCTGTAGCGCGTGGGTGGGCAATGCTGCGCGTCCGGGTTGCTTCGGACTTGCAGGTTCGACTCACCGTTTTCGCAGGTGCAGCCCGCGAGCGCGAGCAGGGCACGTTCGACCAGCTTCTGGTGACGCCTTTTCGTCCCTCGGAGATCATGATCGGCAAGGCGACCCCGTCCATGCTGGTGGGAACGACCCAGGCGACCCTGATCCTGCTCGTGGCGCAGCTCTGGTTCCAGATTCCTTTTCAAGGGTCGTTCCTCACCCTTTACGCGGGCATGATCTTCTTCCTGCTCGCGGCGGTGGGCATCGGCCTGATGGTGTCCTCCGTGGTCACCACCATGCAGCAGGCGATGCTCTTCTCCTTCGTGTTCATCATGCCGTTCACCCTGCTCTCGGGGCTCACGACGCCGATCGGCAACATGCCTTCCACGCTTCAGTATTTCACCGAGATCAATCCGCTGCGCTACGCCATCGACATGACCCACCGCGTCTACCTCGAAGGCGCAGGCTTCTCGCAGATCATGCCGGACCTGTGGCCGTTGATCATCATCGGGGCCGTCACCCTGCCCGTGGCGGCGTGGATGTTCCGGCATCGCCTGACGTGAGGCGAGCATCGCGCGCTCCGTCCCGGGCTGTCTCCGAAACGGTGTGACTATCGCTGTGATTGCGAGGGGGCGCAGCCGCCGCGGCGATCCTCGAGATGCCTGCCCTCACGTAGGGATAGCTTGCTGTACCGCAAAGCAGCGGACCAAGGCAACGCGATGGGCCAAGCCGATCTGGGTGATCTCTATTATGCGGGGCACGGAGTCGACCAGGACTTCAAGGAAGCAGCGATGTGGTTTCGCGAAGCTGGGAACCAGGGTGTGGCGATGGCTCGGGTCAATCTCGCTGAGCTGTACGACTACGGAGAGAGAGTTTCCCAGGATTTCAAGGAGGCCGCGGAGTGGCACCGCAAAGCTGCGAATCAGAAGAAAAACCGGGTCAGAGAGCATTTTTCCCTCTGACCCGGTTTTCCCCTGACCCGGTTTTTGCGTCACCTTTCGGCTGTCAGCGATATCGGTTATCGCTCTTCTGTCAGTCCAGGACACCGCGCCACAGCCTGGGTGAGCCATCGCCGATGAAACACCACGTGTAGCCCTCGAACCCCGCGTGATAGCGGCGTCGCTCTGCATCGTGCAGCAACACGATACCGCCGGGTTTGAGCAGTTTCTTTGCGCTCTGGAGACATTTCACTCTGTTCCGTCCGTCCACATAGATCAAGTCATACGTGCCGGACGGGGACAGGTATTCATGAGAATCCTTGTCGGCCAGGACGATCTCGACATTGCGAAGGCCCCAGCGCCTGACGGCGTCGTACCACTTCTCCTGGTGTTCCATCGCCCGCCAGGTGTACTCGATGTCGTGCCTGGTCAGGAATTCGGTGAAGTACTTGGTGCTGTATCCGGCTCCCCACTCGAGCACATCTATCCTGTCGTGGCGGAGCAGAACATTCTCGAAATACGCCAAGTCCGGGGGCAGCAGACCCAAGGGCTTTTGGTCCCCGGAACGAGGCATCCTTACGAACAGGACATTCGTATTCTCAGCCAATTCGGCGAACTGGAGCCACTTCTCCTTCCAGGGCGAATAATGCATCTCGGCCATGAACCGCAGAGCCTCCCTGAAATCGGGGTTTACTCCAATTGCCTGCAGGCAAGCGGCCCTCGCCTTGTTCGCTTGTCTCAACTGCCAGTAACATCTGGCCAGCATCAGGTATGCGTCGGCAACCTCTGGTCTCCAGGTCCCGACTCTCAGGTATTGTTCGTACCAGCGAGCGGCGGAGGCGAAATCCCTTCTGTAGTAGTGCTCCCGAGCGAAGTAGTATTTTTCCCTGACCGCCTCCGGGTTCTTCTCGAGCTCCTTCTTCAGGATCCGAAGGGCCCTGTCAGGGTCCAGCTCGTGCGCCTCGGAGTAGCCGCGAATGATCGTTATGCCGGTCGCTGTGCTGTTTGAAACGACCACGTAGTTGTGAATCGCCCCTTTCCATTGAATATTTCTCTTCGTCACGCGCGGGAAGAAGTGATAATCACCGGCTTCCGTGACGAGCTTGCAGGACAAGGCCTGCGAGCCGAGCTCTTCAGCCTTCGCGATCTCTTTTCGTATCTCCTCTACGGGACTGCCGAGTCGCTCGTCGGCATCGATGCTGAGAATCCAGTCACCGGAGGACTTTGATAGCGCGTGATTTCTTGCCTCTGCAAAATCGTCGTTCCATCGGTAGTCCTCGAACACCTTGTCGGTATGACGCTTGGCCATGTCGACAGTATTGTCAGAGGATCCAGTATCGCAAACGACTATCTCATCCACTCCACGCACAGAGTTCAGGCAGTCGTCCAGAACGGAGGTTTCATTCTTGACGATCAAGACAGCAGACAGTTTCATGGTGATGGCGGCAAAACGGTGTCGACGGCTCTGTATCGTAGTGCGTCCCGCTCCCGCTAAGCACGTCTTACGCAAAGAGCGGTGCCAATGTGAACAATCGAAATACCGGCGCTGTTCTACCCGGTGGGTCCGGTCGATCCGGTGGGTCCGGTCGATCCGGTGGGTCCGGTCGATCCGGTGGTTCCGGTCGATCCGGTGGGTCCGGTCGATCCGGTGGGTCCGGTGGGTCCGGTGGGTCCGGTGGGTCCGGTGGGTCCGGTGGGTCCGGTGGGTCCGGTGGGTCCGGTGGGTCCGGTGGGTCCGGTGGGTCC
>JBAUWJ010000082.1:0-17701 GCA_049583715.1 Arenicellales bacterium | reverse complement strand
TCCTGGGCCACTCGGACTTCATCTTCCGCGACGGCTTCCAGTTCGCCGAGGTGTCGATGTGCGCCATCACCATCCCCCTGTCGGGCGTCCTGTTCCTCAAGCGCCAGTGGCTGCTGGGCAAGGGATTCGGCTACGTCACCCCGGGCGAGATGTTCGCCGACTACTTCGACAGCGAGTTCATGCGCCTGATGGTGGTACTGGTGGCGCTGCTGTTCGCCGTTCCCTTCCTGGGCATGCAGCTCAGCGCCTCCGGAGCCCTCATGCAGGTGGTCAGTCACGGCCGGGCGGACGGCACCGTGGCGATGTGGGTGCTGACCGCGGTTGTTTTCCTGTACGTCTGCTTCGGCGGCATGCGCGCGGTCGCCTATGTCGGCACCCTGCAGTCGCTGCTTCTGGCATCGGGGATGGTCGCGGTGGGTCTCGTTGCCTACGGCGAGCTGGGCGGCTTCGGCCCGTTCAACGAGGCTCTCGCCAAGCTCGGGACGAGCGCCCTCGGCCCGTGGGGCGGCACCGCGCAGGGCTACAACAGCTATTTCGAGGTCCCCGGCGTCATTCAGTTCACGGCCGGGTTGGGGCACGAGGCGCCCGTGGGAGGACCCTGGACGGCCTCGATGATTCTCACCTACTGCCTGGCGCTGATGGGCATCCAGGCCGGTCCCGCGTTCTCGATCTGGGCCTTCAGCAGCCAGAACCCGAAAGGGTTCGCCCCCCAGCAGGTGTGGGCCTCGGCCGCGGCGCTCGGCGTGATCCTGGTGGTGTTCGAGGTCGCCCAGGGAATGGGGGCGCATTTCCTGGAGGCTTCCAATGCGGCGAACGGCGCCGGCGTCACCGTCTCAGGGTGGCTCACGGCGCGGGCGGCCGGTGGTGGCGCGGGGCTCGTGGGCGCCTATCTCGCCGCGATCGCCGGCAGCGCGCCCTGGTTCAGCGCCCTGCTCGCGGTGTGCGGACTGGCGGCGGTGCAGGTCATGGCGGCAACCTACGCCGCCACCGCCGGCACGATCCTGGCGCGCGATCTCTACCGGCACTACGTCAACCCCGATGCCGGCGACCGCCAGCAGAAGCTTTTCGGGCGTCTCGGCATCGGCCTGGTGATCCTCGCCGCGCTGCTCACCGCGACGTACGCGCCCTCCGCCAACAGCACGCTCGGCGCGCTGGCCATCGGCTTCGGCGCCCAGCTCCTCATCCCCTTGGCGGCGATATGCTGGTTCCCCCGCATCACCCGCGAGGGCGCCACCGTGGGGCTGGTGACGGGCATGCTGGTGGTGGTCTTCACCGAGCCTTTCGGCGCCCACTTCGCGTCCTTCGTCGGCATCGACCTGCCCTGGGGCCGCTGGCCCTGGACCATCCATTCGGCGGGCTGGGGACTGTTCTGCAACGTCGTCGCCTGCGCCTTCGTCTCGTTTCTCAGCCGCCGCACGCCCGACCGCGAGCGCCGCATGCATTATCACCGCTTCCTCGCCGAATACACCCGTCCCTCCCGCGGCGCCCGCGGCCTGCGGTCAGTGGGCTGGGCGCTCACGCTGGCCTGGGCGTTCTTCGCCATCGGCCCGGGCGTGGTGATCGGCAACGACCTGTTCGGTGCGCCCAACGCCGGCATCGGGAGCTGGCGGGTAGGCGTGCCGTCCCTGTGGGCGTGGCAGGTACTGTGGTGGGCGCTGGGCGTGGTGGTGATCTGGTTTCTCGCCTACCGCCTGGAGCTGTCGACCTACACCGGCAGGCACCTCGAGTTCCGCGTGCCCGGCGGCGCCCCCGCCACAGCGCGTATCACGACCCCTGCGAACTGGAACGCGCGCTTCTGGGTGGTGCTGGCCGTGGCCGGATTCGTCGCGGCCGTTCACTGGATATTCGGATGAGCGCGCGCATCCCGGCATGCAACCTGCCCCGTCTTGACGCATGTCGGAGCGGCCGCCGGTCTGCCTTTGGCCGACCGCGCCGCGCCCATTCCACACCGACCACACAATTAGTGGCTTAAAACACGGGAAAAGCACATGGCTGCAGACCTCAAGAGCTGGGCAAGCAAGTACAAGACCCTCACCGACAACGACCCCACCATCGGCGCGATGGCCAAGTACTACACCTGTACTTTCCTGTTCGACATGGGTGAGGCGAAGGTCATCATCGAGATGCACGACGGCAAGGTGAAGAACATCAACATCAACCCGGGCCCGCTGGACGCCTATGACTTCGCCCTGCGCGCCAGCCCGGAGACGTGGCGCGAATTCGCCCAGCCGTATCCGAAGCCGATGTACCACGGCATCTGGTCGGCGAGCTTTCAGCGGGATCTCAAGATCGAGGGCAACCACCTCGTGTTGATGCAGAACCTGCGTAACTTTACCGTGCAGTTCGAGCTGCTGCGCAAGGCCGGCGTGCCCGTCTGACACGGTCGGAACCGGCATCCGAATCCCCGACGATTGAACCAAATCCAGGAGCTGCGAACATGGCCCGCCATTCCCCGGTAACCGGTCGATACGTCACCATCGATGTCGATGGTTTCGAGTACAAGGTTTTCTACCTCCACAACGGCAGCGGACAACCCCTGGTCTGCCAGCACACTGCCGGCTGTCACAACCACCAGTGGCGAGGACTGCTCGAAGACGAGGAGTTCACGAAGGACTACAACATCATCGCCTACGACCTTGCCCGCCACGGCAAGACCGATCCGCCCCTCAACGTGGACTGGTGGAATTCGGAATACCGGCTCACCGCCGACCACTTCGTGAACTTCATCGTGGCGTTCTGCGACGCGCTCGAGCTGCAGGATCCGATCTTCATGGGCTCTTCCTTCGGCGGCAACGTGGCGCTGCAGCTCGCCCTGCGCCGCCCGGACCGCTTCAAGGCCGTGATCCCCGTCGAGGCGGCCGACTACGCGCCGGGATTCTTCCTCGACTGGTGGCGGCACCCGCACGCCAACGCGGCCCAGGTGTGCGCCAGCGGAGTCTGGGATCTCATGTCCCCGCACTCGCCGGACATGGACCGCTGGCTCACCTGGCACTACTACACGCAGGGCTCCGAGGCGTTCAAGGGCGACCTGTACTACTACTCGGTCGACCACGACCTGCGAAATCAGCTCGAGGACATCGATGGCCGACGCTGCCCGGTGGTCATGATGACCGGCACCTACGACTATCTCACCCCGCCGGAAGCGAGCGAGGACACCGCCCGCCGGATCCGGCACGGTGTCTACATCGAGATGACCGACATCGGCCATTTCCCGATGAGCGAGAACTATCCCTTGTTCCGCGTCTACCTCAAGGAGGCGCTGAGGATCATCCGGGAACGGACCGAAGACTGAAGAGGAGTGACAGCATGAAGATCATCGAGTTCGGAAAGGACGACGAGGGCGACCGCGTCAAGCGAATGAAGATCCTGGAGTTCGACCGCGGGCGCCAGCCCGAGCGGGACCGCGGACATCCGAGGAAGAGCCGGGAGGACACGCCGCCGCACACTCCCGGGGGACGCACGTCCGAGGTTTCGGAGAAGAAGATCCTCGAGGGCGGAAGCGGGCCGGTTCGCGCGGACGAGATCTTCCTGCTGGATTACGGCTGGCTGGGCGGGGACATCGGCTGGTTCCTCCCGGGGGCGGCCGGCTGCGCGCTGACCTTCAGCGAGAAGAACCCGCCCAGGCGCTGGGTGGAAATCCCGATCAGCGGCGTGGTGGTCAAGCATCCCCACGGCAACGTGCTGTTCGACGCGGGCATCTCGCCCGACGCCATGGAGACCCACGAGCAGGGACTGATGGAGGCTTTCCCGATCGTGCGCATGGCCGCGAACAACCGCATCGAGAACCAGCTCCGCAACTGCGGCATGGAGCCGAAGGACATCCACTTCATCGTCATCTCGCACCTGCACCTGGACCATATCGGCCAGCTAGGGATATTCCGCCAGTTCGATACCCCGATCATCGTCCAGAAGCGCGAGCTCGAGTCCGCGCTCTACCTGCTCTGGCAGAATAAGGGCGGCGCCTACGACTTCGCCGACCTGGGCGCCCTGCGCGGCGCCGCCTGGGCGCCCATCGATGACCGCCGGCTGGAATTGCTGGACGGGGTCGTGGTCGAATGGACCGGCGGCCACACGGCCGGCCACCAGGTCATGCATGTCGCCACCCAGTCCGGCAACCACTACACGTTCACGGGCGACTACTTGCACCTCCCCGAGGAGTACGAGCTCGAAGCCAAGGGCTGGCTGCTCGGCGACGCCGAGGAGTGGCACGCCTACATCCGTAAGCTCAAGCTCATGCAGAAGGCACGGCGCAGCAGCCTGGTGATGGGGCACGATCCGGACCTGTGGAACAAGTTCCCGGTCGCGCCGGCGTCATTGAAGTAAACGACGGGTGGACCGCGCTCCCGACCCGCGGGATCGCGCAGCCTACTTAACGGGAAGTCATATCGTATTCATCATGACCAAACGTCGTTGACATCGGAGATGCATTACCATTCGGTCGGTCCGGGATCCTCGCCTGGAAGATACCAGAGAGCGTCGAAATCCTGACGAAAGGTTGCACGAGACTCTTTCCGCAAGGCCAGTTCCAACCGCATGGCGAAGCGGTGTCGGCTGCAAGCGCCTGCGGGGGCGCTGGTTCATTGCCGGGATTGCTAAGAAAGCACGTGCGAATTCAATTCGCCCCCCCTCCGTAGGCTTCATTGATAGCCTGAAACAACCTCTCGGCTTTGGACGCGGTGACCGTGGGGAGTTCCGATAGCCTTGTCCAGCCATCAAGCCGACGCAAGATTTCTGCCATCACGCGGTGCTTGTCCAGCTCCTTGTGCCCATATCGTTGCACCAATATGGTCTCGACTTGCTTGGCGATCATGTCGGTGCTGTCAACTGGAAGGTCTCGCTCCCTGATTGCTATTCCGAAGGCGGCGTTGACGCAGCCAATATAGAACTGATCCCCAAGCAGATCCTCTATGCCTGCGGCCGTCCTTTTGATCCCGGCAGCCGTTCCGAGCATAAGTACGCGGAATCGGGCTTGTGTATCCGCGCTCAGATCCTTGAGAACCCACTCTTCGATCTTCTTTTTCGCGGCCTGTCCTTCCTGACCGGTATCGAGCAGTACACCGGAATCCCAACCCTGGCCGACGGCGAAGGCCGCGTACATTGGGGTTTTCAGCGCGCCCCGGGCAGCCCAGAGATAGATCCGGTGAGAAAGATGTGACCGCCCCTCGCGCTCTAGAATCGAAGAGAGTCTATGCAGAATCAGCGCATCGTCCCAGCCCTCGACGATTAGGGTTTGCCGGGTTTCGAGAAGCCCGCTCATCATGTCGCCGGCCAGGCCCAGAGAAAGCTCGATGACAGCCATGGGCGCGCTCTGGCTGCTCACCACGCCTTTCTTCACCGTGGCGTGGCCGTTCTGTGTCTCAACGATGCGCACACGCTCGGGATATGCCGGATCGACCATGGAAGCGAGGTGGGTCGTATAGAGAATTGCATTCGATTTCGAAAGCCGCTGAAGGAGCTCGAGCAAATCGCGCTGCCCGGAGTAATGAAGATGTATGCCAGGTTCCTCGAGCAGGAGAATGCAACCCTTGTACTGCCCCCGGCTTGCATGCGTGAATTTCCAGGCAAAGGAAACATACCAGCGGAATCCGCTGGACCGACGACTTAGACGTACCGGCATACCGACCGCATCGTCCTCGACCAATATGTTAAGCGTGGGCCCGTCGATCTCGATGTTGAAATTAACCCCCTTCTGGCTCCAGAGCTCGCGGAACTGCTTGCTCAGATAAGACGACGCGGCCCGCTTATCAAAGGAACGAACGGTACGTCCTTCGGCGGTGCCTCCCTTGACAAGGAAGTCATCGATATCGATGTGGGCGAGATCCAACACGATCTTGATCGTCTGTTCCTCGTTGGTCAGTTGATCCCACTTGACGCTCTTGCACCGCTCTGCAAGCCGGTCCAGCTCGATCTGCGCCCCGATCAGCCCGTAATCCTGAACCAGCACGAATTTGGGAACACGCTTCTTGGCCCACGCATCAACCTTGGCTTCATCAAACTGCTTGGCAAGAGTGCCCTCTACCGAAAACGTCGGGCCACTGTTGTAGGATCGAGTGCCGATCAGGATCAATTCTGGGGGGAGCTCGACCACGGACTTGCCGCTCTGTTCCGCTCCCGCCTCACCAGCCGCTACGTCGTCTTTTTGCGCGAGGGCAGGCTTCGCGAGCCCGGCTTCGGCACGGATGGATTTGACATCTTCGGGGGTGAGCGTGAATTTTGCCTCGCAAACGAGAGCCGACGGGTCCTTGCTGCCCCAGTCGTCTACGGGCCAGTCCTCATCGATTCTGTAGGCTTCGTTGGCGGCGAAGGGATTGATCCGGTACAGCGCCTCCAGGAGGTTGCTTTTACCAGCCTCGTTCTGTCCCACGAAGGCTGTAATGTCGCCGACTTCGATCCAGCCGGAGTCCCGCACATTTCTGTAGTTCGTGACCCTAAACTTGCCGAGTTTCATCGATTACCCCTGAAAGCAATTTTGCTCACTCCACCATTGTTACTTCGTATCCGATGATCATGTACCTGCTACGTTCGAGTGGGGCGTCTGCGCATGCGCTGGAAGGCCTGTTCCTTCAGGGATGCCGTCCCGCATCATTCGGCGGCGGCGGCGAGATGATGCGGTAGATCCGGAAGGGGGCTGCAACGAGCCGGAACGTCTTTTCTTCTTCGAAGTCACGTTACATCCTGTCTTCGGGTTGGGGATAGCGCAGATTCGACACCGAGGACAGAAGGAAGGTTCCCCCGCCTGCCCCCCGAAGATATCGGTTATCCTGATCTGGTCGTACTCAGCTCGTTCCTCGCGGCCCTTGGCGCCCCTGACGCCGTGATCGATGTACTTGGTAGGTGATCTTCCAGCCTTGGCGCTTGGCGACCTTCTTGAGCTCTCGGAGCTGGTTCTCGGTGTCCTGAGCCTTGGTGGATACTCGCCCGTAGATGACTGCTCGTTTCATTGGTTCGCCCTCCGTCAGATCGGAGCCAGGATTAAAAAGGGCGGTCCGTAAGCCATTGTTTCTCAAGCCATCCATGACTTCGACGTTGGAGGGGCTTTCTGTATAGTTGTCTCTTCAGCCACTTGGGACCTAAGCCCGGGGCATCGAGGAGGGCACGGAACGATGGCTTACTTGAAGAGCGGACTCTCGCGTGTATGACCCCTGCTGTGACCGTTCGGGATGTTTGCGCAGTCCCACGTGGCTCCATGGACGCCGCCGAGTACAAGCGCGTGGTTCTGGGCTTGACCTTCCTCGAGTACATCTCCGACTATCATCGCTGGCGGCGAGGGACTTGAAACAGTCGACGAGGAACGATTCAGTGGAAAGACACACGATTTTTATCACCGGCGCGGCAAGTGGCATTGGCCGCGCTACTGCAAAACGTTTCGGTACAAGCGGCTGGTTCGTCGGGGCCGTCGATCTGGATATGCAGGGACTCCGGAGTCTGGAAGTCGAACTTGGCGCCGACAATTGCTTTATTGCAACACTTGACGTGACAGACAAGGCCGCCTTCGACGAGGTAATAGGTGCATTTGCCGAGGTAACCGATGGACGTCTCGATATTTTGTACAACAATGCCGGCATCGGTGCCACCGGGTATTTCGAGGATATCCCGTTCGAGAAGACGCTCGACGTGGTGCGGGTGAATCTCATCGGCGTGCTGAACGGCATTCATGCGGCGTTGCCTTTGCTCAAGCAAACGCCCAATTCGCTGTGCTTCTCCACATCGTCTTCCGCTGCAACCTATGGTGCTCCGCGGCTTGCGGTCTACGCGGCCACCAAGTTCGCGGTCAAGGGGTTGACGGAAGCGCTTGCGGTCGAACTCAGCCGATGCGGCGTCCGCGCCGCCGATGTTTTGCCCGGCTTGATCGACACGCCGATCCTGCGTAACAGTCCGATGTACGTGGATGGAAGTGAACGGGCATCGGAAGGTCGAACCATTGGCGCCAACGCGCCCACCGAGGGGCCCTTCCGCCTGATTGGGCCAGAGGAAGTCGCGGAAGCCGTGTGGCAGGCCTACGAATCGGACCGCATGCACTGGTATGTGCCGGATGAAATCGAACAGATCGACAAGCAAAAAGCCGCCTCGCCGGAAGCCATGCGCGATGCGCGCATCGCCATGAGCCAGGCGCAAAGGGAGTAGGGCAGACTGTCTGTTTCAGTTGGATGAGTTCAACAATCGCCGGGCGAGAGCATCGATTTCCGCCTCGGTAGGCCCTTCCCGGGGTGGAACTTTTGCGGCGATGCTCAAGACCGTCTTCAATTGAGCGACGCAGCGTCGGCGGCGCGGCTGTTTTGCGGGAACCGCGACTGTTTTGACTCCCCAGTGCCAGAAAAGGACTTTTTTCCAATTACGCACGTGGGTTATTCTTTGTATCGTCTCGACAACGATGGCGTGGCCGGATTGACCGCCTGCTGCCAATGCGCCAAGTAACGATGGTTTTGCATTTCAACATCACGCTGCGACCCAGCGTTGTCGCTCCGTATTGTTCCCGATTCCCGGGGTCGGCCTGGACAGGTCCGTCTTGCGGTGCGGAAGACCGGCGCGAGAGGCCCCTCCGGTGAAACAGTGACGCTCCTGCGGACAAAAAGACGGTCGTCACCGGGTTCGGCGCGCCCGTTGCCGAGTTTGCGCGCCACCGCCCCCGGCCCGCCTCGCAACGGAAATCTGGACGCACGCACCGACAAGTTGGCCCTGGGGCTGGACTTACAGGCCCGGTACGGTGACGTAGCCCGCATCGAAAGCGACTA
Organism: Arenicellales bacterium; assembly: GCA_049583715.1. GTDB lineage: Bacteria > Pseudomonadota > Gammaproteobacteria > Arenicellales > JAANXG01 > JAANXG01. The sequence continues at coordinate 8,969 of JBAUWJ010000082.1, read as the reverse complement.
TGGTGAGTCCGTCCTGATCGCGCGGCCCGATCTTGTCGAGCGCGCCTTTCACGGGCGGGCGACGGAGCGCGTTTCTGCTCTGCGAATCGCCTTGGGGAACGGGCTGCTGGGGGGCACCGGCGACTATTGGCGTCAGCAAAGGCGGCTCATGCAACCGAAGTTCAAGCGCCACAGCGTCTTGGGCTTAGGTCCCTTGGTCACTGAAACCGCGGTTTCAATGATAGAACGGTGGCGCTCAGTGGCAACCCGCACTCAATCGCTGGATCTGGTCCCACAGATGCAGGAGTTGATGATCGAGATTACCTCGAGAGCATTGTTCGGCACGCCGTTGTCGGGCCATGGGCGTACTCTGGCCGACGCCATCACCGCGCTCAATGCGGAGATGGGAGTTTTGACAGGGATGCGGCTCAACGTGGCGACGCCTTTCGATCCCGGTTATCGCCAGCGGCTCGGTACCGCATTGCGGACCGTGGATGAGTTTGTATTCGGACTGATCAACGATCGCCGTCGGGCGCGACGGAAACCGGACGATCTGCTGTCATTGTTGCTCACCGCCAAGCCCAAGGAGACCGGCCTGCCGTTAACCGACATTCAGGTGCGAGACGAGGTCGCCACCATGCTGTTGGCAGGGAGCGTCACCACGGCCAATACGCTCGCGATGACGATGTACTATCTGGCCAGGCATCCGGCGATCCAAAGGCGGGTCCAGGACGAAGTAGACCATGTGCTCGGCAACCGTCTGCCGGGTACGGACGATATTCCGGCGCTGACTACTGTTCGTATGGTGCTGGAAGAGTCGATGAGGTTGTGGCCGCCGGTGTGGATGCACGTTCGAGAGCTCGTCAGCGACGACGAGATTGGGGGCTATCCCGTGGCGGCCGGTACAGGCCTGCTGATCGGTACGTACGTGACTCATCGCTTGCCAGAATTGTGGCCGCAGCCTTCTCGATTCGATCCCGAGCGGTTCAGGCCTGAGCGCTGCGCAGAGCGCCCGCGCTACGCCTACTATCCCTTCGGTGGCGGGCCCCATCGCTGTATCGGGGAGCCCATGGCGATGATGGAGATGGTTTTGATCATCGCCGCAATCCACCAGTGTTTCCGTGTACGCGAGACTCCCGGATTCGAGCTCGCGCCGAATCCCCATGTGATCATTCAGATGGCCAGCGGCGTCCGGGTATTCCTCGAGGAGCGGGGAACACGGGCTGGTGGCTGATGCCGGGCGGTGGCCTTGCGTTCCATGAGCAGTGAAGAAGGTACGCTCGCCGGCATCGACAACTGCGTCGATTTGCTGATCTTCCGGGCAGCACGTCAGGGCGAACAGGTCGCGTACACGTTCCCTGATGAGCACAGCGGCGACGAATTCCAACTCACCTACGGTGACCTGGATCGAAGGGCGCGCGCGATCGCCGCTGTGCTCACCGGGATGGGTGCGCACAACGAGCCCGTCTTGCTGGTGTATCCCACCGGGCCGGACTACGTAGCCGCATTCTTCGGCTGTCTTTATGCGGGAGCGATTGCGGTACCCATCCAACCGCCGCGACGCAACCAGGCCCTGGAGCGGATCAAGGCTGTGCTGGCGAGCTCGCGGAGCCGCGTTGCCCTTACCACGGACGGGATACTGGAGACAGTGAGACAAAGGTCCACCGAAACCCGGCAGATGAACGATCTCCTGTGGCACACAACCGATTACATCGAGAGGGAGCCGGAAGGCGTCTGGGCTGAGCCATCGATCAGCGCTGAGTCGCTGGCCTACCTGCAGTATACGTCCGGGTCCACGAGCCGGCCGCGGGGCGCCATGATCAGCCACGGCAATCTCATCCACAACGCAGGTTTGATGTGCAAAGCGTGCGAACATTCTAGCGAATCCGTTGGCGTGAGCTGGTTGCCGTTGTTCCATGACATGGGCCTGGTGGGTGGCGTTCTGCAGGCAATATACGGCGGCTTCCCGTTCGTGCTCATACCGCCTGAGTCGTTTTTGACTAAGCCCGTTCGCTGGCTGCAGACCATAACGAAATTCATAGCGACGATCAGCGGCGGTCCAAACTTTGCCTATGACCTGTGCACTCGAAAGATCAGCGACGAAGAGAAGAAGACCCTCGATCTTCGCAGCTGGAGGCTCGCCATCAACGGGTCCGAGTCCGTGCGGTCGGAGACCATGACCGGTTTTGCCAGGGCCTTCGAATCGTGTGGATTCCAGGAGTCGTCGTTCTATCCCTGCTACGGACTCGCCGAGGCGACACTGTTCGTGGCGGGTGGGGTGATGACGGCGGCACCGTCGGTTCGCAGCGGGAGCGTCGCCGCTCTCGAGAAAGGCCGGTTCATCGAGCTGAGTGATTCCGCAGCACAAGCCACGAGACTGGTGAGCTGCGGAACACCGAGGGTTGAAGATAGTGTGGAGATCGTCGACCCGACCACCTTCGAACGGCTCCCGGAGTCGGTAGTGGGGGAGGTTTGGCTGGACAGCCCGAGCATTGCCCGGGGATACTGGAACGAGCCCGAAGCAACCGCCGAGACGTTTTGCGCCGCACTGGCGAATGGCGGCCAACGTGCGTTCCTGCGCACGGGGGATCTCGGGTTCATGTATCGGGGCGAGCTGTACATCACCGGGCGTCTCAAGGATCTGATTATCATCGCCGGGCGAAATCACTATCCGCAGGACATAGAGCACACGGTGGAGTCCGGTCACGAGCTGATTCGAACAGGCGGAAGCGCAGCTTTCTCCATCGAAGAAGGCGGGGAGGAGCGCCTGGTGATCGTCGCCGAGCTCGATCGGCGCTATCGCCACCGCGGCGGGAAGAACACGTCGAAAGCCGGCGGGCTCGAGGAGGCTCTCGAATCCGTGGCCGCCTCGATCAGACAGTGCGTCAGCGAGTACCACGAAGTGCCGGTAGCCGCCGTGTGCCTGATCAGACAAACCACCATGGCGAAGACCACCAGCGGCAAGGTGGCGCGGTATGTCTGTCGCGACCGGTTCCAGGCCGGAACGTTGGACGTCATTCACACCTGGAAACGGGATGAAGGTCCCTTCGATGGCTGCCTCGTTCAGGGAGTCGACGAAGCGGACAGGTCGGCCGATGTCATCGAGTCCTGGATTGTCGCCAGGCTGGCGGGAGCCGCCGGTATCACCCCGGGGAGGGTGGACATCGACCAGCCATTGGCCGCCTTCGAGGTGGACTCGCTGGAGGTGTTCAATATGGCGGGCGAGCTCGCCGAGTGGCTCGGTTTCGACATACCAGCTTCGCTGCTGCTGACAAACCCGACCGTGGCGGAAGCGACAACCCGCCTCGTGTTGCTGGTTGAGCAGAACCAGCGCAACGAAACGGCCCGGCACGACGGCGCGTCGACGACTCCAACCGCCAAAGCACCTGAAACGAAGAGTTGACGATGCTGATCTCCCCACTGGTGCGCGAGGGCAGTGAACCCCCTTTCTACGTTGTGCCCTCCGCTGGCACGACCCCCCTGTCCCTGTTCAAGATGGCCCGGTCACTTAGCTGTGGACGACCGGTCTATTCATTCGCCTTTGCGGGCATGTCCGATGACGAAGCTCCGCACGGGAGCGTCGAGGAAATGGCGTCGGCCTACGTCGGGGAGATCCTGGACATGCAGAGAACCGGGCCCTACTACCTGGGCGGTCACTGTTTCGGGGGCACGGTGGCGTTCGAGATGGCCAGGGTGCTGGAGGCCGACGGGCACGAGGTGGCCGTACTGGCACTGCTCGAGACCATGGCTCCGGAAGCTGGCGAGGCCGGACACGGTGAGGTCGAAGTGGGTCGGTCCGCCACGGCGCCGCCGGAGGACAAAGGCCGGGCGAACCGGATTATCGACGACCAGTTGCACCGTCGGCTTGAGCGTTTGCCGCCCGGGCTCGGTGAGCGATTTGCTCGCTTTTACGACCGGCAAGTGCAGCTGCGAGCCCGCTATTGCCCGCCGCCGATCCAAACCGGTATCGTCCTGTTGCGCACGTCCACCTTTCCCGAGACACTGTTCCGCCGATGGCGATATCTCACAACGTCCGGTTTCACGGACCGGATCTTGCCTGGCGACATGTTTTCGATTCTGTCGCCTCCTCATGTTGAGAAACTGGGGCGGCACCTGGACGAACTGCTTGGACCGGCGGGTCGTTGAGAGAGGGCGCGCCTGGAGTTATGAATGATAGTCGACCGGTCGCCGGCTTAAGGGAGCAGCAGGCCGGCTCTTATTCCGGGCCGGGACGTTCAACTCATGGCGGGGGACCCGTTTGAGGCCGGTGTCACTGCGAGCCCGGGTTTGTGTCAGGCACGTCACACGCGCTGCAACTCCCGGTTGAGGCGGTTGACGCGCTCAGCCAGCAGACGCACGATGTAACTGTGTATCCCGGCTGCGGCGGCGGGCTGCTCGACTTCCATCGATTTGAGGTGGGTGACATCCAGGCGGTACAGAGCGGAATCTTCCTCTATCAGCACCCCTGCCGAGCGCGGTTCACCCGTATACAAGGCCATCTCACCGACGATCGCCCCTGAGCGAAATCGCCGTAATACTCGTTCACCGTTGCCGGCCTGAACTACGATGGCAACGGAGCCTGCACCGATCAGGTAAAGGCTGTTCCCCGCGTCACCCTGGCGAAACAGGTATTCGCCCTGTGTGGCGTGCTCTTCGACAAAATGCGGCTCAATCTCACGACAAAGCAATTCGTCTCCGATCATTATGGACAAGAGGCTCGTCAGATCCCTGCCGTTGTCGCCTGCATTCCCTGCTATTTCGTTTAGGATGACTTCTTCGCACCAGGCCACAGCGTCATCCATATGCTCGAAAACCAGGTGTTTCCAATCGTCTGAATCCTTCAGGAAGTCAACAGAGTTGAGGCGGTTTATCCACCTGGGTTTGGTATCGGTGATCAGAACGTGGAAGCCGTAGTGGTCACTCAGCTGGTTCAGTTTTGAAAACGCTCTGATCGCCGAAATATCCAGCTCACTCACGTGGCGGAAATTCAGCACCAGAAATTCAATGTCGTGCTCCTCCCGGTCCGCGAGGTGGGCGCGAACCTCGCTCAGGATCTTTTCGGAGGTGCCGAAAAAGATGAATCCTTGAAGTGTGATGATCAGAATGCGTCTTCCTTCCCGGTTTAGGTATTCCCGGGTTTCCAGATCCCGGTCGACGTTGCTGTCGCATTCCTCTCCGCTTATGACGTTTCTGATCACGCTCAACCTGGAATAGCTGACGACCACTTCGTGCGCTACATGGACGCCATCCTGATCCTCGCGCCCACGCGCTGGCGCCTGCGCCGGGCCATCGCCCGGGTGAACCGGGTGTTGAACGAATTAGGGCTCGCCAAGCATCCGGGCAAGACCTGGATGGGACCCCTAGACAGGGGCTTTGACTTTCTGGGCTATCACCACACCCGGGCGGGACTCATGCCCGCCCAGGACACCGTCACGCGTTTCCATACACGATTGTCCCGGCTTTATGAGCAAGGTGCGGACCCGGTCCGTATCGGGGTGTACCGCCAGCGCTGGCGGCGTTGGGTGTGCGGCGGATTGCCCGAAAGCATCGTGCTTGTCGAACATTCTACCAAAAGCCATGCCCTGCTCAGCTGACACTAAAGTTGTTGATTGTCACTACGGAGGGCGGACCGCCCTTGCAAGTAACTATTATGTCATAGGTCAAGATAGCACCACTGGCAAGGACGGTGCCCCTATGCGTGCTGAAGTGGGAATCGCAGGTGCTGCAGTCCAAACCGGAAATATCCTGGGAGGTGTCGAGCGAGGCGGTAGTCAAATTAACGGACGTGCCCGCTGCAACAGTCATTATAGCCTCAACCAGTACTGAGTCGCCCTGCGGCAAGCCAGGGTCGGCGGTATACTTAGTGATGGTGAAACTACTTGTTGTCGTAGCTGGGTCGGGCGAGAAGGACAATATGAAATAGTAAGTGGTAGATGAGCACAAGGTGTCAAAAACCATTTGAGTCAGGGGGCCTGGCGGCGGTGGTGGAGCATGTGTAGCAGATGGTGTGGTCTGCGCATGCGCCGGGAGAAGCACGCTGTTCACAACGGGCTTGACCCACTTAGCGGCAGCCCTGTATCCGACTCCGGCAGCGGTGCCTGCGGTTACGGCCGCAACGAATCTGCGCCGGTCCACTGATGAACGGGAGCCCGAGAGAGGCGGAGGTAGAGCGACTTTCTTCTTGGAAGGCACGCGAGAGCCCCACTAATCGTATTTCGTTGTTATGGGGGCATCAAGACTTCGACTTCCCACCTAGGTTCACTGTAGCCAACTCCCCCGGGGTGAGTCAAGGTCGACTCAGTCCGGTCTCACGGAGATGGGCTCATCTCTCTTCGATATTGGTCGCGTGTGTGATGACTTGATCATTGATCATCGGTAGCCTCTCCGAAGCCGTGAGAGTCCGGTTTTGGTCGCACGCCGACGTTCCCAGCCTCACGCGTCAAGGTCCGCTATGCGGCGTACTCCGGACGCTCGGTTCCTACACATCGACCGACAGGAAGCAAACCCGAAGCGGACATACCCGACTGTCCCGGCTTTATGAGCAAGGCGCGGACCCGAGCCGCATCGGGGTGCACTGGCGGCGTGGCGCCGGAGCGCCTGACGAATAGAGTTTTGCTGTGAGCGGTCAAGTGCGTGGACAGCGTCGTCTCAACTGCCACCAACCATGCCGCCGAGGCACCCCTGTGTCGCCTCTTATCTTGGATCCGGGACCGGACGGCCTTTACAGGCCCGGCGAGAGATCGGCAAGGTCCCGATTGGTTTGTACCAGTTTACCCATAACATGGGCCCACATTGCCGAATTCAGGTGATGACGAATGTTGACGTTCCGTTCCGTCAAGCGCTGCACCGCCGCGACCGGCAGTGACAGATACCGGGAGCGCTCGCCCAGCTCTACCGTGGCGCTGGCCGGAGCACGCTGGACCATGCCCATTTCGCCAATAAAGGCGTGGTTTTCCAGGCGCGCGATTACCTTCCCCTCGATAAAGACGTAGGCGCTTCCATTGAGCAGGTAATACAGGCTGGCGCTCTGTGCTCCCGCTTCCGTCAACCGCGTGCCGGGTTCTCCCGTGGCCCACACGCCGAGGTCCAGCAATCTTCTGGCGTCAGCGGGCCCCAAGCCCGGCATCGTGGCTTCGAGGAACTCCCGCTCTTCCGGCGTGAACCGGCTGCGACTCGTGAGGAGGTAGTAACGGATGATTCCCACAAGGCTGATCACAATCCAGGCAATCTGGGTCACGGCCGCCGAGAGATTGAACGCCTGTTCAAGACTCAGAAGCACCAGCCCCGCGCTGATGGCATTCCAGCCGGCGTATGCATAACCCTGACCGCGCAGGAATCCGAGCTGCAGCGCTGCGTAGGATCCGAGGTATGAGGCCACCCCAAGAAGCCCGATCATGTCGTAAATGCTGAGCCCGTTCATTCCACCCCCGCTGCGTATGATGTTCTTGATACATCCATCCCGCCTGGATTGCAAGCCGGCTGCACCAATGGGAAAGGGGAGGCGGAACACCCGCTCAGTCAAGCCTATCAACCGATGAGCTGCCACTAACGGCCGCTCCTGGCCGCATGCTGACGGTCAGACCTTCAGGCATGAAGGGCCGCTATGCGGCGTACTTCGGACGCTCAGTTCCTACACATCGACCGGCAGGAAGCAACCAGAAGCGGACATCTGGGGAAACGATTAGACAGGCGCGTTGACTTCCTGGCCCATCGCCACATCCGGGCGGGACCCATCCCCGCCCAGGACACCGTGAAGCGCTTTTGGACGCGACTGACCCGGCTCTATGAGCAAGGTTGCGGACCCGGTCCGGGGTGTATCGACAGCGCTGGCGGTGTTGGGTGTACGGCGGATTGCCCGAAAGCATCGTGCTTGTCGAACAAGCTTCAAATCAGGTGGGCGACAGATCAATGTTGCTAAACTCGACGCTTTGCGAGGCGATCGTAAACTGAAATTCAGCTTGAAAGGGTATAGAGTCGACAGTTAGAGGAAACTGCAGATCCGTGGGTGTTCCTGTGGTGTTGGCCGGATAAGGGCAATTCTGCTCAATGCGACGTTGTACGATTGCGTTTACGTACCATTGAACCGTCGCCGTGACGTATGTCTGGAGCGATATTGTAGTGGTTGATATATCCCGATGCGTTCGCGGGACGCACCTTGCTCATAAAGCCGGGTCAATCGTGCAGCAAACCGCTGGCGTATCGCCTCGGCGGGCACACAGCCCGCCCGGGTGTGGTGATAGCCCAGGAAATCAAAGCCCAATCAATCGGTCCTATCCAGGTCTTGTGCGGATGTTTGACCAGTTTCAATTCGTTCAAGATGGCATTGACCCGGCGAATGGCGCGCCGCGATCGCCACCGGCTGGCCGCAAGCACCACCCAGTCGTCCAGGTAGCGCACATAGGCCAGGCCTGCCCGGCTCATCGCATCGTCCGAGGGTTTTAGATACAACGCGGCCAACAAGGGGCTCATGGGCGACCCCGGCCGATGCCTGCATGCATCTGGCGAAAGGTACCGCCCCACTTGACGGTGCGACCGATCACCTGTGTCAGCAGGCGCATCACATCGCGTTCGGGCACGATTCGATCCAGTTGCCGCAGCAAGACGGTGCGATCGATATGATCGCAGTAACCCTTGATGTCGCAGCGGAACACGAACCGATGTCGCGGGAGTGTCCTTCTCAGCCAGCGCAGCGCCCCTTTCAAGCCGCCATGACCTTTAGTGTGGGCACAACGGTCGGAGATCGGCCATTGCGGCCCCAGCACGATGGCGTTGCTTCAACTACGGGCGAAGCGATTCTCTCCAACAAGGACGGCCTGGAGTTCGCGTCTTGTCCCGGGACTACGCAGTACTTGGATTCATGCGAAGCGGGAAGCGTGATCTTTAGTTGCCAATAGTTGACCACAGGGTCGTGATGGGGTGTTTGCTCTTCGTAACCCATGCGATCGCGCATTGTTGCTCGTTCTTGGGGATCCGGCGTTAGCAAGATGAGC
>JBAUWJ010000081.1:0-3047 GCA_049583715.1 Arenicellales bacterium | reverse complement strand
GAAGTCGCGGCCGAGTGCCGCCGCCAGGGTGGCGAAGTTGGTGGCATCGCCCTGGAGGCCGTGAATGCAGACGAACGGCTCGCCCGAGCCCTGCAGCTCATGGAGGAGTTCCACGCCATTGATATTTGTGTGAGTCATCTTCGGGGTGCCTGCCTTGTCTGCCTCGGTGAACATAGCATGGAATGGGTGACGGTCGGGCGCGTGAGGGAAGCTCTGATTGATGCTGTCATTGCGAGAAGCGACGCGACGAAGCAATCCAGAAAGCGAGGAATAGCGGGGACCCTGGATTGCTTCGCTGCGCTCGCAATGACAACGTAGACGACTAATCAGAGCTTCCTTTGCTTGTAAGTCGGAATGAATTCCGACCCACAGGGATGTGGGGAGTGCCGGAGATCGTCGGGAACGAGGTCCGGCCGACCCACTTCGGATGTGGGAAGTGCCGGAGACCGTCGGGAGCGGGATCCGGCCGACCCCGCAGGTGCCGGGTCATCCGGTCGTGCGTTGGACGACTTCGGTGCCTTCGCTGACGCGGCCGCTCGGGTGGAGGACGATGCGGTCGCCTTCCTTCAGGCCGTCGAGGATCTGCGCCTGGATGCCGTTCTGGTGACCGACCTTCACGATCCGGGTGTGGGCGATTCCGTTGTCGATCTTGAACACGGCCCACTGCTCGCCCTGGCGGAACAGGGCGGTGAGCGGCACGTTCAGGGCGTCGTTCGACTGCCAGAGGATGATGCGGGCTTCGACGCGATAGCCGTGGCCGAGATTCTTCCAGTCCTCGCGCGGGCTCTTGATGTCGATGATCACGTTGACGCGCTGCTCCTCGATCCCCAGCGCCGAGACCTTGGTGAAGCCGTAGGGCTCCACCCGGCGGACTACCCCCGCGAGCGGCTCGTCGCCGCCCCAGTCGTCGATGATGACGTCCTGGCCCGAAGACACCTTGACGGCGTCCGATGAGAGCAGGTCGACGACAATCTCGAGATTGGCGGGATCGCCGACCTCGACGAGCTCCGCGCCGGCGGGCACGACGCTCTCGCTTTCGGATGGAATGCGCAGGATCCGTCCGTCGATGGGTGAATAGACATGGACGCATTCGCAGTCCGCGCTTTCCGGGCGGCTTTCGCTTGGGGGCACCAGCGCGGCGCGGGCGTGCTGAAGCTCGAACTCCCTGACGCCGATCTGCGCCTGGGATTCCTCCAGTGCCGCGCGCCGGGTTTCCAGCTCACGCTCGGCGCTCTCGAGGGCGCTCTCGGAGATGTTGCCGGATCTCGCCAGGCGGCGGGATCGCTCCAGCTCGGACTGGGCGTAGGCGAACTCCGCCCGGGCGCGTCGAACATTGGCGTGCGCCAGCTCGAGACTCGCTTCGGCGGCCTTCACGGTGGCCTGGGCCTGCATCTCGCTGCGCGGGTTGAGAAACTCCGGGCTGGTGGGAACGATGGAGGTGAGCACGGTCTTGTTGGCGGCGACGGGATCACCCACCTCCAGGTCGATGCGTTGCTTGACGCCGGCCACCGGCGCGGACACGACGAAGACATCCCGGACCCGCGTCTCGCCTTCCTCATCCACCGTCACCCGCATTTCCCCGCGCTGCGCGGTCGCGATGTCCACCGGCACGGGCTGCGGCCGGAACAGCCAGGCGAGCCCGGCGGCCAGGAGCACGGCGAAGGGCGTCCAGAACAGGACACGGCGTTTGGTCACTGGGCTCATCGGCTACTCCCGTGTTTTCAACACTGCAATCAGATCCAGGCGGTCCAGCCTGCGGCGCACCACGAAGGCCGTGATCGCCGCTGCCGCGAGACCAGTGGCTACCGCCCAGCCGAAGGTCGACGGCTGGATAATCATCGGCACCCGGTACAGCTCGCTCACGAACTGCCGGGTGATCAGCCGCGCGAGGCCGTAGCCGACCGCGCAGCCGAGCGGCAGCGCCAGCAGCGTCAGCAGCGCGGTCTCGCCGAGCAGGATGTAGGATATCTCGGCCCGCGAGAACCCCAGGACCCGCAGTGTCGCCAGTTCGCGGCCGCGCTCCGACAGGGCAATCCGCGCGGAGTTGTAGGTGACGCCGAACGCCAGAACCCCGGCGAAGCTGACGAGAAAGGTAATGAAGATGAACAGCGATTCCGCGAGGGTATCGTAGAAGGTATCGATGGCGGCCTGCTTGATGGTAAGCGACGCCGTCTCGGGCGTTTTCTTGAGCTCGCGGAACAGGGCCGCCCTCTGGGTCGGGTCCACGCGCAGGTGCACGGCCGACACCGCCGGACCCTCGTGCATGATTTCGTTGAGGGCGCGGATGTTCATGTAGGCTGGCGTGCCGATATAGGTCTCGAAGGTGTCGACGACCGGCACCTGCAGCACGGGGCGGCGCCCCTCGAGAATCTCCACGCTCACCGAATCCCCGACCGAGACGTCGAGAATCTGCGCGAGCATGGTCGACAGCACCAGTCCTTTGGGCGGCATGTCCACCTGCCTGCCGTCGGCGTCGTAGACGAGCTGCAGCCGCTGATGCCGCGGCACGCCGAGGATGCTGCCGCGGTGCTCGTGGGGCCCGTGCTTGAACCGCACGGCCACGGCCCGCTGCCCCTCCGTCGCGAGGACGCCCCGCAGGTGATCGAATCCGCGCAGGGCCTGCCTGGAGCGGACCTCCGACAGTCCCACGCTGATGTCCTGGCGCTGCGCCTGCAGAAAGTACACGTCCACCATGTGATTGACGGCGTCGATCCAGTGCAGCGAGGTTACCAGCAGCGCCACCGACATGCCGATGCCGATGCTCGTCAGTAATGACCGCAGGGGCCAGCGCAGGATCTGCCGGAGAATCACGTGCGTGGGTTGATCGAGATGCCGGAACGGCCACTTGTCCGCCAGCCTGGTCCTGGTGAAGGCCGGGGGGGCCGGCGGGCGCATGGACTCGGCGGGCGGCAGGCGCACGGCCTGGCGCACCGCGGAGAGCGTGCCGACGAGCGCGGCGCCGAGGCTCACGAAGCCGGCGATCAGGAAAGGCTTGATGCTGGGCCTGAACACGAGAAAGGGCAGGCGATAGAACTCCATGTAGGTCT
>JBAUWJ010000080.1:0-13801 GCA_049583715.1 Arenicellales bacterium | reverse complement strand
CGCATGGCCCACCACGGCTTCGGCGGCATTGCCCTGGATGATGCCGAGGGGGACCGGATCGCCGAGGCGCAGCGGGAGAACCCCAATGCGGACATTTTCTTTCTCGAGCATCACGGGGTCACGGTGGGTGCCGGGAGCGTGGCCGTCGCCTTCGATGACCTGTATTACCTCGAGCGCGCCTGCCGGCAGCAGATCCTCGCCCAGAGCACCGGCCTGCCGCTGAAGCTGATCGAGGGGGAGATGCTGCGCCAGACACAGCGGCAGATCGAGCAGGTTCGCGGGGCGCTTGCCGAAGGGCATTTCGCCGCGTTGCTGCGATGTCATGGGCTGGGCTGAGGGGACCGGCTGATCGCGGCTGAAGCCGCTCCTGCATTCTCGCAGCCGAACACCGGGGACAGTATGCCCCTTTCCCTACTGACGTCAAAACGTTATGTCGTCAAGACGACCGAGCGGATGTTGCTATGGACGCTTCTCGACGCCCTGACGGCGCTGAATCTGGAAATTCACGTCGTCCCGCGCGGCGGGACCTGGAGTGACGAGATCGAAAGCGTGTTCTGATGGCCCGGAACTTCCAGGGACATAGACTATCGTGACAGTTAACTTAAATCAGTTCGCGCAGCAATTGAGTTAACTGTCACCATATTCCCATTCAGCAATTGAGTTAACTGTCACCACGTTCCCCGAGCGCGCCTGCCGGCAGCAGATCGTCGCCCAGAGCACCGGGCTGCCGTTGAAGCTGATCGCTGTGCTCAAACTTCAGTCCGACACAAGACAAAACCGGATCAGAGACCAATTGTTCCCAATATTAGAATATTCCTCTCTGACCCGGCTTCTTCGGCGCGGGCTCATTGCCGCCGGGCTGTGCCCTGGTCCCGGAGGCCGTATTGCGTCAGGCCCAACCCAATTGCTGCATGGTGCACACGTCGTTCCAGATCTTGGCCATGTGCCGAATCCGGTCGCCGTCAAACTGGCGCACGCCGCCTACCCGAAAAACGCCGGCCAATCGAAACTATTTGCAGATAGGGTTTGCATCTCCCGTAGATCTGGCGCACTATCCGTGCGCAATCGTCCTACTGGCCTGCCTTTCGTAATCCGCCCGGTCGGTTGCGCTGGTGTTGGGAGCACGAAACGCGAGCTAAGCCATGGCCGCGGGGACAAGAATGATGCACAGCAAGATGAGAACGCTCAGCGCGGTGATGCTACCTGCGATCCTGCTGGTGACCGCCTGCGGCGGCGGGAGCGGATCCGGCGGCGGCCAGGACACGGCAGCGTGTGAGATAACGGGCCCGAGTCATTTCACGGTGACGGGCGGCGGCAGTCTGAATACGACCGCAGCGTACACTATTGAAAACACGGGAACCGTACCACTCACTCTGAACCAGCTCCCAAGTACGGTAGTGTCTACCTCGGGCAGCGGAACGATCTCTATAAACGGGAAACTTCAAAACCCGGGAGTCATCGGCACCGTGCTCCAGGCCGGTGACACGACGAGCGCCAACGTGTTGTGGGCGGCGACGTGTACATCACCGGTCACCGCGGTGATTGCCCTGACTGCAAGACAGTCCTCTTCCCTCGGCGCTCAAACCTGCAGCATCAACGTTCAGTTCGGCTGTACATAATACGCGACTGCGCAGCACGATGTACTACCCGATGAAGACGTTTTAGACTATGGTGACAGTTAACTTATTTCAGTTCGCACAGCAATTGAGTTAACTGTCACCACATTCCCCGGCGCGTTCGCCGTTGTTCTCAGTCATCCCGGCGTTCCGGGTACACCGGGCGAGCCGAACCTGCCGCTGCGCTATTCGGTCCGTCAAAGGCGTAGCCCTAGGCGTAGCCCTCTACGCTGTCCGGCAGGAGCCCGACCTCCTGCACTTCGATGCCGGGGCGATTGCTGTAAGTGGTGACTATGCGGGTGACCTTTCGAACCATGCTCTGGCTGAGCAGAAACACGGTGACATCCGTTTCGGCGCGCACGGTGTAGGCGTGCGGGCGAAGTTGGGAAATCGGAATCTGGGCGCGCTTGGTTCCCCCGACGATGCTGATGGTCCTGCCGTCGAAGGCCTCGAGCCTGATCGTACCCTCAACGAGGCAAACGGAAGCGTCGTCCTGTGAGCCCTGCTCGACGAATACCGTTCCGGCGGGCCGCCTCGAAATAGTGAGCCCGCGGGCGATGAACTGCCGCTGCAGGTCGTTGAGCTGGTTGAACGGCGTGAACCTTCCCAGCAGCCAATACGGTACGGGCTCCCCCGGCTTGAACTCCACGCTCCGGTTTTCGTCTTCGTCCTCATCCAGCCACGGGCGTTGATCAGCAGCCGTCCGATGCGCCTCGATCTCGGGGCCCGCTCCGGCCGCGACCATGAGCTCCGGGCTGCTGCGCATCTCGGGCGCGATCCTGGTGTTCAGCACTTCCGCGGCCATCCTCGAGAACACTCGGTCCCACCGCTGCTCCGGGGGGAGAGGGGCCATCAGATCCAGTACCTCGAAGACCCGGGCGGCGTCCACGTCCTGAATCCCGTAGCGCCGGCGCAGGACTTCGGCATCCACATCGGGGGCATAGAGGACGGGACAGTAGCGCGGATACTCCGGTCGAACCGGGTCCCTGGCGCTCAGGACGATCTCCATACCCTGGAACAGGCTTCGGGTCCTGTTGCGATGTTCAAAAGTGGTCAGCGAAGCCTTGTCGTCGTCGCCGGTCCTGAACACCTCCCGCAGAACGGGTTCGCTGAACACCAGGGACGCGCAGCGCCACGGTCGATCCTTCGCGCCCGTCGTGACCAGGCCCATCGCGAGCCCGTCGACGTCGCCGGCGCGGTAGTGCCGCATGAGGCTGCCGATTGCCCCCTCCAGGGCCTTGGTGAGCTCCGGCACCGAACGGAAACGGCCGTTCCCGTCATAGCGGCCAAGCTCGCGTCCTGCCCTGAGGACATAGAATCCTTCGATCCCCGGGAGCTGAGCCGGGCCGGGCTCCCGGCGATGGTTGGACGCCGTCACATCGATCTCACATCTCGAACTTGCGCATCTTTCCAACCAGCGCGTCGCGTTTCAGCTTCAGGCGCTCGGCGGCCTTCGATACCTCGCCTCCGGCATCCGTCAATGCCTGTTGGATCATGCGGCGTTCCACGTCCGCGAGATAGCGTTCCAGGTCCACGCCATCCGGATGGGAGTCCGGCGCCGCAGCGACGGCGGAGGGGTCATGGCCGCCGGCCGCAAACCGGTATTCGGACGGCAGGTCGTCGATATCCACCTCCCGGCCCGCACGTCTTTTCCACAGCCACTCGACCAGGTCACTGAGCTCGCGAAGATTTCCCGGCCACGCGTGTTGCTTCAGCGCCTCGAGCGCAGATGCCGTGAACGTCATGCGAGCCGTGCCGCCCTGCTGCAGCCTGCGCTGGACTTCGTCGATCAGCACGGGAAGGTCATCGATGCGTTCCTTCAGTTCCGGCATCCGGATCGGAAAGACACTCAGGCACCTGTACAGGTCCTCGCGAAACGCGCCTTCGGCCACGAGATCGTCCAGGTCATGGCGTGTTGTCGCGACGATCCGCACGTTCACGTGCCTCGGCCCGGCACCGCGCCCGAGATCCAGCGTTCGCTCCTGCAGCACCCTCAGCAGCCTGAGCTGCATGGCCATATCCATCGCCGCGATCTCGTCGAGAAAAAGGGTACCGCCGTCGGCCTCTTCGAAACGCCCCGGGCGCGCCGATTCACCGCCTTCGCCGGCCGTATCGCCAAACAGCTCGACTTCGAGCCGGGCCGGCGGCACAGCGCGGCACCGAACGGGCACGAACGGCTCAAGACGCCTGGGCGACTGGAAATGAATGTTGCGGGCGGCGATCTCCTTCCCCGTGCCGTCGGCACCCGTAATCAGAACTGTGGAGTCGCTGGCGGCGACCAGTGTGACATCGTTGGCGACGTTCTGAATCGCCCGGCTCACTCCGGACAGGCCGCGAAACAGCCAGTCCGGCCTGCCGGGATCGCCGTCCCCGACGGAGCGGGCGAGCACGACACCCCCCTGCCCGTCTCCGCGCAGGACCCGGCGGAGCCGCTCACTGACAGGGTTGCCAACCAGCCGTCCTCCGGGTGTCTCGAAGGCCGATAGACCCGGTTCCGGCTCACCATCGATGAAGCAGACCGGAACGTCGGGATAGGACTCGGCAAGGGCACGCCGGATCGCCGACTGCTCCCAGCCGTCCCAGCGCCCCGCCAGGATGGCCTGAACCGGGCCGCGGCGGACCAGGTCCCGACCGTCGCTCAGCCACTCGGCGGAGCCTAGCGCGAATACTTCGTCATGCTCGCGAAAGGCCTTCCGCAGGCGATCGCGGAGCATGGCCACCCGTTCGCTCTCGTCGTCGACGATCAACAGGTAGGTGGGTACAACAAGTATGTTCGGGGACTGCATCCTCCTCCCGACCCGCCGCTGCACGCGGATGGTGATCGCTCAACCTGGGTCTTCACGAGACTCCAGGTAATTAAAGCACAATTCGCGCGCGCTTGCGTACATCGCGGCGCCATGCATCGCGCGGGACCGCCGTTGCGCCTGCCGGTGAGACTATGGTGACAGTTAACTTAATTCAGTTCGTGCAGCAATTGAGTTAACTGTCACCATATTCCTTCGAGGACAGCACGCGAAGTTGTTGTTATGCTTGTGGCCACGAGAGACATAAGAAAATCTTGAAGGTATCGCATGCACGCCGAGACACTGCTGGTGGACCGTCGGATCCCGCTGGTACCGGAAATACCGGCCGACCGCTCGGAACATGACGCGGTGGCGTGGGCATCGCAGCAAGCCGAACCCATACGCAAGCTCGTCAGCAGCAAGGGCGTGGTGCTGATCCGCGGATTCGACATCGCCACGCCCGAAGCCTTTCGCGCGCTTTGCCAGGCGATCGAGACGGAGCTTCGGGCCTACACGGGCGGGGATTCTCCGCGCACCGGGCTCGCCGATAAGGTGTATACCTCGACGGAGTACGACGCTTCGCTTGAGGTGCTTTTGCACAACGAGACCAGGGGACCCCTATGTCCGCGGCCAAGTCCATCAAGAGCTCCCGTTCACCGCCGGAATCAAGAATCGCAGCAAGCCCACCGGCGGCGGGCAACCGTCCAGCTGATAGAAGCGCCGCGGTCGCCGCAAGTTCGTCGAGAGATTCCACCGAGACTACGCCATAGCGGTCGAACAGGGCCTGGTAAGCGGCATGGTCTCCCACGATGGCCCCTGAGTGGCTAACCGCCAGTTTCGCCGATGCCGGGGTGCGGCCTACCTTTAGTGCGACGACCGGTACGCGCTTCTCCTTCGCCTTTTGAAGTACCGCGACGAACTTCTGCGAATCACGGATCGTCTCTATAAATAAGGCAATGACTTGGGTGCTGTCCTGTTCTAATGCATAATCCATATAGTCCGCAGTGGTTGTCACCAATTCCTGTCCTGGTGATACCGCAAGATTGAAGTGCAACTTCTGATCGTTCCAGAGTAAAGCGGTGAGGATCGACCCGGATTGGGCAATCAACGTGACGCCACCTTCATCTAGTTCATAAGGCCGATGAAACGGAAAGGCCCGCACCCATTGATCGACATTGTAGAATCCCATGCGGTTGCCACCGACTATCGGTATGTCCCCATCTGAACAAATCTGCCTGATCCGTTCCTTCAGTGGGTTCAAAGGGTTGTCACCCTCATACTGAACCGAACCGAATATAACAAGACCGCCCGCACCGGCAGCCGCCGCTTCGCGGACCTGCGCTTCCAATTGCTTATTACCAACCCCGAGCACCACGAGATCAGGTGCCTCCGGTAGTTCGGCTAAACTCGGATAGCAGCGCAGTCCCTCGATTTCTTGGTAGCGAGGGTTGACCGGGTAGATAGATCCCGGAAAGCGGCAAATCTGCAACTCAAGGACCATATCGTTTCCGGCCATGTTAGGTGTAGCACTGGCCCCAACCAGTGCCACTGACCGGGGCGCTAGTAGGCGCGAGAGCCGATGAGGTCGCGGTTTGATTTCCGGAAGCCGGGCCATAGAAGGTGTTTTTGTATTCGAATCCGACTGCTTTCTAGTGGGCAGGACTCTAAAGGATAAACCACCTTGCGGTTGAAAAGTGGCCGAGGTCCTCGGATCTCAAGCCTCAGTTGGATCGAGTTAGTGCCTGCTTTTCGTGGACATCAATACGTAGCCATGCGACCTTGCCGCAGCAGGGGGCGCCGGGTGACCAGTGTTCCTACTGTGAGAGCAGCGTATTGCGGATTCTCAGATACGTTTCCGGCATTACATAAACAATGCCGCTGGTCCCGTTAAACGTCTTATGTACTACGTTCTTGAAGAATTTCGTTGGAACATTGATGCAGCCATGGGAAATTCGGTTATCAAGCGGTGTCGGAGTGGCCAGGCGCTGCAGCCGGCGCTCTTTGGGGTTGCTCGTAATAACTGGATGCATGGAAATGGCGTTTTTGTAGTCCACCCACAGTATTTCCTTGCCGTGAGAATTGCGGCCCATTGTCGCCACGAAACGACCCGCCGGCGTCGTACGCTGCTCGAGGGGAATGCGCGACATCGGTATATCACCTATACCCGGGGCGGAATAATCGCCTTGCGCCACTCCAAGCAGCACGGGAGCTGCTCCGCGTAGCCGTCCGTTCGCGTCAAACACGTAGGCTTTAGCGTTTACCTTATCGACAATAGCGAACGGCTTGTTGCGATTGTCCCTTGAATTGAAAACCCAATTCGCCACGTCCCGAGTCCTGCGAGACGCACTCTCCGAGCCAAAGTTGACCCGTTTGGAATCGTCTGCCATGGCGGTTGTTGAGTCCACAACGAACGGGACGTCCGCGTCTGCGGAATATATTGTATGCAGCATCGGGTTGGATTGGGGGCCAGGCGACTGATCGGCTTTGCCCGCCTCGATTGCCTGGAGTGATGTGCAACCGACACCCGATAGACCAAAGCACAGACATATAGCCGCGCCGGCCATATTCGGTCGCATGGATGCTGAGAGTCGATGCCGCCAAAGCCCCCACACGGAGTGTGGCGATGAGGAGTTCGGGTCCCACAATTTTGAAGCTGCCGATTCAGGCAACTTGGTATTTCCGGTGTATCGTGGACATTGCGGTAACTGGCTTAGAAAAATCAAGTATCAACGACGCGAGTCTTGTTACCAAGGTTACTAAGGGACGGGGCGGGATGCCCCCAAACGACGGCCGGTTTAAACACGAAGCGTTGACCGTTCGACAACGAAATGCCTCCACTATCCCTATGCTATCACACGGGAATGACGGGCAAGGCGGCCTGCGGGCGCTGAGGGGCGTCGCCGAAAATCGACTCCGGCGCGGATCTCGGGAATTCCCGCCGGGCGGGGAATATTGGCTTAGCCGCCGGCTGTTGATGGCCCATTGAAAATGCGAGCAGCACTGGTTATGTGTGTTACCGCACAGAGCGCACGGGACCATAGCCGTTAGATTTTCGAGCTCAGAGAAGCCAAGCGCAATTTTTGAGGAAAGCAATGAAGAAACTCACCTGTCTTTTAGTTCTAGCCGCGACGTTTTCCTGGAGCGCGGTCTACGCGCAGTCCGGGTCCGGAGACACCGAAGGTCATGCTTACGTGGGTGGCGGTGTCAGCCTTCTGGCTCTTGACAACGATCGAATCCTGGATGTGCCCACGTCGTCACCGGGCCACGCATCCAAAATGGTCAATTTGTTCGTCGGGTATCAATTTAACGATCTGTGGGCCGCTGACCTGAGGTTGGGGACCGAATTCGACAACGTTAGCGTCGATGTGATTGCGGCTAACGGGTACCGGTTCTTCGGCTCTGGCGACTGGCGTCCTTTTATTTCCGCTGGTTTGAGCAGTTTCTCGCTGGACAACCGCGCGACAGACGACAATACGCAGCAGGCACAGGCCGGCTTCGGTATTTCCGGAAATCTGAGCAGGAATATGGAGCTCCGCTTCGGCTATCAACATTCCGCCACGATCAGCGGTCACAGTTACCAAGACGATGAGTACAGCGCCAGTCTGCTCTGGCATTTCAGAAAACCGAGGATGGTATCGAAACCCGCCCCTGAGCCTGAGCCTGAGCCGGCGCCTGAGCCCGAGCCCCAGCCGAAGTTGAAGCCCAAACCAGACCGTGGTTGAAAAAGACTTGGCATCGATGGTGTTCGTCGTCAACTTGGAGTTTCAAGTCGGCGGCGAACATCGCGTTGCCCATAACCGCGCCGTTCAAGGCTAAGAGGCCGCCTTTACCGATATACCGCTTTTCTTCTTCCCCTGATATTTTTCTGGTGGACGGGGTGGTGGACGGGGTCGGACCAAGCCAAGTCACTAATACTACAGGCCTACAAATTTATGTTCGGTTCTTTCGAGATTGGTGGCAACTGTGAAACCAACAATTCGGCTTGAGGCGACGCCGTATTTACCAGTGTCCCCAGCAGGTCCGGCTGGATTGCCCGGCTGATCTCAAGGCGTTTCTCGGAGGTGTGCCGCAAGCACGGCATTTCAGATGCTACGTTCCACCACTGGAAATCGAAGTACGGCGGTATGGACCCCTCGGATCTCAAGCGCATGAAGGAGATGGAGGGCGAGCTATTCCGCTCAAGCGCTTGCACGCCGATCTGACGCTTGCGAACCGATCCCTGAAGGATCTGATCGAAAAAGCTCTGGCGCCACCCGCACGACGCGAGGCGGCGCAATACCTGGTGAGGGGGTATGAGCTGTCCACCGCTCGCAGCTGCGACTGCACGGGTCTGTCTCGGTCATCGTGCGCAGCACCGGGCCGACGCTCGAAAAGGGCGTCACCATCCTTCTCGCGAAAGCGGGGGTGGGCATAGCGTTCGGGCTCGCAGTTGCCTTCTTCATCCCCGGCGGCGTTCTCCTCGGACTGACACCCTTGGCCATCATCGCCGCCATGACGAACTCCAACGGTGCTCTCTACGCGGCCCTGACAGGCGAGTACGGGAACAAGACCGACCGCGGCGGAGTCGAGCCCACCGTCGGCCTGCACATGGCCGACGTCGAACGCCTGATCCGCGTCCTCCACCGCCTGGTCGACGCCGGCCACAGCGTCATCCTCATCGAGCACAACCTGGACGTGATCGCGCGAGCGGGATCGGGGCCGCCCGCTGGCGGGCTTGAGCACGCTGAACCGGCTGGAGGCTGCCGACGCGGGAGTCGGGACCGTTACAAGCGAGTGGCGGCGGACCCGGGGACGCTGGACCGGCTATTGGTGGATGCATTTATCGAGGCGCATGCCAACTCACCCATCCCTGACCGCGCGCCATCGCTGCGCGGCGGTCAGCGCCAGCCGGGGCGTCAAGCGTCAAACACCCGTCCACCCTCAAAGAAAAGGCCGCCGTAGTCTGCACGGCGGCCTCTTCTGCGCGACGAAGCGTGCGTTGAATCCAGGGAAGCTCTGATCAATCGTTCACGTTGTCATTGCGAGCGCGGCGAAGCAATCCCACAATGCCTGTCATTCCTCGCTTTCATTCCTCGCTTTCTGGATTGCTTCGTCGCGTCGCTCCTCGCAATGACAGTATTAATCAGAGTCGCCCTAGGTGTTGGGTAGGAGACAGAAAGCGATCGACACCTGGCCTGCGGTGCCGGACTCACCGTCTGTTCCGTTGCCGCTCGAGCCACCTGGGCCCCCACTGCCACCGGAGCCAGGTCCTGAACCTTGTGCATTGTTCGCGCCCGCTCCCCCATCACCACCGTCGGCTGAGCCCGTAGCCGTCGTAACATTACCCGCACCGCCTTGGCCACCCAGTTCACCGGGCTGACCGGATTCACCTGTCACAGTGGACCCGGAATTGCTGCCTCCGCCGCCACCACCACCACCGGTACCTCCGGAGGCAACGACATTGACACTCACCCCCGTGACGCTAGTGGTGCCGCCCGAGCCGCCGCCACCGCCGCCCCGGTTCGTCTGCGTGCCTCCAATATTCGCGGCATTCCCGCCGGGATCCCCTCCGGGCGAGCCTGCCGTGCCGCCCGCGGGCGTACCTGTGTTGTTCCCCCCCTCTCCAAATCCGCCACCTGTTCCGATTGTCACATTCAACGTCCCTCCACCGACCACCGCGACGGTCTGTATCACTTGGGTGCCCCCCGCTCCGGCACCGCCGTCACCGCCATTGTCTTCATTGGCTGAGGATCCACGGCCACCGCCGCCGCCTCCCCCACCCCCTCCGATCGCGATGATATTCGCACTCACCGCGGTCGGCGGAATATTGACAACCATATCACTGTCGTAGATGGTCGGACTGGCCAATCTGCATTGAACACCCGACGTCTGCGCGTGTGCCGGAAGCAGCACCCACTCGACCACCGGCTTGCTCCATTTCGACGGAACCGCCAGACCTCCGGCGGCGCCGCCCAGCAGCGCGCCCTTCAAAAGCCTTCTACGGGAAGCCTTCATTGCGGACCGAGTGTGTTCCCCCGCGCCCCGCCTCTTCGAATTTGGTTTGTGTTTGATATCAGACATGGTCCTCGTCTCCAGTTCGTCTGGCCTGTTGGTTTTGGACTGACTGAGAAACCTACGCTTGACTCACTCACATTGCTTTCCGTATTTATACTGAATCTTCGGCCTGCGTCTTTCGCCCCCGCGACTGAACAAGACGAGGTTCTTGCGGCAGGACTGCTTTGCCACCAGGAAGTTAGCGCCGCAGGAGGGCAACGGCCTCGAGAACGCGCGGCGTAACCCCGGGGTCCGGGCGAATTTCACGTCTTGGGCAGGCGGCAGGTGACAGGGCGTTTCGACGGAGGAACGATCTGCTCGGCCATTCGATCACCTCGGCAACTGCTCCTGCGTTGCTCTACCTCCTGCGTCCATGCAGCCGTACCGCATCACCGTCGGCCCCCGGGCCGGGCGCAAGGCGTTCACGCTGCAAACCGTCCCTGCCCGGCCCGAAGAACCCGACAAGCCGAACACGACCAAGACCGCCGGCTTCTCCCTGCACGCGGGCGTCGCCGCCAGGGCCCACCAACGCCGCAAGCTCGAACGTCTGTGCCGGTATGTGGCTCGCCCGGCTGTGGCCACTGATCGATTGGCACTCACGCCACAGCGTAATGTGCGCTACACGCTCAACACGCCGTATCGCAGTCAACTCCTCGCCAGGGCTGGAAGGCATTGAGAACGCGATGGGCAAGGACGTCGCACGAATGACCATAGAGTTCCTCGAGAAGAACGCCAAACTGCATCGCACCAAGACCCGCGGCACCGGGTAACGAACGATTTATCGGTGATTTACGGGTGTAGATCTGGATTTATCCCGACGTTGTTTCAGTCGGACTGAAGCCCGACCTACAGGGGGCGTTGTTCCGGGGACAGCATACCTGGGACCGGGGCGGGCTAGAGCCTCGCCAGCGCCTTTTTGACGATGGTCGTCTCGATCTTCACGTGTTGAGCCGCATCATTATTGCCGAACCCCAGACCAACGCTCACGTCGATCTTGACGCCGTGCTTGTTGTCCAGGACATGCAGCCCGGCGCCCGCTTTCAAGCCGCTACCGCCGTAGTAAGCCGCGTCCCCCAGGCCCGGGACGTCCTTGAGGTCAGCCGCTTTCAAGAAGTTCCGTTCATTGTCGTACATGGGTCTGAGAGACCCGTTGTGCACCATGGCCGGGGGCGCATCCACGGCGCTGGTGACGGCAAGCTCGGCGAACTTTTGATCGGTACCGGAGGCGCTGTAGAAACAGATCTTGATTCCGATGGGATTGGCTTTCTTGTCGTGCTGGGTCACCTTGACCTCGCCCCCGGGGAACAGTGCCTTGACATCATCCGCCGTCAGCAGCTTGCAGGGATCGTAGGATTTCCTGGCGCTCGCGGTATTGCCGGACGAACAGGCGGTGAGAGAAAAGAGGGTGACGAGGATGATGGAGGGGATGGAATATTTCATGGGGCTTCAGCCTTCCGAGCTCTGAACTTTTCCACGAAGTTCCTTTTTGGTTTCGTGCAGCGACAATTTCTCGACTCATGCTTGACCTCGACGAAGACAGTATCACAGACGCGGTACTCCAAGGAGTCAATCTGGCTTGGGATCCGGACAGATCGTCGGGCCGCCGATCCGCCATCTTCACGCGTCTATCCGACCCGCTCATGGTCGCCACACATACCGGTAATTTTGAAGGTCGTGCTCCCGCTCGTGGACACATCCATGTTGTTGGATTCCGCGGCCTTGAAGTACTCCAGGGCTCTCTCCGTACCCCATGTGGTACGACGATGCCTCCGTGCTTACGGATGGCGGCGCCCACGGCGCTGAAATATTCATCCATCATGGTGAGCACCTGCTCGGGCTCGAGCGCCTCCGAGATGCCCGTGAAGCCCTCGATGTCGGTGAAGACCATGGTGGCTTCCCGGCCCACCGGGCGCATGACGCCGCGGTCTGACAGCTAATTCAATTCAGTTCGCGTAGCAATTGAGATAACTGTCACTATACATTCCAAAATCCCTCTGTTCCCTTTCTACCACGGCGGCTAGCGAGACGGATCATGATGCCCAGGTAGCCGCAGAGGTAGCGCCCGGACTACGCCCAGCCGAGCACGTTGCGACGCAGACAGTACACCCACGACGCGATGAACCTGGAGCCCGCCGCGGGGCGATTTTCCCTCCGTGTCTATCGCTAACTGTTACGGGCTAGTTGTCGGCGTGCAACACAAGTCGTACTTGAGATCACCAATATAGGTTTGGATATTGTTTTCAACCTGATCTACCGCGAAAGCAAATGGGCCAGATCCGGTGCAGGTTTTCTGGGCACAGGTGTCGGTTCTTGTGAATGTGCCGCTACAGGAACCATCCCCGCCCAGGACCACCGTTCCATTAAACACATACTCCACACTGCAACCTCCGGAAGACATGGTCCCCTGAAACTGGAAGGCCCCCGTCTGCGACACGTCCGCACTACCATCTACGTTCATACCACCAACCACAAACTCAATTGTGTTTGGGTTTGTACTCGTAAAAACAAACACGCTGACGCTTTCATCGATTTGTGTACACACGGCGGAAGTCTGGGCATGCGCGGGCAGCAGTACCGAGTCAACCACGGGTTTCATCCACTTGTCAGGCAGTGCCTTTGCAGCCAGGGCGGCGTTGCCGCCGACTGCGATAGCGGTCAGGACTCTTCTTCGGGTAGTCTTCTTAACATCGCCATGCATGAGCTTTCCCCCATTACCAAATTATTAATATTAGAAAATCAAAAACAGATAAACCTAGCCTGAACGTTGTGCAGTGAAAATCTTCTTCTTACTCAAGCTTCGGAGTTCAACCGGTTTGACCTCCCGCTAATTGACGCTCGGTGGACCCGGCAAGCGTATCGACGCCCGCACCAGAAATATTGTGACAGAAGTATAGTGAGAAGTATAGGAAGTATAGTGACAGTTACCGCATTCGGCTGCAAAGAGGTCATCTTTCGTATCTCCGTTTTGCCTGACAAGCCACCTCGAAGACGGTACGCAAAGTTGTTGTTATGATTAGCGCTATGCACGCCGAGCCGCTACTGAATGACCGTCCGATCCCACTGCTTCCGGAGATGCCGGCCAATCGATCCGAACGCGGCGCCGTCGCGTGGGCGGCGCAGGAAGCCGAAGCCATACGCGAGCTCGTCAGCAGCCAGGGCGTCGTGCTGATCCGGGGATTCGACATCGCCACGCCAGAAGCCTTTCGCGCGCTTTGCCAGGCGATCGAGCCGGAGCTTCGGGCCTACACGGGCGGGGATTCTCCGCGCACCGGGCTCGCCGACAAGGTGTATACCTCGACGGAGTACGACGCTTCGCTGGAGGTGCTGTTGCACAACGAGCTGTCCTACGCCGGGTGGTCGCCCAGGGTG
>JBAUWJ010000079.1:0-17826 GCA_049583715.1 Arenicellales bacterium | reverse complement strand
CACGTCCGAGAGCAGCTCCTCCAGGCTGTGCTCCGGTATGCGGCGCATGGGACGCAGCCGCATCGCGCGGAGCACGGGGGCCACGGACAGCGCGCTGAGCGGCCCGCGCAGCACCGGCGGCCATGTCTCCAGGTATTGGCTCAGAAATCCGCGCCGGAACAGGTCCTCGCGGGCCACGACGTACGGCTCCACGCCGGCCAGGCGCGCCCGCCCGTGCCCCAGGAGGATGGCGCTAAGGACGGGCCCGTCGCTGTCCCGGCGGTGGTTGAAGACTATCAGTGCGCCGTGAGCGTGCCGCAGATGCTCTTCCCCGTGCAGCTCCACGCGGAACCGGGCATGCAGCCATCCGGCGATCGCGGTTCGGGCAAAGGCCCGAAACAGACGGTGCCAGCGGGCGGCGTCCGTCGGTCGATCACCGGAAGAACGCACGATAGAATGTTCCGATCTTCAAGTTGTCCAACGCGAGCAGAAAGGACTCGCCCGGCGTCGTTCCCGGCGTGCGAGATTCCGCGCTCGGGTCGACCCCCGGGTGGGCATGGTATTATTCACCGCCCACTCACTATAATCGAGGGACTCATTCAGGCCAACGGCGACCACCGGATTCCCATCGGTCGACAAGAATGAACAACGCGGTCGAATCGACATCGAGAGCGGACGGCGACCAGTTCCAGGACGCGGTACTGGGAGGGGTTTCCCGGACGTTCGCCCTGACCATACCCCAGCTCCCCCCTCCCCTGCGGCGTACGGTGACCAACGCCTACCTGCTGTGCCGCATCGCGGATACCATCGAAGACGACCCCGGGGTGCGGGTCGAGGAAAAAGAGAGATTCCACGCCTGGTTCATCGAGATTCTCAGGGGGCGCGACGACGTGCGGGAGTTTGCGCGCGAGCTCGAGGAGCGGCTCTCGACGGACTCCTCTCCCGAAGAGCACCACCTGGTCCGGCACACCGCCCGGGTGATAGACGTCACGCGGAGTCTCGATGCCACGACCCAGGCGATCCTCGGCAACCGCATCGCCGTGATGTGCCGCGGAATGCCGGCCTTTCAACGCCGGCCAAGGCGCGACGGTCTGCCCAACCTGGCGGCGATGGACCAGTACTGCTACTACGTGGCGGGGGTCGTTGGGCAGATGTTGACGGAGCTCTTCTGCGACTACTCGCCCCGGATCGCCCGCTGCGAGAAGCAGCTTTTCGATCTGTCCGCCTCGTTCGGGCAGGGCCTGCAGATGACCAACATTCTCAAGGACGTATGGGAAGACCAGGAGCGGGGCGCGTGCTGGCTGCCGCGGGAGGTGTTTTCGGCTCACGGCTACGATCTCAGCGAGCTCGATCCGCGGCGCGATCGGGACGCCTTCGCGGCGGGACTGCGCGAGCTGGTCGGCGTTGCGCATGGCCATCTGCGAAACGCCTTGTCCTACACCCTACTGATACCCGCGCGGGAGACCGGCATTCGTCGATTCTGCCTGTGGAGTCTCGTTCTCGCGGTGCTGACTCTGCAGAGGATCCACGATAACCCGCATTTCGCCACCGGTTCCGACGTCAAGGTCTCGCGAGCTACGGTGCGCAACATCGTCCGCACCACCAGTGCCGTGTGCCGCAGCAACGCCCTGATTCGTGGTCTCTTCGCCTGGTCGGCCCGGGGCCTGCCCCTGACCCCTGACGTATCGACATACCAGGAGTTCGACCGCGCCGTCTTTCCGACGCAGTAACCACCGTCCCGGCGCCCATGTCCATGGTGGGAATCGTCACCGCCCTGGGATTCGAAGCCCGGGCTCTCGGCAGCGGTTCGCCGTTCACGGTGAGGCGCTGCGGCGTGGGTGGCCCCGCCCTCGCCAGCGCGGTGCGCGAGCTGCACGAGCAGGGATGCGGCCTGATCGTGAGCTGGGGCACGGCCGGGGCCCTTTCACCGCGTTTCAAGGCCGGTGATCTGCACGTGGCCGAGCAAGTGCTGACCCGGCATGGCACCCGGCTTGCGAGCGACACCCACTGGCGTCGTCGATTCAGCGTGGCGGCCGGGCGCGTTTGCACCATCAGGTCCGGAACGCTCCTCGATTCGACGCAGATCGTCGCGGCGCCGGCCGAAAAGCGCCGTCTGTTCGCGTCCACCGGCGCCGATGCGCTGGACATGGAAAGCGGTCCCGTGGCCGAGGCGTGCATAACGCTCGGGCTGCCGTTTCTGGCCATACGCAGCATCATCGACGAAGCGCACGACCGTCTTCCGGAACGTCTCGAGAGCTACGTTGGCGCCAACGGATCGCTGCGCGGCACCGCGCTGGCGGCCGCTCTCGTGCTCAGTCCCCGGCAGTGGCTCCTGCTGCCGCGGTTGGCGCGGCGCTACCGGCGCGCCAACAGGACCCTGTCCCTCGCCGCCAGCGCCCTTGCGAGCTGTGCTCGCGAAGAGCCCCGGCCGTGACGGCCGCTTCCGCCCCCGCGGCGGTGGGATACAATCCGGATCCTTCTCCGACCCATCGAACACCCACCAGGTACCGTACTTGCAAGCCGCAGCCGTCGCTCATCCCAACATCGCGCTGGTGAAGTACTGGGGCAAGCAGGACCTGCCGGGCAACAGGCCCGCGGTGCCCTCGATATCGATCACCCTGGACTCCCTGCGCACCGAGACCACGGTCGGCTTCGATCCGGCGCTGAACGCCGACACCCTCTCCCTCAACGGAAGGCCGGACCCGAAGACCGCGGCGCGCGTGAGCGCCTGCCTGGATGCCATGCGCACCCGCGCCGGCAGCCGGCTGTTCGCGCACGTCGACACCCGCAACAACTTCCCCACGCACGCCGGCCTGGCGTCTTCGGCCTCCGGCTTCGCGGCGTTGGTCGTGGCGGCGGACCGCGCCCTGGGACTGGATCTGCCGCGGGACGAGCTTTCGCGAATCGCGCGCAGGAGCTCCGGCTCCGCGGCGCGCTCCCTCTACGGCGGCTTCGTGGAGATGCCCCTGGCGGCGGACGAGGAAACCGCCTATCCGCTGCTCGACGGCGACCAGTGGCCACTGTCCGTCGTGATCGCAGTCACCGCTGCGAGCGCCAAGGCCGTTGGATCTACCGAGGGCATGGAGCGGACGGCGCGCACCTCCGACTACTATCAGGCATGGCTGGACTCGGCGGACCGGGACTTTGCCGAGGCCCGCGACGCGATAGTGCACAGGAACTTTGAGCGGCTCGCCCGGGTCGGTGAGAGAAGCTGCCTGAAGATGCATGCCTTGATGTTGAGCGCCGATCCGGGCTTGATTTACTGGAACAGCGCTTCGGTAGCCTGCCTGCACGCTTTGCGCGCGCTGCGCGCGGAGGGTGTGCAGGTGTTCTTCACCATGGACGCGGGGCCGCAAGTCAAAGCCGTCTGCACGCCGCCGGACAGGAGACGGGTCGCCGGAGCCCTCGCGTCCGTGCCCGGTGTGTTGCAGGTGCTCGAATGTGGCCTGGGGACTGGCGCGACGGTGACGGAGCCGGCAGGATGAAGATCACCACTTCTGCCCCGGGAAAGGTGGTGATTCTGGGTGAGTACGCGGTTCTCGAGGGCGCCCCGGCCCTGGTGATGGCCGTGGACCGGCGCGTCCGAGTGACTCTGACAACACATGGCAAGCCGTACTGCTCGGTGGCGGCGCCTGGATGGACCGAGGAAACGGCGCGGTTTCATTTCGAAGCGGCAGGCCAGGTGCGCTTCGAGGGCGACAGTCGGGACTTTTCGCTGGTCGAGCACGTGATCGGGGAATTCAGCCGATGGAGCGGCGTGGAACCCGTAGCGTCGTTCGACCTGGTGCTCGACAGCGGGTCGTTGATGGAATCCGCGGCCGGAGGCCCGGTAAAGCTCGGTCTCGGCTCCAGTGCGGCGCTGACGGTCGCATTGTGCAGCGCTCTGAGCTATTATGTTGCAGCGCACCATCAGAGGACGCGGGCGCCCGATTTAGGTACATTGATAGGGATCCACTCCGCCCTGCAGGAGCGTCGGGGCAGCGGCCTGGATGTGGCCGCAAGCCTGCACGGCGGGCTGATCGAGTACAGGCGTCTGCCCGCTCCTCGGGCGCGGACCGCCGAGCTGCCTGCAGGTGTGGCGACTTGCTTCGTGTGGACGGGGCGCCAGGCGGCTACGGGCGCTTTCCTGGCCGGCGTCGACCGCTGGCGGCAGGAAGGCGAGAGGCCGTATCGGCGGGCGATGGAGGCCCTGACGGAGCTGGCGCGAGCAGGGACTCAGGCCGTGCTCGCAAACGAGAGCGAGGAGTTCTTGCGCATGACGGATAGCTACGCCGAGGCCCTCGAGGATCTCGGCAAGGCGTCCGGCACGGATATCGTGTCCAGGCCGCACCGTCGGCTGCGGGAGATCGCACGGGACCACGGGGTGGTCTACAAGTCCTGCGGCGCGGGTGGCGGTGATGTCGGCGTCGGCCTGTCGTGCGACGCGGCGGCGCTGGCTGGTTTCCAGGCAGCCGTCGCCGCAGACAGTTTCAAGTGTTTATCGCTGAACATAGACCGGCAAGGCGTCGAGACCCGGTCCGAGAGCTGAAGAATGCATCCAAGAGTGTCGCGAATACCGGACTTCTACAACCTTTCCGTCAACGAGCGGGTCCGCGCCGTGCATGAGCGCGGCCTGCTGAACAAGGCCGACTACATGGCGCTCCTCAGAGGGGAGCACATGCTCAACGTCCGCACCGCGGACAAGATGATAGAGAACGTCATCGGCGTGATGGGGCTGCCGGTGGGGCTGGCGCTGAACTTCGTCATCAACGACAAGGAATTCGTGATTCCCCTCGTCGTCGAGGAACCCTCCATCGTCGCGGCCTTGAGCTCGGCCGCCAAGGTCGTTCGAAGCTGCGGCGGGTTTTTTTCCGAGAGCACCGAGCCCATTCTCATCGGCCAGGTGCAGGTGGTGGGGGTCCGCCACACCGCGAAAGCCAAATCCGCCGTCCTGCAGCGCAAGCAGGAAATCATCAATCTCGCCAACTCTCTGCATCCCAAGATGGTGGCACGCGGAGGCGGCGCGCGGGATATCGAGGTGCACACCCATCCGAGCCCCAGCAGCGAAGGCGACATGCTCGTGGTGCACCTGCTGGTGGACACTTGCGACGCGATGGGGGCGAACCTCGTGAACACCATGTGCGAAGGCATCGCGTCGCTGATCGAAACCATCACGGACGGCAAGGTGTTTCTCCGGATCCTGTCCAACCTCACCGACCGCTCCATGGTCAGGGCGCGCTGTGAGATACCGGTCGAGCACCTCAGCGGCAAGGGCTTCGACGGCGAGCAGGTGCGGGACGGCATTGTCATCGCGAGTGATTTCGCCGCGGTGGATCCCTACCGGGCGGCGACCCACAACAAGGGCATCATGAACGGCATCGACGCCGTGACCCTCGCTACGGGCAACGACTGGCGGGCGGTGGAAGCCGCGGCCCACGCTTACGCCGCCAGGGGAAACGGCTACACTTCGCTGTCGCGCTGGTTCAAGAGCGAGGAAGGCCACCTGGTCGGCGAGCTGGAGGTGCCGATCAAGATCGGCACCGTTGGCGGCCCCCTCGAATCGAACCCGACCGTGGCCCTGAACCTGCGGCTGCTCGGCGCGGCCTCGGCCCGCGAGCTTGCCGAGGTGATGGGCGCCGTGGGACTGGCCCAGAACTTTGCCGCGCTGCGCGCCCTGGCGACGGAGGGGATCCAGCAGGGGCATATGACCCTGCATGCGCGCAGCGTCGCCGCCGCCGCCGGCGCGCCCCCCGAGATCTTCGACACCGTCGTGGAGCGGCTGATCGAGAGCAGCCACATCAAAGTCTGGAAAGCCAGAGAAATCATCCGGCAGGTGCGCGTGGAGACCGTGCCGGAGGCTGCCGGCGTCGCGGCGGCGAGCGATTCGGCCACCCTTGCCGCAGGTCATGGCAAGATCATTCTTCTCGGCGAGCACGCCGTGGTCTATGGCCGCCATGCCATTGCAGCGCCGGTGCCGCTCGCTATCCAGTCGCAGATCGAGGACATCGAGAAGGGCATCGAGATCATGATCCCGCGCTGGGGAGTGGAGCAGACCCTGCATCCCGACGCCAGGGATCCGGAATCCTTCGACCAGCCATTCGCGCTGATCCTGGACAAGCTGGACCTCAAGGATCGTCCCATGCGCATCACCGTGTTCGCCAACGTCCCGAGGGCCATGGGGCTCGGCGGGTCGGCGGCGATCGCGGTGTCCATCATTCGGGCGATCGACAGGCACTTCCGGCTGGGGCTCTCGGACGAGGAGGTCAATGAGCTGGCCTACGAATGCGAGAAAGTCGCCCACGGCACGCCCAGCGGGATCGACAACACCATGGCGACCTACGGCGAGCTGCTGCTCTACAAGAAGGGCGATCCCCCGCTGATAAAGAAACTTAAGTCGCCCCGGGCGATCACAATAGTTATAGGGATGAGCGGCGTGGAGAGCCTGACGGCAAGAATGGTCGCCGGCGTGCGCCGCGCCTGGGAGAGAAACAAGGCGCTCTATGAGCGGATCTTCGACGGTATCGACGACTTGTCCAAGCAAGGAGTCAAGGCCATTCAAACCTACGACCTGGAGCACCTCGGGGAGCTGATGAACGTGTGCCAGGGACTGCTGAATTCCCTGCAGGTGTCGAGTTGGGAGATCGAGGAGATGATACAGATTGCGCGCAACAACGGCGCGCTGGGCGCAAAGCTGACCGGCGGCGGAGGCGGTGGCTCGATCATCGCCCTGTGCCCGGAGAACGCCGCCGCCGTAATCGAGGCCCTGGAGCACGCGGGCTATCGGGGCATGGAGGTGAAGATTGAGTAATCTCGCGACATCCAGCGATGAGGTCGTATCCTTCGAGGACGAGCCGCTCATCCTGGTGGACGAGCAGGACAATGAGATCGGAAACCTGACGAAGGACAAGTGCCACGACGGTCCGGGCCGGCTGCACCGTGCGTTCTCGCTGTTCATTTTCGATGACCGGGGCAGGGTCCTGCTGCAGCGGCGCAGCGCCCAGAAGCGGCTGTGGCCCCTGTACTGGTCCAATACCTGCTGCAGCCATCCACGGAGGGGAGAGAGGATGGCGGAAGCGGTGAACCGCCGCCTGCGCCAGGAGCTCGGCTTGACCAGCAAGCTGAAGTTCCTGTTCAAATTCACGTATCAGGCGCAATACGATGCATCCGGCTCGGAGCACGAGCTGTGCTGGGTCTACCTTGGAAGAAGCGACGACCCGGTCGTCGTCAACGCCAACGAGATCGCCGACTGGCGATTCGTATCCGTGGAAACGCTCGACAAGGAGCTCGCCGAGGAGCCCGGCAAGTTCACGCCCTGGATGAAGCTCGAGTGGCGGCGGATACGGGAAGAATTTGGAGACGAGCTGAGCAAGCTCGCCTCCGTGCCGGAGAGCGCCTGATCCACGACGAACGGAGAAGTACGATGGGTGTACCGCTGATACAGCAGTATCGCGTCGGCAAATATCTCGTGAAGCAGCGACTGCGCGGCAATCGGCGATATCCGCTGGTGCTGATGCTCGAACCGCTGTTTCAATGCAACCTCGCCTGCGCGGGCTGCGGCAAGATCGATTATCCGAAGCATATTCTTCAAAAACGGCTTTCCGTCGAGGACGCCTTGAAGGCGGTGGACGAGTGCGGGGCGCCGGTGGTCTCCATACCCGGTGGAGAGCCCCTGATTCACAAAGAAATGCCGCAGATCGTGGAGGGCATCGTGGCGCGCAAGAAGTTCGTCTACCTGTGCACGAACGCGCTGCTCCTCTCCAAGCGCATCGATGATTATTCGCCGTCCAAGTACCTGACGTTCTCCATTCACCTGGACGGCAACCGCGAGCGCCATGATGAATCCGTCTGCCAGGAAGGGGTTTTCGACAAGGCGGTCGCCGCCATAGAGCTCGCTCGCGGCAGGGGATTCCGTGTAACGGTCAACTGCACCCTGTTCAACGGCGAGAACCCCGACGAAGTGGCCGAGTTCTTCGACCAGGCGATGGAGCTCGGGATAGAAGGCATCACCGTCTCGCCGGGATACAGCTATGAGTTCGCGCCCAAGCAGGACGTCTTCCTGGGCCGGAGGGAGAGCAAGGAGCTGTTCCGGAATATTTTCAGGCGCGGCGAGCACAGTCGGCGCCGCTGGCGCTTCAACCACTCCAGCCTGTTTCTCGATTTCCTGGCGGGAAACCAGGGCTATCAGTGCACGCCCTGGAGCAATCCCACGTACAACATATTCGGTTGGCAGAAGCCCTGTTATCTCCTGGTGGGCGAAGGTTACGCCTCGTCTTTCAAAGAGCTGATGGAAGACACCGCCTGGGAGAGCTACGGAGTCGGGCGAAATCCAAAATGCAACAACTGCATGGCGCATTGCGGCTACGAAGGCACGGCGGTTGACGACACCTTCTCCCATCCCTTGAAAGCCCTGCTCGCCTGGACCAGGGGTCCGCGCGTGGAAGGTCCATTCGCTCCCGACCCGCCGGTTACGTACACTCGATAGCGGCCGTGAACAAAGCGTGGCGCCGCGCCGCCGTCCTCGGCGTATTGATCCCGGCCGGCGCGGCGGGCTGCACGTCCCACGAGTACTACCCGCTCCGGCCCCACCTGATCCAGGTGCGGAACACTCGGCCGTTGCAGGAATTCCAGTACAAGCCCACCCCGGCAGACGTCGCCCTGGGTCAACCGGGGCGGCGCCTGTACGGATACGGCACCCGGCGCTTTTCAATGCCCGCGAGCTACGAGAACGGTCAGGCCGGAAATCTCGTGACCGGCACCTACTACTACAGCGGTCTGCCGGGGAAGAAACCGCTGGTAATCGTCCTTCCGGTGTGGGGAGTGTCGGAGTACCCCTCCACCAGGATGACCTACGCGATCCTGAAGCGAAGCGACGGAAAAATGAATGTGCTGCGGCTGGAGGGAGACAACCGCCTCATGACGTGGAAGAAGATCGCGCATTCCGGCACCGTGCAGGAATTCGCGGCCAACGTCGCCGACTACGCTCAAAGATTCCGGCACTCCGTCATAGATGTGCGCCGCCTGATCGACTGGGCGCAGACCCGGCATGAAATCGCGGGGAATCGCATCGGGCTTGTCGGGTTCAGCGTCAGCGCCATCGCCGGCACGATGGTGGTGGAGAGCGATCCACGGATCAAGTCCAGCGCACTGGTCATGGGGGGCGCCGACATCGCCTCCATCATGGCCCACTGTCAGGGCAACGAGGCCGATGCGAGAAACGCCGTCATGCACAATCTCGGGCTGAGCCTGCAGACATACGAGAAGACTGTCGCGGCCCTGTTCCAGGGCCTGGATCCGTCCGACTACCCGGACCGTGTGAATCCAGCGAGTGTGTTAATCGTGACCGCCGCCAAAGACGACTGCATCCCCCGGAAAGCCCGCGACGATTGGTGGATGGCCCTGGGGAGACCCGAGCGAATCGCCATGAACTACGGCCATCGCGAGTCCTTCATGGCCATGACGCCGCTCGGCTTCAATTTTCTCAGGGCAAAGATATACGACCACCTGGCGGCGACGCTGTGAGATGTGAGACCACTGAATCTGGCGCCCCTGGGCAGACCGGCTTTCCTCAATCCCCCTCGAAGCTCACCATCGAGAACACCTCGTAGCCCCGCAGGCGCTCGCGACCGCCCAGGTCCGGCAGCTCGATGACGACCGCGCACTCGATGACTTCGGCCCCAAGGAGCTCCACCAGCTTGGCGCAGGCCAGCAGCGTGCCTCCGGTGGCGAGCAGGTCGTCCACCAGCAGGATCCGCTGGCCCTGGTGCAGCGCATCGTGGTGAATCTCCACGACGCCCTGTCCGTACTCCAGGGCATATTCCTGTCGCATGGTGGTGTAAGGAAGCTTGCCTTCCTTGCGGATCGGGACGAAGGGCAAATCGAGCCGGGCGGCGAGCGCTGCACCGAAGATGAAGCCCCGCGACTCGATGCCGACAATGGCGCCCGCGCCGGCCGGCTCATATCGCTCCACCAGGCGGTCGATCGTGTGGCTGAAGGCCCCGGAGTCACCGAGCAAAGTCGTGATGTCACGGAACTGGATGCCCGGCTTGGGGAAGTCCGGGATGGTTCGGATATATTGCTTGAGATCCATGGGTCCAGGAGTTCGCAGGTGCGACGATCGCGGCGACGATCCTACGCGTTCACCGCCTGGGCCACCACGCTTCGCTTCTTCTCCAGCCGCCGGGCATGAAGGACGCTCTCGGTGTAGCCGTTCGGCTCGGCTGCACCGAGGAATACCAGGTCCAGGGCGGCGTTGAACTCGATACTCTTGTCGAAATCCGGCGCCATGGGCTGATAGGCGGGGTCGCCGGCATTCTGCCGGTCCACGATCTCCGCCATGCGCTTCATGGTGGACACGACCTGGTCGCGGGTGACGATGCCGTGCTCGAGCCAGTTCGCGATATGCTGGCTCGATATACGCAGGGTGGCGCGATCTTCCATCAAATTGACGTTGTGGACATCGGGCACCTTGGAACAGCCGATCCCCTCGCCCACCCAGCGCACCACATAGCCGAGTATGCCCTGTGCGTTGTTGTCGAGCTCTTTCCTGATCTCGGACTCGCTGAGCCGGCGGTCGCCCAGCAACGGCGGGGTCAACAGGTCGAGGATATTCGCGCGGGGGCGGGATGCGAGCTCCCGCTGGCGCCCGGCGACATCGACCTCGTGATAGTGCATGGCGTGCAGCGTAGCCGCGGTGGGCGACGGCACCCAGGCGGTGCTCGCCCCGGCCTGGGGATGCGCCGCCTTCGTGTCGACCATGGCCTTCATAGAGTCGGGCATAGGCCACATCCCCTTCCCGATCTGTCCGTGACCGGGGAAGCCCGTCTCGATGCCGATGTCCACATTCCAGTCCTCGTAGGCCGACATCCAGACCGCATTCTTGATCTCCGGCTTGGGTATGACGGCGCCCGCCTTCATGACGGTATGGATCTCGTCCCCGGTCCGGTCCAGGAACCCCGTGTTGATGAACACCACGCGGCTGCGGGCGGCCCGGATGCACTCTTTGAGGTTCACCGTGGTGCGGCGCTCCTCGTCCATGATGCCGATCTTGATCGTACCCGGTTCCAGTCCGAGCGCTTGCTCGACAGCGTCAAACAATTCCACGGTGAACGCGACTTCCTCCGGCCCGTGCAGCTTCGGTTTGACGATGTAGACACTGCCGCTGGGGCTGTTTCTGAGGGTCGTGTCGCCGAGCAGGTCGTGCTTGGCGGCGAGGCAGGAGACCATCGCGTCGAGAATGCCTTCCGGGATGTCCTCGCTGTTGGCGTCCCTCACGCAGTCCGTGTACATGTGCAAACCGACATTGCGAACGAACATCACGCTGCGACCGTGCAGAGTGGCCGGCGTTCCGTCCGGGGCGCGGTAACCCATATCGCCGTTCAGGCGCCGGGTTCGCTCCTTGCCGCCTTTGTCGAAGGTCGCTTCCAGAGTGCCCTTCATGAGCCCCAGCCAGTTGCGGTAGACGAGCTCCTTGTCCTCGGCGTCCACGGCGGCTACCGAGTCCTCGAAATCCTGGATGGTGGTGAGGGCCGACTCGAGAACGATATCCTTCACGCCGGCCGGATCGGACCGGCCTATCGGGTGGGCCCGGTCGAGCAACAGGCGTATGTGCAACCCGTTGTTGCACAGTATGACTTCTTCGAGGTCGTCTGCGGCCCCGTTGTATCCGGCAAACTGGTCCGGGTCCGCCAGACGGCACGTGGTGCCGTCCTGAAGAGTGAATTGAAGCCAGCCGGTGCCGTCTCCACCGGCGAGGGCGAATCCCGTCACGTCCTCGAATGAACCTCGCTCCAACGGCGCAACGCGGTCCAGAAACTTCTTGACGTACTCGATGACCTGCGCACCTCGGGCGGGGTCGTATTCCGTGCGACCCGGGTCGGGAGAGCCGATCACGTCGGCGCCGTAAAGGGCGTCGTAGAGGCTCCCCCAGCGGGCATTCGCGGCGTTCAGCGCATAACGGGCGATCTGAACCGGCACGACGAGCTGCGGGCCGGCGACCTTTGCGATCTCGTCGTCCACGTTGGCGACGTCTATCCGGAAGGGCGCGCCTTCGTCGACGAGATATCCGATAGACTTCAGAAATTCATACTGCGCAGAGATATCCAATGGCGAGCCCGCACGCTCCGTCATCCAGGCGTCGATCTCTTCCTGCAGGCGGTTCCGTCTCTCCAGCAAGGCTCGATTTCTCGGCGCGAATGACTCCACTATCCGCGCCAATCCGGACCAGAACTGCTCGGAAGAAACCTGCGTACCGGGCAGGATCTCGTTGTTTACGAGCGAGTGAATATTGTCGGATACCTGAAGTCCGGCGACTGTTGTGTAACCCATCTCTTCGCCATCGGAAATTGCGCAGCAACCATCCTAAGGACTTGAGTAAATTTTGTGTAGTAGAGTCGGGTTCACGATGCGAAAATCACCGGTCGCTGATCGCGTACTGAAAAGGAACAGTCAGCTCCCAACTCCCACGATGCATGTCGGTGGGAAAGGGTTTGAACCGATCGAGCTGCCGGACGGTGCGCAGCGCCGCTCGATTCAGGAGCGGGAAGCGCGATGGCTCGGCGACGTGCACGTCGTCGATGGCGCCGTCCCGGCGGAGAATCAGCGCCACGATGACCGTGCCTTCCTGGCCTCTCAGGCGCGCGGACTGGGGATAGTGCTTGTACCTCGACAAGGCTTCAAGAAATTCCGAAAGGTAAGTCCGCTCCGCCTGGCGGCCGGTGTCGCCGGCAGCAGCCGAGTGCCGCGATGAGGCATCGGCGTCCGCCTCTCCCTTCGAAGGCTCCCGATGGGCCAGGGTTTGCCCGCCACGGGCTCGGCGTCTCTCGGTGGTCCGCGTGTTGTTCGTCGGCTCGGAGCGGGCAAGGCGCGTCGGTGACCTGTCGCTCGTTTCGAGCGCAGGCTCGTCGGCAGTGCGACGCGAGAGGCGCGGTTTCGCGCGGATGCGGGTCGGCTGCGTGGACGGCGGCCGGGCCGGGGTCGCGTCAGCCCCTTCGTGCTGCATGTCCGGCCGGCCTTCAGGTGTCGGAGATTCGGTGGCGGCTCGCGGCGCGGCGGTTCCTGCAGCCTGTGAGGACGCGGGAGCTTGCGGGGGCGCGGCCGCGGGAGCAATCGACACGGTCAGCAGGCGGGCTCGTGTCACATTTTCGAGTCCGGCAAACAACCGCGCATCCAAGCCCGCTCCTGCCACGAACAGGCCGGCGTGGAGGGCGCCGGATATCGCGATCGCAGTCAGCATGCGGGCGTTTTCCCGCGCCATCGCCACGAGGAACCGGGCTGCCCGGAAACGCGGCGCCGGCCCCTTCGGCGGTCCCCTCTCGATGTCCCGGCTCCCCGGACTCATGCTGCCGGAAGCACCGGCAGCCCGATTCGCTTCCCCACGGGCCTGCGGACCCTCAGTTGGACCCGTGCTCCAGCACTCAGCGGACGTGTCGCTACGCATACCGGGGGGGCGTGGTGCTCGGTCTGCGTCTGATTCGACCGAGGGCGCGCAAGATCTCGATGAAGTACTGAGACCCCGCATCCTCGGTCAGATATTGCTCCGCAAAGGCGGTGGCGTTTTCCGCCATATCGCGGCACTGGTCGTCATGCTCCCGCGCCCACCTGACCACGTCATCGAGCTCGCCGATCGTGCAGGCTACCAGATGCCGATCACGCTGCAGCCAGTGGTGATACCACTGCCTGTGGCCGGAAAATCCGGGCAGCTGTTCCGCGCGCTCGTCGTCCGGACGGTCGCTCACGACCTGGATCATCAGGGAGTTGGGCAACAGCTTCCAGAACGTGGCACTCCAGGCGGAGCTGTTGCCGTCGACATTGATCAGATACTTGTAAAACATCTGCTTCTCTTCCGGCAGTCGATCTATGCCAAGGCCCGCTTCCCGCATCATCTGTATCGAGGCGTCGTTGCATTGCCCGAAAGAGCTCAAGGCGGCGTCGATGAGGCGGGGCCTGACGAGTGAACGCAGGCACAGGCGAATACGCAAGTTGTCGCGCCAGTTGCTCTCGTCATTGATCTGCCCGGTCGGTGCTCCGCGCCAGACCGCTCGCTCCAGCTTGTGCTGCCACTGCACGCGTTCGACGGCACTCCGGATTCTTTCGCGCAGCGGCCCGTAGCCCGCGACGAAGTACAGATCGGGCACCAGCACCGCCTGAACGGCCTCGGGACGCTTGGAAAACCCCAGGACGGGATAGTCCTTCGTGCCGCCAACGGCATCGTGGGGATTGATCACGAAAACGCCCTGGATATCCGCGTTCTCCAACGCGATACATTGCAGGTATGGTCCGAGCGGCCGGCACCGGTTGCTCTCATTGCCATTCCACTGGAACGTCACGGTCCCATTCGAGAATGAAGCGACCACCCAACCCGCCTCCTCAGCGTGGTTTTGCATCGCTTTCTCACTCCATTCTCCACGTTCGCGCCAGTAAGCGGTTTCGAGTGCTACTGCCTCTGCGATTGCACGGCGAGTAGCGTCCGGCACCCAACGAGCCCGGGTGGTCATCGACACAGCACCAATCGAGGTCAATTCCTTCAGTACCTGGAAAGTGTCATCGCGAATCCCGGCGGCGGATTCGGGAAAGCTCTCCGCGAAGGTATTCACGATCGTCGCCACGTCTGCTCTTCCGTCAATTTGCGAGGCGACGGCTGCGGCCGAATCGTTGCACTCGAGCGCGCGCCGGTTTCGCGTTGACGTAAGCCGATACTGATCGCCCTCGACCTCGAGTTTCCAGTCGCCGAGAAATCCCGGCACCGAGCCTGCGTTGATCGTGGTATCCGGAGCGACGTTCCGGTCGTATCGGCAGCATTCCTCACCGCACAGCCGCAAAGGATAGTCGCCCACCGAGAATCCGTTGCGGTACCAGTCATGCCAATGGCGACAGGTCTTAAGGTCACTGTTTCCCCATTGGGCCACCAGCGCGACAAAATCGGCGGGCGGATCATTCTGCAATACATCGACGACGCGACCGGGGTCGACGGTGTCGAGGCGCTCCATCAGGCGACGCAAGGCCCGACTTTCGTCGGTGTGCGGGGGAATGTCGTAAGATTCCGGCAGTACCAGCGAGCCGATGCTTATGGAGGCG
Organism: Arenicellales bacterium; assembly: GCA_049583715.1. Taxonomy (GTDB): domain Bacteria; phylum Pseudomonadota; class Gammaproteobacteria; order Arenicellales; family JAANXG01; genus JAANXG01. The sequence continues at coordinate 2,796 of JBAUWJ010000079.1, read as the reverse complement.
TCGATCTGTGCGCCGTGCTTATGATGACAGTAATAGAGGGGAAGGAACCCCACGGGTTGCTCGCGGTTGTTGAATCCCGCGTGCATCCCGAAACCATCAACCGTCAACCACGGGCCATTCCGGCAAACGATCGACTTTGTCCAGCATGGCCTGCGTTCGAACTCCTCGGGAGTACGCGGCAGATCAGCGGCCGGATCGCCCACCCGCCGGCCATCCACGTGCAGTACGTTGGGTATGCGGGCCTGCCCGTATCCCTCCCGCTCCAGCCTCGTCACGGAGGCCCGTATGTGGTCAAGCATATACTGCGACGGAGCCTCGTCTGAATCCAGGTACAGGAACCAGGCCCCTGTCGGCACATCCCGCCGAACCCGGTCATAGGCATCGGTCCAGCCGTGCTCCCAGCGATCCCAGTGAAAGAAGTTGATCCTCTGCGACCAGGACGCGAGCTCGAACGTCCGATCCGTACTGCCGGTATCCATGATGTGGATAGCATCGAATACCGGCAAGGCCTGGCCGACGGTATGGCGCAGGTAGTTGTACCGATTGTCGCGCCCCGCGATCAGACACAGATGGAGCTGCAAGGGCTTCATCTCACCGAATTGTACACAAGGGGCGCAATTCCAACGATCGTGGATTCTACGCGTCGCCGCCGGATGCACTTCACGAACGTGCAAACGCTGCCCCCGTTTGCGAATCCCGGTGTCGTTGCCGAAGCAACAAAAAACCCCAGTCGCTCGCGCGGCTGGGGTTCTATGTTAATAGCCTGGCAATGTCCTACTTTCACACGGCGAATACCGCACTATCATCGGCGCTGAGCGGTTTCACTTCTGAGTTCGGAATGGTATCAGGTGGTACCCGCTTGCTATGGTCACCAGGCAAACTTGTTGCTTGCGGGTCGAGCTTCTGGCTCATTCAGGCTTACGTCGGAATGAATTCCGACCCACAGGCATGTTCGGTATGTTTAAGGCGCAGATATGCGCTTCTTACCAGCAACACTCTCAAAACTGTTTGAGTGTTATATGGTCAAGCCTCACGGGCAATTAGTACGGGTTAGCTTAACGCCTTACAACGCTTCCACATCCCGCCTATCAACGTCGTAGTCTACGACGACCCTTGAGACCGACCACCCGAAGGTGGCCGGAAGGGAGACCTAATCTTGGGAGGGGCTTCCCGCTTAGATGCTTTCAGCGGTTATCCCGTCCGTACATAGCTACCCAGCAATGCCACTGGCGTGACAACTGGAACACCAGGGGTACGTCCACTCCGGTCCTCTCGTACTAGGAGCAGATTCCCTCAAGTCTCCGGCGCCCACGGTAGATAGGGACCAAACTGTCTCACGACGTTCTAAACCCAGCTCGCGTACCACTTTAAATGGCGAACAGCCATACCCTTGGGACCGGCTACAGCCCCAGGATGTGATGAGCCGACATCGAGGTGCCAAACACCCCCGTCGATGTGAACTCTTGGGGGGTATCAGCCTGTTATCCCCGGAGTACCTTTTATCCGTTGAGCGATGGCCCTTCCATACAGAACCACCGGATCACTAAGACCTGCTTTCGCACCTGCTCGACGTGTCTGTCTCGCAGTTAAGCACCCTTGTGCCTTTACACTAAGCGGACGATTTCCGACCGTCCTTAGGGTACCTTCGCGCTCCTCCGTTACTCTTTGGGAGGAGACCGCCCCAGTCAAACTACCCACCATACACTGTCCCGGACCCGGATAACGGGCCTCGGTTAGAACCCCGAACACATCAGGGTGGTATTTCAAGGTCGGCTCCACGAGAACTAGCGTCCTCGCTTCAAAGCCTCCCACCTATCCTACACAAACATGTTCAAAGTCCAGTGCAAAGCTGTAGTAAAGGTTCACGGGGTCTTTCCGTCTAGCCGCGGGTACACTGCATCTTCACAGCGAGTTCAATTTCGCTGAGTCCCAGGTGGAGACAGCGTGGCCATCGTTACGCCATTCGTGCAGGTCGGAACTTACCCGACAAGGAATTTCGCTCGATTACTCCTAACTGTTTCCAGAAAGGTCGGACTTTATCTTAAGTCACCTCTGTTCATCTTTTGAGCGATGGACCGAATTTCTTCGATACCCTCGCTCGTCAGATGAGCACCCGCTTCCATCTTCAGAAGAATCTTCCGAAACTTCCGAAAGTCCACGTTCTTCCTTGTCTTCAGCGGATGTTTGATGAAGAACGGAATGATGCGCTCCAACAGATGTTTCTTTCCTCGAACCCTATACGCCATCCGGTCGCCATGGTTCGAACGAACCACACCGCATCCAAAATAGGCCTTTAGAGCGTGGAGGATTTGCACATCACGTTGATGTTGGACAACGGTGAATTCCGGCAACACTTGATAACCGGCAGTCATTTCTTCATGAGAGTTTATCCCCACATAGAAACAACCTTCTCCGTCGACGAATCCAACAATCCATTGAGCATCAAGCTTCATCGGCAACTCCCGAACGTAAAGTCTCTGAGGATTTCCCCTCACCAGATCTAGGCGATCCGATGATGAGATCTTTCCTGCGGATCGTCCCCGTGTCTGTCAGATTTTTACTGCCTGGTTCAATTCACTAAAACCAGATTAGTACCGAACAGTTTTAGAGGAGTTTCCCGCATATGGCTCGGTTTTACTAAGGCTAGCGTTACTTAACCTTAGGACCGTTATAGTTACGGCCGCCGTTCACCGGGGCTTCGATCAAGAGCTTCGCCTCCGAAGAGACTAACCCCATCACTTAACCTTCCGGCACCGGGCAGGCGTCACACCCTATACGTCCTCTTTCGAGTTTGCA
>JBAUWJ010000078.1:0-1665 GCA_049583715.1 Arenicellales bacterium | reverse complement strand
CCGCAGCCGTCGTGTTCGACAGTTGCGCGAACTGCGCGACGGAGACCTGCTCGGCGCGCCAGCCGGGGGAGATGCCGCAGCGCACGAGCTCGTCCTCGTCGATCATTCCCTTCAGGGCGTTGCGCAGGGTCTTGCGCCTGTGCGCGAATGCTCGTTTCACGAGCGCCGCGAAACGCTTCGGATCGGCCACGGGGCAGGAGGGCTCGCGTTCCGGTTCCAGGGCCACCACTGCCGATTGCACTTTGGGGGGCGGCGTGAACGCGCCGGGAGCGACCTTCAGCACCAGCTCGCCGCGGCAGCGCTGCTGCACCATGACCGACAGGCGGCCGTAGATCCGGCTGCCGGGCGCGGCCAGCATGCGGTCCGCCACCTCCTTTTGAAGCATCAGGTGCATGTCCTCGATGCATCGCAGGTGATCGAGGAGCCGGAACAAAAGAGGGGTGGAGATGTTGTAAGGCAGGTTGCCGATGACGCGGATACGGGTGGCGACGCTGCAGTAGTCGAAGCGCAGGGCGTCCTGGTGATGCACGACGAGGTTCGACATTGCCGCTGCCGCGGCCTGAAGCCGGTCGGCGAGCATGCGGTCCAGCTCGACGACGTGCAGCGCCGCCACGCGCGGCGCGATCACCTCGGTCAGTGCGCCCCGGCCGGGGCCGATCTCTACCACGACGTCCCCGGGGCGGGGATCGAATTGCCGGACGATGGCGTCGATCACGCTGCGCTGGTGCAGGAAGTGCTGGCCCAGCGACTTCAGGACCGGCGGCCGGCTCACGGTGCCCTTGACGTCCGCCGGGCCAGGTCGATCGCGCACTCGAAGGCGGCCCGCAGGCTGCCGGTGTCCACTTCGCCGCTCCCGGCCTTGTCCAGGGCCGTGCCGTGGTCCACGGAGACGCGGACGATGGGCAGGCCTAGGGTGATGTTCACCGCGTGGCCGAAGCCGACCCGCTTCAGCACCGGCAGGCCCTGGTCGTGATACATGGCGATTATGGCGTCGAAGCCTGCGCTGACCGGCTCCGTGAACACCGTATCGGCCGGCAGTGGACCGTCGAGGTCAAGGCCTTCGTCGAGCAGCTCGTCGATGACCGGCCGGAGGATGTCGATCTCTTCCCTGCCCAGATGACCGCCCTCACCGGCGTGCGGATTGAGACCGCACACGGCGATGCGGGGCCGGGCGATGCCGAAGCGGGTGGCGAGCTCGCGGTGGACGATCTCGATCACCGTCTTCACCCGCTCGAAGGTAATATGCGCCGCGACCTCCCGCAGGGGCAGGTGGGTGGTGACGAGAGGCACGCGCAGATCCCCCGCCGCCAGCATCATCACCGGCATCGGTGCGTGCGTGAGCTCGGCGAGATACTCGGTGTGGCCGGTGAACGGGATGCCCGCATCGTTGATGGCGCCCTTGTTGACCGGGCCGGTCACCAAGGCGTCGAACTCGCCTTGGAGGCAGCCCGCCACCGCCCGCTTCAGCGTCTCCAGCACGTAGGCGGCGTTGCGTGGATCGAGACGGCCGGGGGTCGACGGGCACGCGAGCGGCACGGGGAGCACCGAGACGGGTCGCGGCGAGCCCGGGTCGTAGATGGGCCACTCGATCGCTTGGCCGCGCTGGGCGGCGCGGCCGGCGAGCAGCGCCGGATCGGCGGCCACCACCGTCGCGCAGTCCAGGCC
>JBAUWJ010000077.1:0-4653 GCA_049583715.1 Arenicellales bacterium | reverse complement strand
GGCAGGCTGCTCACCAGCTCCGCCAGCGCTTCCAGCGCCGGCACGTTGTGGCCGTAGTCGATCAGCACCTTGACGCCGTCCGCTTCGACCAGGTTGGTGCGCCCGGGGTTCTGGCCCGGCGTCGGGTGAAAGGTCTGCAGGCCCATCTGGATGTCGCCGAGCGTGAGGCCCAGGGCGTAGCCGGCGGCGGCCGCCGCCATGGCATTGGCGACGTTGAACGGGGCGTGGCCGTCGAAGGCAATGGGCACGTCCGCCACGGGGATCACTTCGGCCTCCACGTGCCCCTGGCGCATGACGATACTGCCGTCGTGGACGGTGAAGGCCACGCCGTGCTCGCGTACGTGCTGGTGCACGGGGCGTGAGTCGGGGTCCATGGTGAAATAGATGATGTCGCCGCGGGCCCATTGGGCGCCGTCGAGCACCCGCTCGTCGTCGGCGTTCAGCACCGCCGTGCCGCCCGGCCGCACCGCGTCCACCACCACCGTCTTGCACCGGGCCAGGTCATCCAGTGTATGGATGTCGCGCTCGCCCAGGTGGTCGCTGGCGATGTTGAGCAGCACGCCCACTTCGCATTCGTCGAATCCCAGGCCGCGGCGCATGATGCCGCCCCGGGCGACCTCCACCACGGCGTGCTCCACGGTGGGCTCGCGCAGCACCGCCTGGGCGCCCAGGGGACCGCTGTAGTCGCCGCGCATCACGACATGGTTGTCGATCTCGATGGCCCCGGTGCAGGCCATCCCGACGTTGCGCCCGGCGTGCCGCAGCAGATGGGAAATCAACCTGACGGTGGTGGTCTTGCCGTTGGTGCCCGTCACCGCGGTAATGGGGATGCGCCCGTTGTTCTCGGGGTCCGGGAACAGCATGTCCACGACATGCTTGCCGACATCGCGGCCCTGGCCATGGGTGGGCGACAGGTGCATGCGAAACCCCGGGCCGGCGTTGACCTCCACGACTCCGGCCGACTGCTGGTCCAGCGGCCTGGTCAGGGTTTCGGCCAACAGGTCGATGCCGATAATGTCCAGGCCGATCAGTCGCGCCGTGCGCTCCGCCGCGTAGCGGACTTCCGGGTGGACGTCGTCGGTGATGTCGGTGGCGGTGCCGCCGGTGCTGAGGTTGGCGGTGGATTTCAGGAACACGATGCGGTCTTTCTCGATGACGCTCTCGAGCGTCAGCCCTTCCTGGGCGATCAGCCGGTGGGTCTGTTCGTCCAGGTGGATTCTGGTGAGCAGGTTCTCGTGGCCCACGCCGCGGCGGGGGTCGAGGTTTTCCCGCTCGATCAGTTCGTGCAGCGTTGATTCCCCGTCGCCGGTGACATGGGCCGGCCGCCGCCGCGCCGCTGCTACCAGGCTGCCGTTCACTACCAGGAGGCGGTGATCCTCGCCCTTGATGTACTGCTCCACCACCACCGTCTCGTGCCGATGGTGGGCGGCGTCGTAGGCGTCGCGCAGGCTGTCGTCGTCATTGACGTCGGTGGTGACACCGCGCCCGTGGTTGCCCACCAGCGGCTTCACTGCCACGGGGTAGCCGATATAGTGCGCAGCCTCCAGCGCTTCCTCGACGGAATGACAGACCTGCCCCCTGGGCACGGGGATGCCGGCATCACCCAGGATCTGCTTGGTCCAGTTCTTGTCATCGGCGATGCCATAGCCGATCAAACTGCTGTTCCAGGTCACCGTCGCCTGGAAGCGCTGCTGCAGGTGGCCGTGGCCGAGCTGGATATAGCTGCTCTCCTCGCTCAGCCTCTGGTAGGGGATCTCGCGCTTCCTGGCCGCTTCCACGATGGAGGCGGTGGAGGGCCCCAGCATGTTGGCCTCGCGCACTTCCTTCAGCCGGTCGATGACGGGCTGGATATCGACCTTCTCCCCGTTGTAGAGGCGCCCGACGATGTCGACGGCCTCGACACCCGCCGCCAGGCCGCAGGCTTCATCCCGGTAGCGGTACACGACGTTGTAGACCCCCGAATCGTGGGTGTCCAGCGTCTTGCCGAAGCCGACGGAAAAGCCGATGAGGTTCTGAAGCTCGATGGCCACGTGTTCGACCATGTGCCCCGCCCAGGTGCCCCGGCCGACCCGTTCGAGGAAGCCGCCGGGATAGCCGAGCGTGCACCGGTGCTCGGTGATGGTCGGTATGGCGGCCTTCAGGTTGTCGACGATCTTCGGAACCAGGTCGCTGGAGCGTTCCTCCAGCTCCTCGATGTCCAGCCGCATGAAGATCGAGAGGTAACGGCTGTAGTAGTTCGGACCGCGCAGGGCGCGGTGTTCGAGAATCTTCATGCGGGCACCTTGACCATCGATTGCATCGTCTCCGGCCCCAGGTAGCGCCGCTCGTCGATGTCGAAGCCGTGGCCGCTGATCAGTGCGTGCATGACGATGTTCTCAATGGCGACGGCTTCTCCCATGGACAGTTCGGCGACGTTGGAGCTTGCCAGGTCTCGGCTGTCGACCAGGATGACGTGCCCGGAGCCCAGCACTTCCAGGATCCGGTTGGGGTGGATGATGACCGCTGCGTCCTCCCCGAGGCCGACACCCAGGTGTTCCGGGTTGGTGGCGCCGACTTCCATCAGGCGCGTGAACCGGCCGCGTTCGAGAAAATGACTGTCGATGATGAGGCCATCGACAAATCCCAGACCCGAGCTCATCTTCACCGAGCCCTTGCGCAGCGCGTCTGTGACGCCGCCATTGTAGATCATCGTGTTGGACAGGGCCACCGCGCCGGCGCTGGTGCCGGCCACCACGGCGCCCTCCAGGAACCGTTCGCGAATGGCGCCCAGCATGTCGGACCCGCCCAGTACGTTGGTCAGGCGGAGCTGGTCGCCGCCGGTAAAGAATATGACACCGCTGCGGGCCACCAGGCGCAGGCTCTGCGGGTCGGCGGCCTCCTTGCGGTCGCGCACCCCGAGGGTATGCACACGCCTGGCGCCCAGCCGCTTGAACACGGCCTTGTACACCGGCAGGACCTCCTCGGGGATGCCGCTGGCGGTGGCGATGACGGTGACGTGGTCGTGCCCTTCCGGGGCGAGGGAGAAGACGCGGGAGAGGATTTCGAGCTCGGACTCCTTGTCCTCGGCACCCCCAATAGCAACCAGTCGTCCACAGGTGGACGGTAAATCAGTGACCATAAAATCTTGCTGGATCCAGTTGCGCGACTGGAAAGCTAGTTTAGCACCCCGGTCGCACCAAAGCCCGTCAAGCCTTCCGGCTCGCGCCTGGGCTTCCGGATCAACAACCGCACCGATTTCGACGCGGCGGTGAGGATCCTGGCCGAAAAGGCTCCTGCGCAACTACGAGCGGGTACGAAAGGCCCTCGGCTGCGAGCACCCTTAAAAGCACTGTTTACGCACGTTCGAAGATGCGGTGCAATACCGTGACTTCTACACCAGGAACCCGAGAGAACGTGATCGACGATGCAGCCGGCCTGGCCGCCCGCCCCCAGGTCATCGAGTACAAGAACGGCAACAAGGCCAAACCGACCTTTTCCGACCAGGAGATGGGAACGCGCGTGTCCAGGCTCCGGAATCATATGGCGCGCGAGAACCTGGACGCGGTCCTGCTCACTTCCGTCCACGGCATCAACTACTTTGCCGACTTCGTGTATTGCGCCTTCGGCCGGCCGTACGGGCTGGTGATCACACCCGATGGCCACACCACGGTGAGCGCCAACATCGACGCCGGCCAGCCCTGGCGGCAGTCGTATAACGACAACATCGTGTACACCGACTGGCAACGGGACAACTATTTCCGCGCCCTCCAGCGGCTGCTGCCGCCCAGGGGGCGTGTCGGCATCGAGTATGACTACGTCACGCTCGAACGTCGAAGCAGGCTGGCCGACTTCTTTCCGGATCTGGAATTCGTGGACATCTCCGAGGCGGCCATGCGCATGCGCATGATCAAGTCCGCCGAAGAGCAGGACTTGATCCGGCAAGGCGCCAGGATCTGCGACGTGGGCGGCGCGGCGGTGGTGGAGGCCGTCGCCGAAGGCGTGCCCGAGTACGAGGTCGCGCTGCATTCAACCCGGGCGATGGTCCGCGCGATCGCCGCGGCGTATCCCCATACCGAGCTGATGGATACCTGGACCTGGTTCCAGTCCGGACTGAACACCGACGGTGCCCACAACCCCGTTACCACCCGCCGGCTGCGTTCCGGCGACATCGCGAGCCTCAACTGCTTTGCCATGATATCCGGGTACTACCAGGCGCTGGAGCGGACGCTGTTCCTCGGTGCCTGCGCCGGTCGTCACCTGGCGCTGTGGGAGATCAACTGCGAAGTGCATCGCCGCGGCCGCGAGCTGATCAGGCCCGGTGCCGTTTGCGGGGAGATCGCGCGGGAGTTGAACGAGATCTACGCGCGGCACGACCTGCTGCAGTACCGCACCTTCGGATACGGCCACAGTTTCGGCACATTGTGCCATTACTACGGCCGCGAAGCGGGTCTCGAGCTGCGGGAAGACGTCGAAACCGTACTCGAGCCGGGCATGGTGGTGTCCATGGAGCCGATGATCACCATACCGGAAGGGCTCGACGGCGCGGGTGGATACCGCGAGCACGACATTCTCATCGTTCATGATACCGGGGCGGAGAACCTCACCCGTTTTCCGTTCGGGCCGGAGCACAACATCATCCACTGACCCGTCCGGCAGCGGCCCCAAGGCGGCAGG
>JBAUWJ010000076.1:0-8091 GCA_049583715.1 Arenicellales bacterium | reverse complement strand
CGCAGGATCTCGTAGATCGGCGTACGCCCGTAATAGCCGGTGCCGGCGCAGTGCCGGCAGCCGCGGCTGCGGTAGAGCTGCGAGATGGACGCATCGCGCAGGTACTGGCGCTCCTCCTCCGTCGCGGCGTAGCTCTCCTTGCAGCTCTCGCAGAGCTGGCGCACCAGGCGCTGGCTGACGACACCGATCAGCGAGTCGGCGATCATGAAGTCGGTGATGCCCATGGAGTTGAGGCGCGGGATGGTGCCGAACACGTTGTTGGTGTGCAGCGTGGAGAGCACCAGGTGGCCGGTCTCCGCCGCCGCGAGGGCCGTTTGCGCGGTTTCGCTGTCGCGGATCTCTCCGACGAGGATGATGTCGGGGTCGTGGCGCAGAAAATAACGGATGGCGCTGGCGAAGGTGTAGCCGGCCTTGGTGTTCACCTCGGTCTGGCGGATCAGGGGCACCTTGTACTCGATCGGGTTCTCCACCGTGATGACGTTGCGGCGCAGGAGGTCCTGCCCTCTCACCCCGGCGTACAAGGTGGTGGTCTTGCCGCTGCCCGTGGGGCCCGTCAGCAGGATGACCCCGTGCGGGTGCATGAACATCCGGTTCAGCATCGGGATGTCTTCCTTGAGGAAGCCGAGCTCCTCGAAGCCGGCGGTATTGCTGTTGCGCGGCAGGATGCGCAGCACCAGGTTCTCGCCGTCGGGAGAGACCGTGGTGGACGCGCGGATGTCGTAGTCGGTGTCGAGGATGTTGATCGAGAACGCGCCGTCCTGGGGCAGGCGCTGCTCGGCGATGTCCATCTGGGCGCGGATCTTGAGGGTGGAGATGATGCGCCGCATGTTCGGCTTCAGGGCAAAGACCGGCATCAGCAGGCCGTCGACACGGAACGACACGATGATGCAGGTGCCGGTGGGACGCATGTGGATGTCGGTGGCGCGGTTCTTCACCGCCAGGCGGAAGAGGTTGGTGACCAACGGCTCCAGCGACAGGGACGGATGCGTTTCGCTGGAGGCCTCGGCGATCTGGCGCTTGAGCTGCGCCTCCACCGGGTTCTCGAGGAAGAAATAGTAGTACTGAATCGCCCAGCTCAGCTTGTTCTTCTCGCCGACGTACAGCACGGCCCGCATGCCGCTGCGGCGCGAGACGAGATCGGTGAGCTGGTCGACGTCACCCCGGGAAGCGATGACGTGCACCGCATCGCCCGCGACCTTGCAGGGCAGGAACTGGTGCTGCATGCAGAAGTTGCGCCGAAACAGCCGCAGGGCATCCTCGTCCGGCTTCACGCGGGCCACGTCCACGAATTCCATGCCCCACTGCTCGGCGACGGCCTTGGCGACGTCGTACTGGCTGACGAAGCCGCAGTTTTCCAGGATGTCACCGAGTGGTGCCTGAGTGGTGCTCTGCTCCAGGAGGGCGTATTGGAGCTGGTAATCCTCGAGCAGGCCCCGCGCGACGAGGATGTCGCCGATGTGCTTGCGCGGCGTGTCCACGGGCTTGCTCAGTCCAGACCCTAACACACCATCTCCCAACCTTTAGCAGCCTGTAATGGAAGAACCGACGGCGCCTGAGCGCGCCTCGCACGCCTTCGCGATCTTATCCGTCGCCGCAGTTCCGGCCACGACCCGTCCCCGCGTCTTGCATCGACCCACCGTGGCGCGCTCAATCATCGATCTCTTCTCCGTCGCGAGCTGCTAGTCGATGCGTGGGTCCGGGCCGGACTGTGCCAGGCCCGAGGTCTGCGATGGACTGAGAAACTCCAGCATGAACAGCGTCTCCACATCCGGCACCCCCGTCACCTCCAGGCCCGTGCCCCGCTGGAAGGCTTTCAACGCGGAGGTCGTGCGCGGACCCGCCACGCCGTCGATGTAGTAGTGGTACGCGCCGAACTGGCTCAGCGATTTCTGCAGCTCAGAGACGTCCCGGGTCTGGAAGGATTCCGAGAAGCTCTCGGGAGGCCACTCGTGGGGTTTCCAGAACAGCAGGTACCGCATGGCCCCGCTGCTGTCGGCGGGGGCTCTCAAGGTGGCGTACTTGCTCTCGATGTCGGCGACCGCTGCCGGCAGGGCGACGAGGCGCAGGCCGGTCTTGTTCAGTATCTCGTCCGCCACGGGGCCCAGATTTCGCTCCCTCAACGCGTCCTGAAACTGGCGCGAGAAGGATGTCAGGTCGTAGGCCCTGAGAAAGCCAACCACGGCCGGATCCAGCTCCGTTGCCCCGCCGCCGGCGGGCTCCTGCCGGGATCCGGCGTCGTCGCTGATCCTGCGGTGTCCGTGGGGCAGCGGATCATCGAGCGTTCCATCCGCCGGCCCGTCGATATTCGCGGCATCGAAAACCTTCGAGGTGCCTTGCTCCTGCGGAGCACCGGCAGCCGGATCGGCAACGTTCTCCTCCCGACCGGCCGGATCATCCGAATACGATACCGGGACACTTTCCTGCGCGTCCGCCGACGCCACGTCGGACGTCTGGACCACGGCCGCCGGCTTGCTGGCGGTGCTGGATTCAGCCGACCCGGACGCATCGGGACGTTTCTCGCCAGGCGCCTCGGCCCTGCCCTGCGATCCTCGAGCCGCGTCAACGACCTTGGATGTCGTGGCCGACGATGCCTGCGCCTGCGGACCGTTCGCTGTCGAGCCGCCGTCGCTTTCTGACGGTGCCGCCTCGTCGGCACCCGCGGCTGAAGCGCCGTTCTGCTCGTCCGCCGTCACGAGATCGGCGGCCCGCGCGGTGTTCGCACTCCCCACCGCCCGTCCAGCCTCGGCCGCCTCGGCGCCGCGCCCTCCCGATCCGGTCCGGATGTGCCAGCTTACCGGCGCCGATTCGGCCCGACCGGGGGCACCCGGTGCCGCCCTGGTCGCGGGAGATCGACGGTCGCCACCGCTGGAAGCTGTTGCCGCGGGGTGCGCCTTCGCGGTGACCTCACTGTGTTCGCGCTCGTCACGGGCGTCGTTCGATACCACGGCCGTCGGCACTCGCTCATCGCCTTTTGTCGACACCGCTCCCCCCGATGCCGAGGGCGAATCGCCCGACGCTCGCGGGGCGACACTCGTGGCCGCCGCGGCCGGTGCACCGTCCGGCGAATCGCCGGCACTGTCTGGTGCCGCGCTGGCGACGCGGAGCGGCCGGCTATCCGAGGCCTGTTCTTGCGGAGCCCGCTCGTCCGCCGCGGCCACATTCGAGGCGGAAACCCGGGAAGCGCCCGGCTCGACGCGTGTGCGACCGTCGGTTTTCTTCAGCTCAATGGCATCGGCGCCCGAGGCCCGCCACATACTGGCGATCCGGTGAAGCGGCGCCCGCCATGAGCTCATGGAAGGGACACCTTCCCGGGTCAGCTCGAACACCAGGAAGGGGGCCGCGATCAGCAGCACGATCGCGGCGGCTGCCATCATCCGGCGGCCCGCGCCGGCCGGCCGGGCAGGATTGAAGGATTCTTCCACGTCCCTGATGGCCATCTCGGCGACGCTGCGGGTGATGCGCAGCGATTTCTTGACCACCGCGGCGTAGAGGCATCGTCCCATGATCACGTTGATGCGCCGCGGGCTGCCCCCGCTCGCCGCGTGGACGCGCCGGATCGCCGAGTCCGTCACCTCCAGCAGGAAGCGCTCGCCGCTGCGGGCGACCTTGGTGCGGATGTAGGTGGCGGTCTCCTTGGCGGTGTAGGGACGGAACGCGCGCTTCAATGCGATGCGGCTCTTGAGCTGGCGCAGACTGTGAAGATCGAGCTTCTCCTCGAGCTCCGACTGCCCGATGAGAATGATCTGCACGATCTTGTCTATGCCGGTCTCCATGTTGGAGATCTGCCGCACGAGCTCGAGGCTTTCCACCGTGAGGTTCTGCGCGTCGTCGATGATGATCACGCAATTGCGGCCCTGGGCCCGCTGCTCCAGGAGGAAGGCGTTGAGCGCCGCCATCTGTCCGGGCGTACCCTCCTCCTCGACAGACACACCGAAATCCCGGTTGATCTCGCGCAGCAGCTCGGCGCCCTGGAAGAAGGTGTTGAAGATCAACGCCGTCTGGATGCCGCGACGGTCCAGCTCGAGCAGAATGCGCCGGCTCAGGGTCGTCTTCCCCAGGCCCACGTCTCCATAAAGCAGCGCAAAGCCCATGCGGGTCTCGACGTGCTGCAGCACTTCCACGATGATGGCCTCGACGCGCGGCGGCGAGTAGAAGTTCACGATGTCGGGCGCCATCGAGAAGGGGTTCTGCCGCAGGCCGAGCAATCTCAGGCAGTGATCGGCATTGTCGGCGAGCGGCCGCCTGGAGATGGGGCTGTCGTCGTCGAGGGTAAGCTGGCTTTGACTGGAGAGGCTCACCTGACTTGCACCCGTATCATGCGCTGTTCGAGGGAGCGGGCGGTCATTCGATCGACCGCAGGAGCTCACCGACCTGCCGGTCGCCGGGATGGGATGCGGCCAATACCTCGAGGCGATCCCTGGCGGCGGCCACCCTGCCGAGATTGATTTCGGCGATAGCCATGTTGAACGCAGCGTCGCGGTCATCGGGGTTGCGCGCCAACACCTGCCGCAGCAGGCCCATGGCCTGCTCACTGTTACCACCGAGGGAAAGTTGCGTGAAAGCGCGCACCTTGAGCATATAGGTACTGTCCTTTCCGACCAGCTCCTGCATCTGCGAAAGGATGCGACTGACTGCGTCCTTGTCGTGCCTTTCGATGGCCTGGCTCAGATCCGAGTTCAGCAGTCGTATCCGCTGCGTGTTATTGGCGGTCACGGAAACCAGGTTCACGCCGTCGCGCTGCCCGGCACCGGACGCGCCGTCGCGGACTACGGAAACCTCCTGCCCACCGCCGGTAGCACCCTGCGGCCGACCCTGACCCGTGCCCTGTGCCTGTCCGTCCGGCGCGCCGCCGGATCGCATGGCGTAGGCCTCCGCCGTGGAGGGATGTGTCACGGCGCGCGCGCCCTGCCCCATCGAGTGTGCGGGCTGGAACACGTAGTCGCGCGAGCCGGTCGATGCGAGCTTCGTCCCGCCGGTTGCGGCGGCGCCGCCGGCGGCGGAACCTCCGGACACCGGATGTGCGGAGTTAGCATGTGAGGGCTTTGCCGTCGCCGCGATGTCCGCGCCCGACGCCGATCGCGCAGCCGTCTTGACGGTAGCATGCGACATCGGTTGCGTCGCCTTTGCCGCGGTCGGCCGGGACTGAACGCTCGCGCCGCTCGCCTCGACGGTCCGGGTCTGCGGCGCAGCAGTCGGCGTCACGGTTTTCACGGTGGGGGTCTTGCTCACCGCCGCGACCGCCGAACCGGCACCCCGTGCCGGCGCCGTGTCCTTCGGGACCACCCTGTGAGAGCTGAGCTGGCGGGCACCAGTGGCGACCTCTGCGTCGCCGGAAGACGACGCCTTCACCACCGGCGCCGCCGAGGAATCGCGAGCGGTGGTCTGTCCAGAGGGCATCGTGGACGACGCACTCGAGCCGCCGCTGACCGCAAGCCCGACGTGCCCTACGATCGCCTCGATCTGCGGAACAAGGGATGGCGAGGCCGTGACGACCACCGCCACCGCGCACGCCGCGGACACCACCGCAACGACCGGCACCAGAGGAAACCGGCGCCGGCTTTCCCGCTGCCGGACCGCGGCCATCTCGGCACCGCTCGGATACGCGTGCTTGACGCGCTCCGCGGCCTCGATCGTGCTGAGCGCTTTATAGATGACACTCACACTTCCGTTACCTTGAGGACGATCACCAGCTCGCGGGTCTGGGCCTGGTGGCTCGAGGATTCGAACAGCTTGCCGAAGATCGGTATCCGGGAAATACCCGGCACCCCGTTGTTGGCGCTGCCCTTGGTGCGGTCGATGAGACCGCCCAGGATCACCATGTCGCCCGAGTGCAGGCGGATGGTGGTGCTCAGCTCCTTGAGATCGACCTTCGGCAGACTGATCCGGGACTGGCCGCCGACGTCCACGAGCTCGAGACTCTTCGGGTCGACGCTGCTCTGAATGGGGTGGACGATCAGCGTGATCTCCCCGTCATCGCCGATAAAAGGCAGCAGGCCCACCATCAGACCGTCGAAGACGCTGCTCGTCTGCACGTTCTGGGTCACCGTCGAACCGACCCCGGCAGGCACGACGGTGCTGCCCGCTTCGGACACGAAGGTGTTGCTGGTTCCGACGCTGATGAGCGCCGGCTGACCATGCTTGGTGCGCAGCGTCGGGTTCGAGAGCACCGTCACGTCACCGAACTGCTTGAGCAGATTGACGGAGATGCCGAAGTCGTTGCCGAAATAGCTAAGCCCCATGAACGTATTGCCGAGGGCCTCCAGGGTCTTGCTCGGAATGGTCACGGACCGCGTGCCCTGGGTGAGGTTCGGGGTGCTGGTGTTGACGCCCCCGATCGTCGCTCCCGTAGGTCCGAGATTGCTCGCGACGCGTTTTTTCAAATAATTCCAGTCCACACCGTACTGGAACGAGTGGTTCAGCGTTATCTCGAGCACCTGCGCCTGGATCAGGATCTGCCGTGACAACACTTCACGGTAGCGGTCGATCAGCTCGGTGACGGTCTTCATCACCGACGGCCTGGCGCGCACGTACAAGGTGCCGGTGATTCGATTCAGGGAGTACATCGGCGTATCGCTCTGCCGCGCGGTATCGACCGTCGCGAAGGCGGACACCTCCTTGACACTGCGCGCGGCCTGGACATTGGATGCAGGCGGCTGCGCTCCCTGGGTGCCGATCAGACGCTTGAGCATGTCTTCCAGCGCGTCATACGGATTGACGTCCTGGGCGCTGGAGCCCTGGAGGCTGAACTCCCCGGTCAAGGCATTGCCGGAGCTGATCGCCGACGCTTGACCGACGCCCAGTGTGCCCCGGGAGGCGCCAAGTACGTCGCCGCCGGCAGAGAGCTTCATCGTGGTCGCGCTTTCCATGAAATCGAGATCGAACACATGCTGTTCCATCGGGTTCACGATCAGCATGCCGTCCTTGATGGTGCCGGAAACGTCGGCAATCCGGAGCACCTGCTTGAGGACGCGGGAGGCCTCGGCGTTCTTGAAGTGCACGCTGATACGGTTAGGCACCTCCACGAGGCTCGGGCTGATGACGAGGTCCAGGTTGACCTGCTCGGCCAGCGCGCGCAGCACCTGGTGGACGCTGGTGTCCTCCACGTCGAGGGTCACGCGGATCCCCTCGAGTGGGTCGTACTTGGGCTGAACCGGCTTGGCGGCGGGCGCGGCAGGCTTGACGTGCTCGAAGCGCCTGAGGATCTCATCCTGCTCACGGTTCAGCACCTGCGACTGGGTCGCCAGCTTGTCGGTCGCGGACTGGAGCTCCGTCCTCGAGGGCTTTGGTTTGTGGGCGGCACATCCGGCCGCCAAGACCGCCAGAACGAAGCCCGCTATCAGGTTCTTGAAAATTCTTTGCACATTCTTCTCCGTTCTGCTTGGTGGACGCTTTCCCGAAGAGGCGGTCGAGCACCGCTCCAGGGTCCGGTTGGTCGGTCTTGGTTTCATTTCTTCTGGTCCTTGAGAATCTGGTCCAGCTTATCCGCCAGCGCCTGGTAGTCCGGATAGGACCCGAGCAGCGCGGTCACCGCGTCCAGCAGGTTGGTCGACTTGTTCTTCATGGGCGCCTGCAGGTCTGGCTCCTTCTGGAGCTGCGCCAGGGGTTGACGCAACGCTTCCAGGGTCGAGTCTTCCAGCACGTTCTGGGTCGCCCGGAGCTGGTCGATACTGAGCCCCCCCTTGCCCGAGTCCAGAATCCGGTTCCTGAGCGCATCCAGCGTCTGCTGCGCCTCGAGCCAATCCTGGCTGATCTGCGACTTGAGCTGCTCCTTCTCCTGGGCGGTCAGGTCATTACGGGCCAGCCGGTCCCTGGCCGCGTCCAGCCGGTCGCGCAGGCGGCGCAGCTCCTTGACCTGAGCTTGCGTCCCGGGCACCCCGGAGCGCGCGGCGATGGCCCGGTCGAGCTGCGCGATGGTGTCGTCGACATAGGTGAGCGGAGTGAGGGTGTTGTTGAGTCCCGCCGCAGAGGACTCGTCGGGCGGCGTATTGACCATCTTGACCTTCTCCCGCCTGCCGTCCTCGAGGAGGGTGACACTGCCCTTCTGGATCGCCACCACGCGGGCCCCGTCCGGCAACGTGTTTCCGATCGTAT
>JBAUWJ010000075.1:0-5675 GCA_049583715.1 Arenicellales bacterium | reverse complement strand
GTAAGACGGATTTGGGACCGAATCTCGTCTGTGCCGAATGGCTTTTCGGCTTACGTCGACGCCGCAGGCTAGGATTGCCTCCCGTCGGATCGGGCATATCGGCCAAATTTAGAATTGCTGGCGTCTCCCGCGGGGAGTTTCGGGGTCCTGGGTGACCCACAAGGGAGGGGACAGATGCGCTGGGCCGAATCGAAAGCTTGGCTCGTCGGCGCGGTGCTGACAATCGCGCTGTTGCTTGCAGCCGCCGGGGT
Organism: Arenicellales bacterium; assembly: GCA_049583715.1. Classification (GTDB taxonomy): domain Bacteria; phylum Pseudomonadota; class Gammaproteobacteria; order Arenicellales; family JAANXG01; genus JAANXG01. The sequence goes on along the minus strand of JBAUWJ010000075.1, from coordinate 5,424 downwards.
CTCCCAGTGGACCACCAACCGGCTGGTCGAGAACGAGGACTGGGTGATCCACACCCGCTACGTCCTCGAAACCCTCGCCGAGGTCCGCGCAACCATCACCCAGGCCGAGGTGGGCCAACGCGGGTTCTTGCTCACCGCGGACCCGCAGTATCTGCAGACCTATCAGGCCGCCGCCGCGCACACGGAGGATCAGACCCGCCGCCTCGTGGAGCTGACGGCCGACACCGCCCCCCTGCAGGCCCGCGCCAAGTCTCTGCGGACGCTGGTCAGGGCCAGACTGGAACGGTTGCAGCAGAATGTCGCCACGCGGCAACAGCACGGGTTTGCGACGGCTCAACAAAGGGTCGGTACAGACGAGGGGGAGGCGCTGATGGACCAGATACGGGATCAGATCGAGGCGATCAAGGCGGCGGAGGCCGTCCTCCTGGGCATACGCGCGGCGGACTCAGCGCGCAGCCTCCACTCGAAGGTCTACATCAGTGTAGCTGGAACCCTACTCGGCATCGGCGCGGTGTGCCTGGCATTTTTCCTCTTCGTGCGGAGACTCTCAGAACGTCGCGAGTCGGAACTGCGTGCCCAGGCACAGTCGCGTCGAGAGGCGGCCATTGGGGAGCTGCGCCTGGCAGCACTCACAGACTTGGATAGCGATGCCCTGCTGGATCGGGCGGTACACCTCACCGCTCAGGCGCTGGCGGTCCCGCTGGTCAAGGTGCTGGAGCTGTTGCCGGACGGAAGCGGACTGCGGCTGCGCGCGGGCGTCGGTTGGGCCGAGGGGCTGGTCGGCACGGCCATCGTCAGCGCGGAGCTCGACTCCCAGGCCGGCTACACGTTGAAGGCCAGCAAACCCCTGGTCGCGGGGGACTTGATGACCCACGAGCCCGTGATCGTGGACGACTTGCGCAAGGAGGGCCGGTTCAAGGGGCCTGAGCTGCTTCGGCAGCACGGCGTCGTCAGCGGGATCAGTGTCATCATCCCAGACCAGCCGAACCGTCCATTCGGCGTCATGGGGGTACACACCACCGCCCATCGGGCCTTCACGGCCGCCGAGGACGCACACTTCGTCCAAGACATGGCTAACGTCCTCGCGACCGCCATCCGGCGTCGCAAGGCCGAAGGCGCAGTGCGCGAGAGCGAGCGGCGCTTCCGGGCCCTCGCCGACTCGGTGCCGGACATTGTCTGGACGAGCGATCCCGATGGACGGTGCGATTACGTCAACCAGCGCTGGAACGATTTCACCGGCAAGTCCGCGGCGGAGGCGCGGGGCTTGAAGTGGGTGGCCGCCCTCCACCCGGACGACAGACGATGTTCAACGGAGCGTTGGATGCATTCGATGGCGAGCGGAGAGCCATTCGAGTGCGAGTACCGCTTTCTGTCGAGGGACGGGAGCTATCGCTGGTGTCTGGGGCGAGCCCTGCCGCTGCGCGACGAGCAGGAGCACATCGTCAAGTGGTTCGGGAACTGCCTCGACATCGACGAGCGGAAGCAGCTCGAGGAGGCCCTGCGGGAAGCGGACCGTCGGAAGGACCGCTTCCTCGCCGTGCTCGCGCACGAGCTGCGCAATCCGCTGGCGTCCGTCGGGAACGCGGCACAGCTTCTGACCTTCACGGAACCGACCGATCCCCAGGTGCAGGAGGCCGCCAATCTCATCGACCGCCAGGTGCGTCATATGACGCGGCTGGTGGAAGAGCTCTCGGACGTCTCGGGGGTCGCCTTGGGCAAGATACGCATGCGAAAGGAGCGCACGGACCTGGCCGCGATCGTCAACCGAGCCGTTGAGACCACGCGGGCCGGCGTGGAGGCGCACCATCAACTCCTCGATGTCGAGCTGCCGGACAAACACCTGTGGATCGAGGCGGATCCCACCCGCATGGCTCAGGTCGTGGGTAACCTCTTGGCCAATGCCTCCAAGTACACAGATGAAGGCGGGCGGATCAGCGTGCGAGTGGCCCGGGAGGGAGGCGATGCCACGATTTGGGTGCGCGACACCGGGGTCGGCATCCCCCGCGATGCGCTGGGCCGGATATTCGATGATTTCTATCAGGTCGGAGGCTGCGAGGACCGCTCCCGTGGGGGACTCGGGATCGGTCTCAGCCTGGTGCGGCGTCTGGTCAAGCTGCACGGGGGAAACGTCCAGGCATACAGCGACGGTGTCGGCCAAGGCGCCGAGTTCGTCGTTCGCGTGCCGGCACTGGAACCGTACAGGGCGCGCCCCGAAGGTCCACCGAAAGAAGCCGAGCGCCGGCCCTCGGCGCGCCTTCGCGTGCTGGTGATCGACGATAACCGACTCCTGGCGGACAGCCTCGCCAGGCTGCTCACAGCACGCGGCTGTGAACCGCGGACTGCGTACAGCGGACCGGAAGCACTCCAGATCGTGCAGGGCTTTCGGCCAGACCTGGTCTTCGTGGACATAGGGCTTCCCGGCATGGGCGGGCGCGAGCTGGCCCGCCGCCTCCGCCTGGAAGCGGGCCTCACGGAGGCGGCGCTGGTGGCACTATCGGGGTACGAGCCAGACGCGGAGCGGCTCCCCCGGGAGGCAGCGTTCGACGACTACGTGGTCAAGCCCCTCTCCGCCAATACACTCGACGCGATTCTTGCCGAGCACGGCCGTAACGCGAGTCGCTCATCGGCCGCCAAATCCATGCAAGAGGCCGTCGACTGAGTCCGCGGCGGGAGCCCCAAGCAGCGCAATGCGGCTTCCGGGTCTTGCGCCCTACCCGCATCACACAAGATGTAACCTCAAGCCTTACCCGACCACGCCCTATCGGCCCCTGTCTATTATATATCCATACTGGAGACCGCAATACGGTGGCTTTGATGCAAGTCGTTGCTTCTACTGATAGCGGTAGAACAAGCACTCGTGTCACCAGCTGCCGTTTCGCTCAGAGCAACGCCAGTCTGGCGTTCATGTCTAGCCTGGATTCCCTCATGAGCTTAGCGACTTGACACCACATGCCATTTCGCCCCATAGCGACATCTGTTATCTTTTTCTTTGCGCTGAGGAACATCCATCCATCATATCTTATGGTTAATGGGAGCCAAAGGTTTGCGAGGTCCCTGATGCGCATACCATTACCCATAAGTCTCCCCGACATCTCGTTGTGCATCGAGTGCCAGCACGAAATCGGCCGCCCGTTGTAGACCAATCCATATCGTTTGAGGACCGGGGAATCCGTCGCGTTTGCGGTTGAGGAAGCCGCCGAGACCAGCGACCATGCGTACCATGGTATCGAGAGATGGTGGTTCATCGGGCGGTGGTTTGCGCTCGCTGACCAGGTATACGGCCTTCCATTCTTCGTCGGCGAACACGGTATCACACGGCATCTCGGGGCATTGACGCCCGAGCATCGTCAGGTACAGGACGCGCCAGGCAATGATCATGTAGAACGCCAGAGCGGGTTCGAGTCGCTCGCGTTTTTCCAGCTGCAAGTCTTCGACGTGGCAACCGCTTTTTAGAATGCGAAAAAAAACTTCAATTTGCCATCTGCAGAGGTACCACCGCAGTTTCTCGATGGCTTGCTCGGAGGTATCGACGGGGAGGTTGGTCAACAGCACCCAATCGAGCGGATCCTCATCGGCGGGCAGGTCGATCTCGGTGGCGAGCAGCGCGGTGACGGTGATGTCGGGCAAGGTGCGATCGGGCCGTGAGGGCGCCTTGAGCGTCACGCGCACGACTTTGACTTGTTGGGAAACGGTGCGCGCGCGTCGGCCATTAGAGGCCGGGCGATCGAAGGTGACCTCGGTGAGTACGGGGGCGGCATCAAGGGCCCAGCGCAGCTTGCGCCCGTCGGCCAGCAGGCGCTGTTGGTGTTGCACACGCACCAGCCAGTCGGCACCGGACGCGGGACAAGGCGCCTCGACGAACAGGTCGTAGATGTCGCCTTCGCGGTCGGCGATATAGGTCAAGCGCGTGTCGCGCAGACGCTCGGCAAGTTCGTTGACCTTGGCGAAGCCATCGACCCAGCGCACACTTTCCTTTTCTTCGAGCGCGCGGCTGGCGTCCTTGTCCTGTCCCAAACTGCCCGGTTCGCGCGTGAAGCTGTGGAAGTTGAGCAGTCCCAGCGGCACGCGCTCGGGGGTTATGGCCAGGGTGGGATGCAGATACAGCCCCCAACGGCTCTCGTAGTTCAGCGGACCGAGACCGGCGATGCCCTTCTTGGTGGTGAAGTCCAGCTCCGAGGTATCCTCGATGCACAACACCCGCGGGTGCTCGCTCAGACGCGCCTCGGTACAGGCAATATGCGGGGTGAGCACCGCCTTGGGGGTTACACACTCCTGGTCGAACAGGCGGTAGGCGGCGCGCGTCTCGGCCCACCCGTTGCAGGCGCCCGGAATGCTCAATGTCGGTTTCTCTCCCAAGGTCTCCAGCAGCTCGCCGGCACGCCGATTGAGCCGGCGATCACCCAAGTCGATCTCGGCCAACTCCGCCGCCAAGGTACTCATTGCACCACCCCCAACGCGGCGCGGAAGTCCGCGCTCAGCGGGTGGACATAGATGGCCTTCGTTGGCAATGTTGCGCGATGGTGGCGGTCAAGTTTGCCGCGCCCGGTCGTTTCACCAAGGCAGTGCCAGTTGGCCGCGCGGTAGCAGGTGCCGCGAAAGCGTGGCTGTTCGACGAACGTCTCCAACAGCACCACCCGCTCACCGTAGCGTGCGGGGAAATCGTGCACCACTCGGCTAGCCGCCAGCGACAAGACCTTCGAGGCGAGATTCTTCACGCGCACCCAGGGCAACAGGAGAAAGCGGGCGTTGTTCAGCACCCGCCCCAAATACGCCTCGCGTGCCTCAGGCTGCCAGCCGATCCAGCGGTCGCGCGCGCCCACCTTCCAGGCCGCCGCGCCGAAACCCAGCGCCCCGAGCGGTCCCTGATCCGACTCGATGAGATAGCGCAGCTGCGCCCCGGGCAGGGGCGTGTAGCCCAGATAATGGTAGCGATCGATCAGGCCGTTCCACAGCCGCGAAGCCGCCTGATCGCTCACCGGCGAGAGGCGCAAACCGTTCAACTGCTCCACGCTCCCCACCAGCGGCACTTCCTCGGGCCAGTGCGCCGGCCCGCGCCTCAAGGGACGACCATTGCCGTTGCTCCCCAAGGGGGGAGGAAGCTCGATCAGCCCGGCCCGGTGCAGCCGCAGCAGCCCGACCCGCGCGCTCATCAGCTTGGGACGACCCCTCGCGTCGGTCCACTCCAACGTGCGACACACACGCCGTGCAATCTCCGCACGCAACGGCGGTTTAGCCGCGACAATCTCTGCGCAAATCTTCTCCAGGTCCGCTCCGTCGAATGGCCGTCCACACAGCTTGCTCGGTATCGCCTCGCCCATCTGATCTCGCCCCATTTCTTGTGATGAGGCCAAATTTCACCAGATGCCGGTCCGCGTGTCCAGCCCTTGACGACTCAGACCCCGTCGAGATATGGGTAAGGGTATG
>JBAUWJ010000074.1:0-33881 GCA_049583715.1 Arenicellales bacterium | reverse complement strand
CTGGTTATAAACTCCGCCCCCCGTGCCGAGGTGGCGAAACTGGTAGACGCGCCAGACTCAAAATCTGGTGGTGGCGACACCGTGCCGGTTCGAGTCCGGCCCTCGGTACCACGTTCCAACCATGGATTCCGGGAGGACCGTCTAAAATATCAATGAAAATGGATAGTTAGCGCCCCTTTCTACTCTATCGCATCAAGTCCATTTTCCGGCTTCCGCCGACGCCCTCTCGATTCGCGTGCGGGGTTCCCGATAGAACACTGCTTACAGCCGCTCGACGGCCGTCGGGGCGTCATCTGCCTGCAAACAGGTTGCGTTAGCTTGAAGTTCAGTAGAACCGAAACGGACGACATGATGCAATGCTATGAATCCGAAGCTCTGCGCCTGCAGCTTTACGCGGACGCGCGCCTGCTCACGCCGGGTACGCCGTTTGATCCACTGGCCCTCGATCAGGCTCTGGATGAATTCGAGATCCAGCGGATTGGCGAGTACGAAGCATTGGGGTTGACTCGACGGGCCAACCTCGCGCGCAGGGCAGCCGAGATTTCTTCCCCGGGTCCCCGCCCGGTGCAACCCGGACCCGCCCCGATGACCGCCGCATACGCGGCGAGCTTGTCGTAGGAGCGGCTGGGCCGCGGGTCGAGCCGCGGTTGCAGCCGCTCCTACGGGTGCGGGCTGTTCCCCGCTCCTCTATCACTCCGTTCGAACCGGGGGATGTCGCGCGCCCGGGGCCGGCTTCCATTCGCCGGCTCGTACGGGGCTCAGCGGAGACGACGAGTCCACGGGCTCGGCGGCGGGATCTCGCGCGGTCTACCGTTGGAATTCCAGATTGTCGATCAAGCGCGCGCGTCCAAGCCGGGCCGCCGCCAGGACCACGAGCTCATCGTCCCCGTCGGCGGGACGCAGCAGGTCGCTTTGCCTGCGCACCTCGAGGTAGTCGGGCCGGAATCCCATCTCTTTGAGCTGCTCCAGTCCCCGCCGGCAGGTCTGGTCGATATCGGCGCCGGCCCGCACTTGCTGGGCGCAGTCCTCCAGCACCGCGTACAGACCCGGCGCCACCGCCCTCTCCTCGCCGGTGAGATACTGGTTGCGGGAGCTGAGGGCGAGTCCGTCATCGGCGCGGGTCGTCTCCATGCCCTCGATCTCCACCGCCATCGCGAGGTCCGCCACCATGCGCTTGATGATGACGAGCTGCTGGTAGTCTTTGCGGCCAAACACCGCGACGTCGGGACCGACGATGTTGAGCAGCCGGGCGACGACGGTCGTCACCCCTTCAAAGTGACCCGGGCGGAACTCGCCGTCCAGGATGTCTGCCAGCCCCGGTACCACCACGCGTGTCTGCTGCCCGGTGCCTCGCGGGTACATCACGGCTTCGTCCGGCAGGAACAGGACATTGGCTCCCGCAGCCCGCAGCGTCTGGCGGTCCCGGTCGAGGGTGCGAGGATAGTTCGAGAAATCCTCGTTCTCCCCGAACTGCAGGGGATTGACGTAAATGCTCGCCACCACCACCGGACATCGGCGATGGGCATACTCCACCAGCGCGATATGGCCTTGGTGCAGGTTTCCCATGGTGGGTACGAACCCGACGGCGCCATGGCGCGCTCTCAGCCTGCGCACGCACTCGCGCACCTCATCGATGCCATTGAGCTCACGCATGACCGATCAGGCGGTTGAAAGCGGATTGAAGTAGTGGCGCCCGCTGCGCGTGGTCCGGATGCGCTCGACCAGCGTATCCAAGTCGCCTTCCACGTCCACGAAGTTGATCTCGGCGGCATTGATGATCAGGAGCGGCGTATCCGTGTAGCGGTAGAAGAACCGGGTATAGGCGTCCACGAGCTGCTGCAGGTATTCGCGGTCCATCGACCGCTCGTACTCGACGCCTCGCCGTTCGATCCGCTCCCGCAGCACTTCGACCGGCGCCTGCAGATAGATCACGAGGTCGGGAACCGGGATCTCAGGGGCAAGGTGGTCGTATACCTGACGGTACAGCCGGAACTCGTCATCATCGAGATTCACCCGTGCGAACAGCGCGTCCTTCTGCAGCAGGAAGTCCGCAACCCGGCTGGGGGCGAACATATCCTTTTGCTTCAGGCCCTCCAGTTGTCTCGCCCGCTGGAAAAGAAAGAACAACTGGGTCGGCAGAGCGTAGCGCCGCCGCGCAGAGTAAAACCGCTCCAGGAAGGGGTTCTCTCCGGGCTGCTCCAGCACCAGCTCCGATCGGAAGGCCTCCGCGAGCAGCCGGGCGAGGCTGGTCTTGCCGACCCCGATCGGGCCCTCCACCACGATGTACGCGGGCGGTACGTCCTGGGGGCGAGTCTTGTCCACGGGGCTCATCATACTATTATTGCCCGCGCCGATTGTCATTGACCAGCGGTGGGCTTGATCCCGGACCCGGGTAATGGAGTACCATGCCCGTCCTCGCGGGCAGCACCTGACACGCCATGAAACTCGTTTTCGACCTCTTCCCCCTGATCCTGTTCTTCGTGGCCTACCATGCCGGCGGCATCTTCGTGGCCACCGGTGTCGCGATGGCCGCGGTCGTCGCCCAGGTCGTCTGGCTTCGAATCCGGAAGCGCAGGATCGAGGTCATGCACATCATCAACCTCGTCGTCATCCTGGTTTTCGGCGGCGCGACCATCTACACGGCGAATGATGTCTTCATCCGCTGGAAGCCGACAATCCTGTATTGGACCTTCTCGGTCATACTTTTCGTGTCCCACTTCGTCTCCGAAAAGCCGGCGATACAGCACGTCATGGGGTCGCAGCTCGAGCTGCCCGTCCAGGTGTGGAAGAAGATCAACCTGAGCTTCGCGGCCTTCACGCTGGTCATGGGCGCGCTCAATCTCTATGTGGCCTTTTTCTACGGCGCCGGTCTCGACCCCCAGGTTCAGCGGGACCGTTGGGTGGACTTCAAGGTCTTCGGCACGACCATATTGACCTTCCTTTTCGTGGCGGGACTCATGGTGGCATTGTCCAAACACTTCGCCGACGAGAAAGACGAGGAGGAATCCTGATGTACTACCTGATTCTCGCCAAGGACGTTGCCGATTCCCTGCCCCTGCGCGCACAGGTGCGAACCGCGCACCTCGCCCGCCTCCAGGCCCTGCGGGATGAAGGGCGGCTGCTGACTGCCGGACCGATACCGGCGATCGATGGCGAGGACCCGGGCGAAGCGGGATTCAACGGCAGCGTCATCATCGCGGAGTTCGAGTCTCTGGAGGACGCGCGCGCCTGGGCCGATGCGGATCCCTACAAGCACGCCGGCGTCTACGATTCAGTGGAAGTAGCACCCTACAAGAAGGTGTTCTAGGAGTCAGGTCGGCAAGAGTCTGTGCCAGCCCGAACGCCGCTGTCGGAATGAATTGCGACCCACGGGCGGGCTGCGATCCCGGCCCTGCACAGGTCGGGCGGGGGCGACGCGCCGATGACCCGGAGGGCCCCTAACAGGATGTTGAAAAACGCCATCCTGGCCTTTTTCAACGCGCCGAGCACGGCGCATGTCCGCTACTCGGCTACGCCGAATCAAGCACTTACAGTGCTTGATTCGCGGCGGGACATCCCTGTCCCGCACTGGCATGCTGTCTTTCAACAGCCTGCTAGTCGTTGCTGCCGGCGGGATCAGACTCGGCGTCTCCGCCTTCCGACTCCTCGCTCACGGGGCGCCGCTCGACACGCCTCGAGAACCACAGGCCCGCCTCGAACAAGGCCCAGATCGGCAGAGCGAGCATGGTCTGGGAGAAGATGTCCGGAGGCGTCATGAGCATACCGACGACGAACGCCCCCACCACGATGTAAGGACGCTTCTGAGCCAGGGCATCCGGCGTGATGATGCCGATCTTCACGAGGATCACCGTGGCCACGGGCACTTCGAAGCACGCCCCGAAGGCGAAGAACAGCTTCATGCAGAAGTTGAGGTAGGCGTCGATATCGGTCATCACCGCCACGCCCGGCGGGGCCACTCTGGTGAAGAACGAGAATATCAGCGGAAATACGACGAAGTAGGCGAACAGTATGCCGAGATAGAACAAGACGGTGCTGGACACCAGCAGTGGCACGGCCAGGGTCTTTTCATTCTCGTACAGCCCCGGCGCGACGAATGCCCATATCTGGTACAGGATGTAGGGCATGGAGGCGATCACGCCGAGGAAGATGACCAGCTTCAACGGCACGAAGAACGGTGCGTGCGGCTGGGTCGCGATCATGGTGTCGCCCTTCGGCAGCACGGACATCAAGGGGTGAGCGAAGATCTCGTACAGGTGGTTCGCAAACGGCGCCATCGCCAGAATCAGGATCAGCATCACCAGCAGACAGCGCAACAGGCGGTCGCGCAGCTCCACCAGATGAGAAATGAATGACTCCTTGTTTTCGTCGTCGTCCGGGTCAGCCATGGGGGTACGGCCAGGGTTGGTAGCCCGACGGGTCTAGTCGGCGTCCTTGGGCTTGGCGTCCGAAGGAGTCTCGGACGACGTCGCCTTGGATTCGCCGCTGTTGTCAGGCTGTGAATCGATCTGTTTGTTGAGCTCTTCTCTGAATGAACTGATGCTTTCCCTGGTCTTGGACAGGGTTTCCTTCGCATCGCGCAGCTCGTTGAGCTCCTTGAGCTCTTCCTGCCGCAGCTCTTCGTCGATGTCCCGTTTCACCTGCGCGATCATGCGCTTCGCCCGACCAACCCACATGCCGGCCGTCCTCGCCGCCCGCGGCAGACGCTCCGGCCCAAGCACGAGCAGCGCCACGATACCGATGACGCACAGCTCGAAAAAACCGATATCGAACATGAGGGTGGGTAATGCTTTGAGGGCTTGTCTTTAGGACTGCTTCTGCTTCGCCGCCCCGTTTCCGGAACCGGCGCCGCCGCTGCTTTGCGCCTCTTTGCGCGTTTCGCTCTTGTTCTCGATGCTGGGGCTTTCCACAGCCTCCTCGTCCGGGTTGTCGTCCTCGTCCTCTTCTTCGTTCATGGACTTCTTGAAGTTCTTGATCGCACCACCCAGGTCGCTGCCGATGTTGCGGAGCTTCTTGGTGCCGAACAACACCAGAACAATCACCAGGATGATCAACAACTGCCAGATACTAATGCCACCTAGACCCATAATCTTCTCCTAAAACGTCACCAATAAATAAGCGATTGAATAAACGGTGCCCTCGAATTGAAAAGAGGGGGCCGCTCAGGACCCCTCTCGTCCGCCGCGCGCGGCTTTCTCCTCGAGTCCCGAGGTTCCGAATCTGCGCGCCAGCTCCACCAACACGTCGCGGGGTCCCAGACCCTCGTGGGACAGCAGGATCAAGGTATGAAACCACAGATCGGCGGTCTCATAAACAAGATGCTCGCGGTCGCCGTCCTTGGCCGCCATCACCACTTCGCACGATTCCTCGGCGATCTTCTTCAAGATGGCCTCCAGGCCCCCCTGGTAAAGCTTCGCCACGTAAGAGGAGTCGGGATCCGCCTCCTTGCGCCGCTCCAACACCGCCGCCAAGTCGTTCAAGTCTATACCCGTCACGGGGTCATCCACCACCAGTATTGCGTCGGCGCAGCCGTCTCACCCGGTTTCAGCCCCGGAATACCGGGCAAACCGGCCGCCCGGGACCGTCTTCCGAGCCGAGAAACCACGTCCGGCGGCACTGCCTGTCATCCATAGATTTCCCCCGGATCCTCTAGAGGCGGCTCGGCGGCGTGCCAGCGCCCGCCCTCCAGGGTCTGGTAGAAACAGCTCGGCCGTCCAGTGTGGCAGGCGATACCCCCGGCCTGGTCGACACGGACCAGGATTGCGTCGTTGTCGCAGTCCAGTCGCAGCTCCCTGACGCACTGATAGTGTCCCGACCGCTCACCCTTGTGCCACAACCTGCTCCGGGACCTCGACCAATACACCGCGCGACCCGTGTCGGCGGTCAGGCGCAGCGCATCGCGGTTCATCCACGCGAGCATCAGCAGCCTGCCGCTGGTCGCGTCCTGGGCGACGGCTGGAACGAGGCCTTCCTCGTTCCAGCGAACGGCGTCCAGCCAGTCTTCGGTCATGCTCGTCATCGTTCATCGAACCTGCTGGGTGTTTGCCGGGTACTCCGTGCCGGGAATCGTGAGACGCGCAGTGTACACGATAGCGCGCGAGTATTTGAGCGTCCGCGCGGCCTACAGCCTCACCACAACCCCACGCGCCGCCATGTGCTCCTTGGCCTGGCGTACCGTGTACTCGCCAAAGTGAAAGATCGAGGCCGCCAGCACCGCATCGGCGCGGCCCTCGATGACGCCTTCGGCGAGGTGCTCGAGACACCCGACGCCGCCGCTGGCGATCACCGGGACCGGCACCACCGTGGACACCGCGCGTGTCAACGCCAGGTCGAACCCGTCCCGGGTGCCGTCCCGGTCCATGCTCGTCAACAGTATCTCGCCTGCGCCGCATTCAGACATCCGCGCCGCCCACTCGATCGCGTCCAGACCGGTGGCGCGCCGGCCGCCGTGGGTGAAGACCTCCCAGCGGGGGTCCGCGCCGTCCGCCACCTGTTTGGCGTCGATGGCCACGACGATGCACTGGGCGCCGAATCGCTTGCCCGCCTGACGAATCAGGTCGGGGTCAGCGACCGCGGCGGTGTTGATGGACACCTTGTCCGCACCCGCCGACAGCATGCGTCGAATATCCTCGATGCTGCGAATGCCGCCGCCGACCGTCAGGGGAATGAACACCTGCTCGGCGACGCCCTCGACCACCCGCACGAGCGTGTCGCGATCGTCCGAGCTGGCGGTGATGTCCAGGAACGCGATCTCATCGGCGCCCTGCTCGTCATATCGCCTGGCGACCTCCACCGGATCCCCGGCGTCGCGTATGTCCACGAAGCGCACGCCCTTGACCACGCGGCCCTCGTCCACGTCCAGGCATGGGATCACCCGCGTCGCCAACGCCACCGCTCAGCTCCCGTATTCCGCGATCACTTTGAGAGCGGCGGCGAAGTCCAGGGAGCCATCGTAGATGGCCCGGCCGGTGATTGCGCCCTCCACGCCGAAGTCTCCGAGATCGAGCAGCCGCCGGACGTCATCGAGACTGGCGATCCCCCCCGACGCGAAAACCGGGACGCGCACAGACTCCGCGAGACGGCGCGTGGCCTCGATATTGGCGCCGCTCAGCATGCCGTCACGGGAGATATCCGTGTAGATGATCGCCTCGACGCCGTCGCTCTCCAGCTTCCGGGCCAGATCGATGACATCGTGCTTGGCCAGCTTCGACCAGCCTTCCACCGCCAGCTTGCCGTCCCTGGCGTCCAGGGCAACGATGATATGGCTGGGGAACTCCAGGCACATGTCGCTGACGAAATGCGGCTCGTTCACCGCCTTGGTGCCGAGAATAACGTATTGAACGCCGGCCTCCAGGTACGTCTCTATGGCCTGCTCGCTGCGGATCCCCCCGCCGACCTGGACCGGTGTCTCGGGGAACGTCTCCGCGATACGGTGCACGACACCGGCGTTCACCGGCCGGCCCGCGGCCGCGCCGTCCAGATCGACGACGTGCAGGCGCCGCGCTCCGGCGTCGACCCACCGCCGCGCGGCGACGACCGGGTCATCCTCATATATCGTCACGTCGTCCATTCTGCCCTGCCTCAGGCGGACACATTTGCCCTCCTGAATATCTATTGCCGGAATCAGTAACATCGAACGCCCAGGACCTTCGGTGGTAGTAGTTGTTGAAAAGAATCTGCCCGCGATCAGGAAGCGCCGTCCCAGCGAATGAAGTTGCCCAGCAGTGCCAGGCCGTTGCGCTGGCTCTTCTCGGGATGGAACTGGACCGCGAATACATTGGCCCTGCCGGCCGCCGCCGCGAAATTCACGCCGTAGCGCGTGGTGCCGTATACCTCGCCGGGCTCGTCCGCGATCGCGCAGTAGCTGTGCACGAAATAGAACCACGCATCCTGCGGGATACCACGCCACAGAGGGTGACCGCCTGCCTGCCCGTCCTTCCCGCCACCTTCCTGGTCACCTTTCTGTTCACTGTTCTGAAGAACGGTGTTCCAGCCCATGTGCGGGATTTTCAACCTGCGGCCGCTCACCGGATCAATCAGCGCGCCGTCCGTACCGCCTGCTTCCAGAAAGTGGCGTACGTCGCCGCCCAGAATATCGAGGCCCTGCACGCCGTCGTCCTCGGAGCTGTGGGCGTAGAGCGCCTGGAGGCCGATACAGATGCCCAGAAACGGCTTGGCCTCGAGCGCCCTCAGCAGCGCCTGGAGCAGCGCCGGGTCGCCGCGCAGCCTATCCATGACGGAGCCGATGGCGCTCTGGCCCGGAAACACGACACGATCGGCCCGCAGGACGTCCGGGGCGGCGGCACTCACCCGCACCTCGCAGCCCTCCCCGGCCGCGGCCTCGAGCGCCCGGGCCACGGAACGCAGGTTACCGGTTCCAAGGTCAATGACCGCGATACGATTCATGATTCGGTGGGCAAGCGCCGGGGCTCGGGTGGCTACGCTTTCGAAGCTTACAAGGACCCCTTGGTGGACGGCACGACACCGAGGCGCCGGCTGTCGATTTCCACCGCCATGCGCAACGCGCGCCCGAAGGCCTTGAATACCGTCTCCGCGATATGGTGGGCGTTGCGACCCCGCAGGTTGTCGATGTGCACCGTCGCCCGGGCATGGTTGCAGAAGCCCTGAAAGAACTCACGGAACAGGTCCACGTCGAACGCGCCGATGCGGGCCCGGGGGAAGACCACCGCATATTCGAGGCCGGGACGTCCCGAGAAGTCGATCACCACGCGACTCAAGGCTTCGTCCAGCGGCACGTAGGCGTGGCCATAGCGCTGTATGCCCGCCTTGTCACCGAGGGCCCGGGCGACAGCCTCTCCGAAAGTAATGCCGATGTCCTCCACCGTGTGGTGCGCGTCGATTTCGAGGTCCCCTTCGGCCTCGATCCCGAGGTCGATCAAACCGTGCCGGGCCACCTGGTCCAGCATGTGCTCGAGGAAGGGGATGCCGGCGGAGAAGCTCCCGGTGCCGGAGCCGTCCAGGTTCACCTTGACCGCGATGCGGGTTTCCCGGGTCGCACGGTCGACGCTGGCTTCGCGGCTGGAGGACATTGGGGGGCTGGGATAGGAATATTCAGACCCCGGGAAATATACCAAAACGCGGCCGTAAAGAGCTATCGGGAAAGTCTGCGCCGGCCTCCCGGGCACCCTCCTGGATTCTCCTGAAAAGGAGATATGACACCCACTGGTCTTGCGCTCTCGCCAAGACGCCAAGCACGCCAAGGGACACGGGGCTGATTGACTTCTTGGCGTTCTTGGCGTTCTTGGCGAGAGGATATCTCTACTTAAGCGCCCACAAGTTCTGCTGATGAGCCGATCAGGATCGGGGCAACGCGGCCAGGAAGCGGTCGTTCTCCTCCGGGGTGCCGATGGTGGCGCGCAGGCAGCCGGCGAGGGCGGGATCGGAGCCGGACAGGTTCCTGATCAACACGCCCTGATCCATCAGGCTCTGGAAGACGGCCTCGGGACGGTGGTGGCCGGCTCGAAAAAGGATGAAGTTGGTCTCGCTGGGGAAGCAATGATAGCCGGCACTGGCCAGGCCCGCCGCCACGCGGCCGCGCTCCGCCTTGATCCTGGCTGCCTGCTCCATGAACACCTCCAGGTGATCGAGCGCGAAAATCGCGCTCATCTGCGTGAGCACGTTGATGTTGTACGGCATCCGGACCTTGTCGAGTTGCTCGATCCAGGCCGGGTCCCCCGCCGCAAAGCCGAGCCGCAAGCCGGCCAGACCCAGCTTGGACACCGTGCGCATCACCACCACATTCGGGTATTCGTCCACCCAGCCCATGAGCGACCGCCCGGCAAAGGCGTGATAAGCCTCATCGATCACCACCAGCCCGGGCACCGCCTCGATGACCCGGCGGATGGTCTTTTCGTCGAACAGGTTGCCGGTCGGGTTGTTGGGATAGGCGATGAATACGACCCCGGGGCGGTGCCGCTCTATGGCCGTGGACATGGCGTCGCGATCCAGGCCGAAATCTCCGGTGAGGGGCACGCCGACGAAGTCCGAAGCCACGAACCGCGCAGCCATCTCGTACATGACGAAGGTCGGGACCGGTGCCATCGCCGGACCGCCGACCGCCATCTCGATCATCTGGATGATCTCGTCCGAGCCGTTGCCCACCAACAGGGATGCCGACTCGGGAATCGCGAAGGCGGCACGCAGCTTCTCCTTCAAGGCTTGTGCGGACGCATCGGGGTACCGGTTCAGCTCGGCGCCGCGAAGCGCTTCGAGCCACGCCTCGCGTATCTCGGGCGGCAATCCGTAGGGATTCTCCATGGCGTCCAGCTTGACCAGCCCGTGAGCCGGCGGCACGTGGTAGGCGCTCAGCTCCAGAATCTCCGGGCGCACCACCTCCGACGCCAGGCGGCGCGCCCCGGAGTCGTGCGACTTCCCGCCCGGATCAGTCATCGCCGCGATACTCCGCGGAGCGGGCGTGGGCAGTCAGCGACTCCGCCCTGGCGAGCACGGAGGCGGTGCCGGACAGCGATCTGGCGCCGGCTTCGGAGCAGGCGATGATGCTCGTCCGCTTCTGGAAGTCGTAGACCCCGAGCGGCGAGCTGAAGCGCGCCGTCCCGGAGGTCGGCAGCACATGGTTCGGTCCGGCGCAGTAGTCCCCGAGCGCCTCGGCGCTGTAGGGGCCGATGAAGATAGCGCCGGCGTGGCGCACCCGCTCGACGAAGTCTTCCGCACCGCGCATCAGCAGCTCCAGGTGCTCCGGCGCGATCCGGTTCACCAGCGCCGCCGCGCTGTCGAGGCTCGGAACCTCGATCAGGGCGCCCTGCCCGGCCAGCGCCGCCGTGATGATGTCACGCCGCTCCATCTCGGGGAGCAGTCGCCGCACGGCCTGCTCCACGCGATCGATGTACGCCCGGTCGGCAGAAATGAGAATCGACTGGGCGAGCTCGTCATGCTCCGCCTGGGCGAACAGGTCCATGGCGGCCCACTCCGGGGCCACGCTGCCGTCGGCCACGATCACCACCTCGGAAGGCCCCGCGATCATGTCGATGCCCACTTCGCCGAACACCAGGCGCTTGGCGGCGGCGACGTAAACATTGCCCGGGCCGACGATCTTGTCGACCCGCGGGACCGTCGCCGTCCCGTAGGCCAGCGCCGCCACCGCCTGCGCCCCGCCGATGCGCAAGACCGTGTCGACACCGGCAATCCGGGAAGCCGCCAGGACCAGGTCGTTGATCCGCCCGTCCGGAGTCGGCACCGTCATGATCAGTTCCGGCACGCCCGCGACCTTGGCTGGAATCGCGTTCATCAGGACGCTCGAGGGATAAGCCGCCTTGCCGCCGGGCACGTAGAGCCCGACCCGATCCAAAGGGGTCACGCGCTGGCCGAGCCGGGTACCGTCGCTTTCCGTGTAGCTCCAGGAAGACTGAACCTGGCGCTCGTGGTACGCGCGAATCCGCCCCGCGGCGCTTTCGAGCGCGGTTCGCTCACGTGAGGGGATGCGCTCGATGGCTTCGTCGAGGCGGCTCGCGGGCAGCTCCAGATCACCCGGCCCGGCGAGCGCGATCCGATCGAACTGCGCGGTGTACGCCAGCAAGGCCTCGTCGCCGTCGCGCCGGACCCGGCGGATGATCTCCAGCACCGCCTCGGTGACGGTCCCGTGGTCGTCCCCGGCGCGGTGCACCAGCGCGTCGAATCGCGCTTCGAAGCCGGGTGAGCCGGCGTCGAGTCGCTGGATGGTTTGCCTGGGGGTCATCGGGCTTATCGTTGGGCCGGACGTCGGGGCTGGGAGTCGCGCTGCGGCGCTTCCCCGGACAGTGCAACGCTCTGGATCAGCTCGATGACTTCCCCGAGAGGCTCGGACTGCATGCGCAGCGCCGCCAGGTTCGCGATCAGCCGGGCGCTGACGTCGAGCACGGACTCGACCTCGACCAGCTTGTTCGCCCTGAGCGTGCCGCCCGTGTCCACCAGGTCGACGATGCGGTCGGACAGGCCCACCAGCGGGGCCAGCTCCATGGAGCCGTACAGCTTGATGATCTGGGCCTGAACGCCCTTGGCGGCGAAGTGCCGGCGGGTGATGTTGGGGTACTTGGTGGCCACGCGCAGGCGCCGCCAGCGCCCGGGGTCGTCCCCCTCGGCGAGGGCGGCGGGCTCCGCCACCACCAGCCGGCAGCGTGCGAAATTCAGGTCGACCAGCTCCGCCAGGTCGTCGCCGCCGTGCTCGAGCAGGACGTCCTTGCCGACGATGCCGAGGTGAGCGGCGCCGAACTGCACGTAGGTGGGCACGTCGGCGCTGCGGATGATGACGAGCTGCGCCTTGCCCGACTCGGTGTCCAGCACCAGCTTGCGGCTTTCGGAGGGCGACTCCAGCGGGGCGAGACCCACCCGCGCGAACAGCGGCAGCGCCTCATCCAGGATGCGGCCCTTCGCCAGGGCGATTTTGACCGGTGCGTTCACGTCCCGACAGGGCGGGCGCTGGGAGCCTGTCCGGGTAATCTGCGCGTAGCGAGGCGAGTGGGAAACCGAGGACAGATTTCCGAGCCTTGGAAAACCATAGTGGGCCTGTGTGACGAGGAGGATCGGCAATATGGACCGGTTTGCCGCCGCCGCACTAGCGTCATGATTACCCGGACAGGCTCCTAACCCGCCGCGACGCTGGCGCGCGTCTCCCGGGTGTACACGTGGCCCGGCACCCGCCTGATGCGCGCACCGAGCTGGGCGAGCTTCTCCTCGATACATTCGTAGCCGCGGTCGATATGGTAGATCCGATCGATCACCGTCTCTCCCTCGGCCACCAGACCGGCCAGCACCAGCGACGCCGAAGCGCGCAGGTCCGTCGCCATCACCGGCGCACCCCGCAGTGCCTTGACCCCGCGCACCAGGGCGACGCCGCCTCTCAGCTCGATATCGGCCCCCATCCGCTGCAGCTCGTGCACGTGCATGAAGCGGTTCTCGAAGACGGTCTCGGTCACCGTGGCGGTACCGTCCGCCACGCTGTTGAGGGTCACGAACTGCGCCTGCATGTCGGTGGGGAACGCCGGGTAGGGCGCGGTGCACACGTCCGCCGCCGACGGCCGCCTGCCGTGCATGTCCAACCAGATCTCCGTTCCCCCGACATCGACCTGCGCCCCCGCGGCGCGCAGCTTCTCGATCACCGCCTCCAGGGAACCGGGATCGGTGTTTCGAAGCCGCACGCTGCCGCGCGTCAGGGCCGCGGCGACCAGGAAAGTGCCCGTCTCGATGCGGTCCGGGATCACCGGGTGCGTATTGCCGTGCAGGCGATCCACGCCCTCGATGGTGATCGTGTCCGTGCCGGCGCCGGAGACGCGGGCGCCCATCGCATTGAGGCACCTGGCGAGATCCACGACTTCCGGCTCGCGGGCGGCGTGCTCGATGACCGTCGTGCCCTCGGCCAGGGTGGCGGCCATCATCAGGTTTTCGGTGCCGGTCACCGAGATCAGGTCCATGAATATGGTCGCGCCCTTCAGGCGGCGCGCCGTGGCCTTGATGTAGCCTTCGTCGATGGTGACCTCGGCTCCCATCGCCTTGAGGCCCTTGATATGCAGGTTGACGGGCCGCGAGCCGATGGCGCAGCCGCCGGGCAGGGATACTTCGGCATGCCCGAACCGGGCCACCAGCGGACCCAGCACCAGGATCGAGGCCCGCATCGTCTTCACCAGGTCGTAGGGCGCGCAAAGCTGATCGACCTGATGCGCCCGCGCCCGGATCGACATCTTCTCGTCCACCTCGACCTCCACTCCCAACCTGCCCAGCAGCTCGAGGGTGGTGGTGATGTCGTGGAGGTGGGGAATGTTGCAGATGACCAGAGGCTCGTCGGTCAGAAGCGCCGCGATCAGCACCGGCAACGCGGCGTTCTTGGCCCCGGAGATCCGGATATCCCCGTTCAAGGGGATACCGCCCTCGACGATGAGCTTATCCATACAAACTCAGCCGGCGGGCGCTGAGCCCGCGGCCGGCAGGCCGGGAGCCGGGAGCCGGCCTGCGCGGGGAGTGCTCAGCCGACTTCCCCTGTCAGGGCCTGCTTCAGCTCGCCGCTCTCGTACATCTCCATCAGGATATCGCTGCCGCCGACGAACTGGCCCCTGACATAGAGCTGAGGGATGGTGGGCCACTTCGAATACTGTTTGATCCCTTCGCGCACTTCGGGGTCGGAGAGCACGTCGACGGATGCGAACTGGACCCCGCAGGCCTGGAGAAGCTGCACCGCGCGGCCGGAGAAGCCGCACTGCGGGAACTGCGGCGAGCCCTTCATGAACAACACGATGTCGTTCGACTCCACCGTCTGCTTGATGCGTTCTTGAACGTCGCTCATCGCCTTAACCTCGTGAAAAAACTTCGTGAAACCTACCTGGATTGCTGATCCCACTGCTCGGGGGTCGCGGTGCGCAGAGACAAGGCGTGGATCTCCGCCTCCATCTTGTCACCCAGAGCATCATATACCATCTGGTGCTGCTGGATACGCGTCTTGCCCGCGAAGTCCCTGTAAAGGACCAGGGCCTGGAAATGGCGGCCGTCGCCGTCGATTTCAACCCGCGCACCGGGGAGGGCCGCCTCTATCCACTGCTTGATCTGCTCGGGTGTCACCATCATCGACTCACCTGTCGGCCGTATTGGATCCGGTGGCGGGCGGAAGGACTACTGTCGCAGCTTGTAGCCGCTGTTCAGCAGCGTGAGCCCCAGGGCGGACAACACCGCCAGGGCAATCCCGCTCACCGCCAGACTCGCCGCGACCGGCATATCGGACTGGCCGAAGAATCCGTACCGGAACCCGTCAATCATATAGAAAAACGGGTTGAATTTTGACAGCGCCTGCCAGAATCCGGGCAGAGAATGGATGGAGTAGAACACGCCGCTCAGGAACGACAGCGGCATGATGACGAAGTTCTGAAACGCCGCCAACTGGTCGAACTTCTCCGCCCAGATCCCGGCGATGACGCCCAGTACGCCCTGCACGCCGCTCGCCAGAATCGCGAACGTCACTATCACGAACGGATTATAGACCGGTACGTGTACATACAAAACCGCCACCAGGAAGACGCCGGCGCCCACCGCCAGGCCGCGCACGATCGCCGCCCCCACATAGGCGCAGAACACCTCGAGATACGACAAGGGCGTAATCAACACGAAAATCAGGTTGCCGGTCACCTTGGACTGGATCAGGCTGGAGGAGCTGTTGGCGAAGGCGTTCTGGATGATGCTCATCATCATCAGGCCGGGAATCAGGAACGCCGTATACGGCACGTGCTCGAACACCCGTATGCGGTTGTGCAGGACGTGTGAGAACACCAGCAGGTAGAGCAGCGAGGTAATGACGGGCGCGAGGACGGTCTGGAACCCGACTTTGGAAAAGCGCACCAGCTCCTTGTAGAACAGCCAGACCATTCCTTTCACGGCGCGGCCCTCCTGCGGGTGAGCTGCATGAAGACGTCTTCCAGGTCATCGTCCTCCATGTGTATGTCGCGCACCTCTATGCCGGCGTTGCGGATGGTGTCCAGCACCTCCAGCACCGAGTCGCTGTCCCGCCGCAGGCGCAGGTCCATGCAGCAGCCGTGCACCGCCTTGACCTTGTCCCGCACCGCCTCCGGCACGAACTCGATCTCCCCGGCGGTCACCACGCGCAGGCTGCGGAATATCCCCCGGGCCAGCAGGTCCGACTTGCTCTCGAGAGCGACCACCTCGCCGTGGTCGATGATCGCGATGCGCTCGCAGAGCTGCTCGGCCTCCTCCAGGTAATGGGTCGTGAGCACGATGGTGTGTCCCTCCTGGTGCAGGCGGTGGACAAAGGTCCAGAGTTGCTGGCGCAGCTCCACGTCGACTCCCGCCGTGGGCTCGTCGAGAACCACCACCGGCGGCTTGTGCACCAGAGCCTGGCCGATCAGGACGCGGCGCTTCATGCCGCCGGACAACGCCCGCATGTTCACGTCCGCCTTGTCCGCGAGGTCCAGGGCGTCCAGCAACTCGTCGATCCAGCCGGCCGCCTGCTTCGCCACACCGAAGTAGCCGGCCTGGAAGTGCAGGAATTCCTTAACCGTGAAGAACGGATCGTAAACCAGCTCCTGGGGCACCACCCCGACGCTCATGCGCGAGCGACGGTATTCGTCGACCACATCAAAGCCCATGATCTTCAGACTGCCCCGGTCGACGCGGACCAGGCCCGCCAGGGCGTTGATCAGGGTCGATTTGCCGGCGCCGTTGGGTCCGAGAAGACCGAAGAATTCGCCCTGCCCGATGGAAAAGGAGATGCCGTTCAGCGCCCTGACGGCGCCGAAGCGCTTGTGGACGTCCTCGATGAAGACTGCGGGGACAGGCGTCATCGACAGACGTTCAGGAGGAACCGTCGATGTTCAGCAGCCGGTCGAGACCCGTGGTCCTCGACAATGAAGACATGCCTGCGGGCACGTTGACGAGGCGCATGGGCACCCCGGCCGCACGGGCCCGGCGCGCCCACTCCATGATCAGCGCGATCCCGGCGCTGTCGATGCGTTCGACGGCGCCGAGATCCAGGGTGCCGGGCGGCGCCGAGAACCACTCGAGGCTCCGGTGCTGGACCTCCGGTACGCTGGCGAAAGTCAGCTCGCCCGACACTCTCCACACCGCGGAATCCGCGGTATCCACTCGCACGGTCACTGCTTCATCAGCTCCTTGTTCTTCCTGGACAATTCGCTGATCAGCTTGTCCATGCCCTGGGTCTGAACGATTTCCCCGTACTGCGACCGGTAGTTCGTGACCAGGCTCAGGTTGTCGATCTTGATGTCGTAAACCTTCCATTCGTCGCTGGCCAGAGACAGGGAATAGTCGATCGGGATCGGCGGCCCGTCCGAGCGCTCGACCTGTGTCTGAACGACGGCTCTCTTGGAGCTCTCGTCGTGATGAAACGGCTTATAGCTGATCTTCTGCCCGGTGTACTGGAACAGGGCCGTCGCGTAGGTGCGCACCAGCAGGGTCCTGAACTGCTCCACGAATTGCTTCTGCTGCTCGGGGGTGGCCTGGCGCCAGTACCTGCCGAGCACGTAGCGCGACATGCGCTCGAAATCGAAGTGCGGCAGCACCACCTGATCGACCATCTGGTAGAGCTTCTGCGAATCGTTCTTCAGCTCGTCACGGTGGTCGGTGAGCTCCTTCAGCACCTTGGTCGTCGTTTCCTTGACGAGTTGATCGGGCGGCATGGGGGCGGCCAGGGCCGTAGCCGACGTCGCGGCCAGGCCCACCCACGCACACAGCAACAAGGATAGGCTGAGTCTGTTCATTGTTTCTGTCCTCCGGCGTTCTCTCCGCCGGCCTTGCTGAACAACATCTGGCTGATGAGCTGCTCCAGCACGACCGCGGATTGAGTCAAAGTGATCTGGTCTCCGTTCTTGAGGTACTGGTCGTCCCCGCCCGGCTCCAGCCCCACGAACTGGGCACCGAGCAGGCCCTGCGTCAGTATGGAGGCGCTGGTGTCGGTGGGAAGGTTGTCGTACTTCTTGTCGATGTTCATCGTGACGACGGCGTTGTAGGTCTTCGGATCGATGGTGATCGCCGATACGCGACCGATGCGCACACCCGCCATGTTGACCGGTGCCTTGGTGGTCAGCCCGCCGACGTTCCCGAAGCGCGCCGTGATCGTGTAGGTGTCGGTGAGCTCGCTGGAGGAGAAGCTGCCGACCCTGAAAGCCAGAAAGCCCAGCGCCGCAACACCCGCCAGCATGAATATGCCGACCCAGAATTCCAGTATGCCTTTGTTCTTCATGGCAGCATCAGTCGAACATTAGTGATGTCAGGATAAAATCAAGGGCCAGCACACACAACGATGCATTAACAACGGTCCGCGTCGTGGCCCGGCTGACGCCCTCGGACGTGGGACTCGCGTCGTAGCCCTCGAAAACCGCGATCCACGTCACCACGAAACCGAAGACCACGCTCTTGATGACGCCGTTCAATATATCGGCGTGAAAATCCACGCCCTGCTGCATGGACGACCAGTAGATGCCGCTGTCGACCCCCAACAGGGAAACCCCGACCAGGTAGCCGCCGTAGATGCCGACCGTGGTGAACATCGCGGACAGCAGGGGCATCGCGATGACGCCCGCGAGGAAGCGCGGCGCCACCACGCGGTTGATCGGATCCACCGCCATCATCTCCATGGCGGCCAACTGCTCGGTGGCCTTCATCAGGCCGATCTCGGCGGTCAGCGCGGACCCGGCCCGGCCCGCGAACAACAGTGCCGTCAGCACCGGGCCGAGCTCGCGGGTCAGTGACAGCGCAACCACGAGCCCGAGGGAGGTCTCGGCGCCGAAGTCGACGAGGGTATTGTATCCCTGCAGCCCCAGCACCATGCCCACGAACAGGCCCGACACCAGGATGATGACCAGGGTCAGCACACCGACGGAGAAGAGCTGCTGCACCAGCAGATTGAGGCGGCGCAGTATCCACAAGCAGCCGGCCAGCGTCTGGCCGAGAAACAGGGTGGCCCGTCCCCACCGCGCGACGCTGGCGAGCGTCCAGGCGCCGAGCTGGCGAATCATGTTCACGCCACCCCTCCCATGAAGTCCTCCGCGTAGTCCGGCGCCGGATAGTTGTAGGGCACCGGGCCGTCCGGCAGCCCGTTCATGAACTGGCGCACGTCCGCGGCCTCGGACTCGAGCATCTCCTCGGGGGTGCCTTCTCCGATCACCTTCCCGCCGCCGACGAGGTACATGTAGTCCCCGATCGTGCAGGCCTCCCGCACGTCGTGGGTGACCACCAGGGAGGTCATGCCCAGGGTATCGTTGACCTCCCGGATCAGCTTGACGATCACACCCATGGAGATCGGGTCCAGGCCGGTGAACGGCTCGTCGTACATCACCAGCATCGGGTCCATCGCGATGGCGCGGGCGAGGGCGACGCGACGCGCCATGCCACCCGAAAGCTCCGCCGGCATCAAGTCCCGCGCGCCTCTCAGGCCCACCATCTCGAGCTTCATCAGGACGAGGTGGCGGATGAGCGTCTCGGACAGCCGGGTGTTCTGGCGCACGGGGAAGGCCACGTTGTCGAACACGGAGAAGTCCGTCAGCAGGGCGCTGGACTGGAACATCATCCCGAGCCGCTGGCGAAAATCGAACAGGTCCTTGCGCCGCAGCCGGCTCACCTCGACCCCGTCGCAGGTGACGGAACCCGAATTCGGATACAATCGCCCCCCGACGAAGTTCAACAGCGTCGACTTTCCCGACCCGCTGGGACCGATAATGACCGCCACCTGGCCCCTGCGGACCTGGAGGTTAAGACCACTGTACACCTCGTTCTCGCCGAAGGAGAAGTGAACGTCTTTGATTTCGAGAAGGGGCTCAGTCATGGATGATCTTGGGAGAATCGGGTGCGGCTACCGCAAAAGAACCGCGATTCTATCAAAGCGCTGCCGTCGCGGGTGCAAGAAATCAAGGCTATCGAGGCAATGTGACCCGCATCCTACGCGCTCGAAACTGAAACTATGCTGAACGCTTCCCCGGCTCTTCCTTCCCTGGCAATACCCTCTCTGTACGTCATAGGCGGGCTCGTGGGCCTGGCCTGGAGCGCGGATCGTTTCGTCGCGGGCTCAGCCGCCCTGGCGCGCTCGCTGGGCGTCTCGGTGCTGCTGGTGGGCGTCGTGATCGTCGGTTTCGGGACTTCCGCTCCGGAGCTGCTGGTGTCTGCGAACGCCGCCTGGCAGGGCGACTCCGGAATCGCGATCGGCAATGCCATCGGATCCAATATCGCGAACGTGGCACTGGTGCTCGGGGTTGCCTCCCTGGCGGCGCCCCTGTCGATCCACTCCCGTATCCTGAGGCAGGAGATTCCACTCACCCTGGTATCGATGCTGGCGGCGGGCGTGGTTCTGTACGATCTCGTGCTCACCAGGGTGGAGGGCGTGGTCCTGCTCTGCCTGCTCGCCCTGATCCTGTCGGCACTGATCGTCCGTGGACGAAGAGAACGCTGGGACGCCTACAGCGCGGAGCTCGAGGAAGCGATTCCGGCGGCGGCGTCCGCCGGCAAGGCGCTGGCGTGGACCGTCGCCGGCCTCGCCGTGCTGCTGGTGAGCGCGCACGTGCTGGTGGAAGGTGCGGTGAGCGTCGCGCACGCCTTTCATATCAGCAACCTCGTGATCGGCCTGACCATCGTTGCCGTCGGCACGAGCCTGCCGGAGGCCGCAGCGGCCCTGGCCAGCGCCCGCAAGAACGAGCCGGACCTGGCGATCGGGAATGTCCTCGGCTCCAACACTTTCAACATGCTGGGCGTGATCGGAGTTTCCGGCTCGATCGGTCCCTCGGCGGTGGACCCCAATGCGGTCCATCGCGACTGGCCGGTCATGATCGGCGTGTTTCTCGTTTTCGCGGCATTCGCCTGGGCCCACAGGAATGTCGGACGCTGGCATGGCGCGCTGTTTCTGTTGAGCTACGCCGCCTACCTGGGCTGGCTGGCGATGGGCTCTCCGGCCTGGCAGGGTATGTAAAGAAGCGTCGCCCCCCGCTTCGGTGAAGGAACGAGCGCGATGCGCCATGTCCGGCGCGCCTGCGGGTACGGCCGCGCCGCTCGGGGGCGACCTGCAGACACGATCACGTACGCCCCGTCCCGATCGGGCTCGAGCCGCTCCCCGACCGGGTTCCCGTTCCGAACAGGCGCCGGAGCGGCGCGCGCGGGCGACCGGACCGTGCCCGTTCGCACGCGTTCCCGGCCGCTCGCAGCTTCAGGCCGCTCCTATGGCCGGCGCGCTACGCTATACTCGTCGCCGATGAGCGTCACTTCTTCCAAAGCGAGCGGTCTCGGGACGCCCTCCCTGATCGAGACGGGCCGCGCCGTGGTGGCCGCGGAGTCGAGAGCCGTCGCGGATCTGTCGGACCGCATCGACGAGAAGTTCGAGCGCGCCTGCCGACTGATTCTCGCGTGCCGCGGGCGCGTGGTCGTGGTGGGAATCGGCAAGTCGGGCCATGTGGCCGGTAAGATCGCGTCCACTCTCGCGAGCACCGGCACACCCGCGTTCTTCGTACACCCGGGAGAAGCGAGCCACGGCGACCTGGGCATGATCACTCCGTCGGACCTCATCATCGCCGCCTCGAACTCCGGCGAGACGCCGGAAATCCTGACGATCCTGCCGATCATCAAGCGCATGGGCGTCAAGCTGGTGGCCTTGTGCGGCAGTCCGGGCTCCACCCTGGCGAAGCAGTCGGACGTCTTCCTCGATGTCGGCGTGAACAAGGAAGCCTGTCCCTTGAACCTCTCTCCCACCACGAGCACGACCGCCACCCTGGCCATGGGCGATGCGCTGGCGGTGGCGATCTTTCAGTCCCGCGGATTCACCGTCGAGGACTTCGCGCGCTCGCATCCCGGCGGCGTTCTGGGCCGCCGCCTGCTGCTTTTCGTCCGGGACATCATGCACCGGGGCACGGACGTCCCGCTGGTCCGCGAGGATGATCTGGTTCGCGATGCGCTGCTGGAGATGAGCAGCAAGCATCTCGGCATGACCGGCGTCACCGATTCCGGAGGGCGCCTGGTCGGAGTCTTCACCGACGGCGACCTGCGGCGGGCCCTCAATGTGCCGGTCGATGTGAACCAGTGCCCGATCCGCGAGGTCATGACCAAAGAGCCGGTGACCGTCAGCAGCGACATGCTCGCGGCCGAGGTCGTGACGCTGATGCGGACCCGCGCCATCAACGGCATATTCGTCGTCGACGGCGACCGCCGGGTCGAGGGCGCGCTGAACATGCACGACCTGCTGCGAGCGGGCGTTGTTTGATGTCCCGGGTCTGGACGCTGCCCTACCCGGTGCCCGATGACGTCGTCGCCAGGGCGGCATCCATCCGTCTCGCCGCCTTCGACGTCGACGGCGTACTGACCGACGGGTCCGTGACCTACGGGCCCCGCGGGGAGGACTACAAGACCTTCAACATCAAGGACGGCCAGGGTCTCAAGTCTTTGCTCGACTGCGGCATCGAGGTCGCCCTCATCAGCGCCCGGAGCTCACCCGGCGTGGACTGCCGCGCGGGGGAACTCGGCATCCGGCGCGTTCACACGGGCGTGGCCGACAAGGTCGGCGCCATCGAAGCACTGCTCGAAGCCTGTGCCTTGAACGCGGATCAGTGCTGCTACGTCGGCGACGACCTCGTGGACGTCCCGGTCATGCTTCGTTGCGCGCTGGGGATCGCCGTCGCAGACGCCCACCACGCCGTCCGACACGTTGCGTCCTGGGTGACGCCCTCGGGTGGCGGGCATGGTGCGGTGCGTGAAGTCTGCGACGTCATCCTGTATGCACAGCAAAAGTTTGACGATATCATGGATCGGCAGATGGCGCTTTCGACCACACCATGAAGTTCCTGGAGAAAATCGTCTATATCACCGTCTTCGCCTGTCTCGGGCTGCTCAGCGTCTGGCTGCAGTTCGGGTTCATGGAGCAGCCGGCCAAGAAGGTCGACGCCAGCAAGCGGCACGATCCCGACTACTACATGGAGAACTTCACCGCCATCGGCATGGACAAAGACGGCAAGCGCAAGTACATCATCGAAGCCGAGCGGATGGTGCACTACCCGGACGACGACACGGCGCTCCTGGACAAGCCCCATATCATTCAGTTCAAACCCGGCGTCGCGCCCAGGCACGCCTACGCCGAGTCCGGATGGATGGCCTCCAACGGGAACGAGATCCTGCTCACCGGAAACGTCAAGGTCATACAGGGACAGGCCCCCAAGGGCAGCACCGCGCAGAACAACGGCGGCGGCGTCCTGACCACGAACAGACTGCGAATCCTCCTCGACCGGCAGGGGAATAATGGTGCTTCGGGATAGATACCTGCGTTATTCCGCTTTCGCGCTGGCTCTTTACGTGGGCCTTCAGGCGCTGCCCGCGCGCGCGCTGACCTCGGACCGCGGCAAACCCGCCACCATTGAAGCCGACCAGGTGGAGTTCGATTTCCGGACCGGCCAGAGAACCTACAAGGGGAACGTCGTGGTCGTGCAGGGCACCCTGAAGGTCACCGGCGACAAGCTCGTCGTCCAGTACGACAACAACAACCAGCAGATCCAGACCGCCACGTCCTGGGGCACGCCGGCAACCTTCAAGCAGCGGCCGGACGGCAAGAAGGCCGACGTCTACGGCGAGGGCAATACCATCGTTCTGGATGAAACCAAGAACACCCTGACCCTCATCGACAACGCGATGCTGAAGCAGGCCGGAGACACCGCCAAGGGCAAGCAGATCGTGTATCACATGGATACCGACAAGATGACCGTCCAGGGCGCCCCGCAACAGAAACAAACCGGCGGGACCACCGCCACCGGAACGCAGACGAAGCCGGGGCGGGCCCGTGTCGTCATTCTGCCGGATCAGCAGCCGAACGGCGGCAAGGCACCGGCTGCCGGCACGTCGTCGAGCACGAGCACGAGCACCAGCACCACCACGCCGTCAACCGGTTCGAAAACGAAGAAGACCGGCAAGAAGAAAAAGAAATGAGCACGCTCGGGACGACGGACCTTTGCAAGGAGTACAAAGGTCTGCAGGTGGTCGATCACGTCAACGTGCAGGTCAACAGCAGCGAGGTCGTGGGCCTGCTGGGCCCGAACGGCGCCGGGAAGACCACCTGTTTCTACATGATCGTGGGCTTGATTCGCCGCGACAGCGGCGACATCTACCTCGACGACTACCGGATTTCCGACCTGCCGATGCACGAGCGCGCCCGCCTTGGAATCGGCTACCTTCCCCAGGAACCTTCGGTATTCCGAAAGCTCAGTGTCGAGGACAACATCGCAGCGGTACTGGAAGCGCAGCCCGAACTGGACCGCGAGGAGATCCATCACCGCGTATCGGAGCTGCTCGAGGCATTCGGAATATCGCACAAGCGTGAATCCCTCGGCATCAGCCTCTCCGGTGGCGAGAGGCGCCGGGTCGAGATCGCGCGGGCCCTGTCCATCAATCCGCATTTCATCCTGCTCGACGAACCTTTCGCCGGTATCGATCCGATTTCCGTCGGAGACATTCAGAACATCATCGCTTTCCTTCGGGACCAGGGCATAGGCGTGCTCATCACAGATCACAACGTGCAGGAAACCCTGGGCATATGCGACCGTGCCTACATCCTGACGGAAGGCCGAGTCTTCGCATCCGGCACCCCGGAGGAAATCGTCGTGAATCCGGACGTTCGTCAGGTCTATCTAGGCGAAAACTTCAGGCTCTGAGTTTGTCTGCTAGAATGGAAAACGACGGGGTTTGAATTTCGTTAACCTCCCGGCGGTTCCGGTGGAATCGTGATTCGTGCGAAGAGCCAAGCGTTCCGATTTCATGACCAGAAGCCATTCATGAGGCAGTCTTTAGAGCTCAAACTGGGCCAGCGGCTCGCGTTGACACCGCAGCTTCAGCAGGCCATCAAATTGCTGCAGCTCTCGTCCGTGGACCTGCGTCTCGAGATGCAGGAAGCATTGGAGCAGAATCCCCTCCTCGAGGAAGCCGACGATTTCCCGGATGACGACACCGGCGCGGCGGGCAAGCGCACCGAGGGGACCAACGGGACGGAGCAGCTTCCCGAGGGAACGGAACCCGACGGCACGGAGCCTGTTTACCTTGGAGTGCGGCCGCGCCCGGCCGAAGGCGCGGCCTTCGACATCGACCAGAGAAACAGCCCGCCGCCCTCGCTCAAGGATCACCTCCACGAGCAGATGGGGCTGACCCCGTTCTCGGAGACGGATCAGGAAATCGCCGCGACCATCATCGACGCCGTCAATGACGACGGCTACCTGGATTGCGACCTGGAAGAGATCCGGGAGTCCATAGACGCGGACGCCGACCTCGACGAGATCGAGGCGGTTCTTCACCAGATTCAGAACTACGAGCCCGTCGGCGTCGGCGCGCGCAGTCTCCACGAATGCCTGGGCATTCAGCTACAGCAGATGCCCGCGGAGACCGAAGGCCTCACCCTCGCCAGGGACGTCGTCGAAAATCACCTCGAGTGCCTCGGCCAACGAGACCTCGCCCAGCTCCGGAGAAGGACGAAGAGCAGCGAAGCCGAGCTGCGCAAGGCCATCGATCTGATACAAAGCCTCAATCCGCGTCCCGGCACCGCGGTGCCCTCCGGCACGCCGGACTACGTCATCCCGGATATCCTGGTGAGCCAGGAGTTCGGCCAGGATCAGGGCGGCTGGCGCGTCGAGCTCAACCCGGAAGCCCTGCCGCGCATCCGGGTCAACGAGCTCTACAGCGAGATAGCCAGGGACCGGCGCGCCACGGACCATCAGTATATTCAGGGACAGCTCCAGGAGGCACGCTGGCTGGTGAAAAGCCTGGAAAACCGCAACGAAACGCTGCTGCGCGTGGCGAAAGCGATCGTCAAGCGCCAGCGCCAGTTTCTCGAGCACGGCGAGACGGCGATGAAACCCATGGTCCTCAGCGACATCTCCGAGGCGCTGGATCTTCACGAATCGACCATCTCGCGCGCCACCACCAACAAGTACATGCTCACCCCGAGAGGCGTGTTCGAGCTCAAATACTTCTTTTCCACGGGCCTGAGCACCGCCAATGGAGACCTTACGTCGGCCACCGCGATCCAGTGGCGCATTCGTAAGTTGGTGAACGAAGAGCCGCCGGACAAGCCGTACAGCGACAGCAAGCTGACCCAGCTCCTCAACCAGGAGGGAATCAACGTCGCGCGCCGGACGGTCGCCAAGTACCGGGAGGGGCTGAACATACCGCCGTCCAGCCAGAGAAAAGCACTGTAATCCACCGCAACGCAAGCGAGGTCGTATATGCACACCACGATAAGCGGGCAACACATGGACGTCACTCCGGCTTTGAGGGAATACGTCAAGTCAAAAATGGAGCGCATAGAACGGCATTTCGACAATGTGTCGAACTCGAACGTCGTGCTGCACGTGGAAAAGATGCGGCACTGCGCCGAGGTCACTATTAGCACCAAGGGCGCAACGATGCACGCCAACGCCCAGGCGGACGATATGTACGCGGCCATCGACGCCATGATCGACAAGCTGGACAACCAGGTACGCAAACAAAAGGGAAAGAATTCGAACCATCACAAGACCGAGGCTTCGGTGAAGAATCACTCCGCCTGATCTTCCCTGTCCCCGGGGCATTCGCCCTCCGGTCCTGCAGGCGATCGGCCGCGGGGCCGGAGGGGTGGATACCTGCGAATATCAACGATAACGAGACATGCTTTCAGTCCGCGTCGCCGACCTGCTCAGTCCCGTCAGAATCGATCTCGGCTGCCGGATCAGCAGCAAAAAGAGGCTCATGGAGCACATGGCGTCGATGCTGGCGCGCGAAACGGATTTGAATGAACAGACGGTGTTTCGCGTCCTCATCGAGCGCGAGAGGCTCGGGAGCACCGGGATCGGTCACGCGGTTGCCCTGCCGCACGGCAGAATCGGGGGCATCGACGATGCCATTCTGGCCGTCGCCGTGCTCGACGAGCCGCTGGATTACCAGTCCCAGGACCATCAGAACGTGCAGATAGTGGTCGGCCTCGTGGTGCCCGAAGACGCCAACGAAGCCCATCTCCAGATACTCGCGGGTCTCGCCGAGCTCCTCGGCAATTCCCGAATCAGGGAACGGCTGCTCGAGGCCGGCGACAAAGAAGAGGTCATTTCCGCACTCCGAAGCATGGAAGGAGAGTAAAATACAGTGCCGGTCAAGCGCTCGTGTCCATCACTGGATGAACTTCTTCCTGGTCAGCGGCCTCTCCGGGTCGGGCAAATCCATCGCCCTGCAAGCGCTGGAAGACCTCGGCTACTACTGCATCGACAACCTCCCGGCCAATCTCCTGTCCCGGTTCGCCTCGGATTTCATGAACCAGACCGAGGAGGGTCTGAAGGACTGCGCCGTCAGTATCGATTCGAGGAACCGGCAATTCTTGAGAGCACTGCCCCACAACCTCGCAGAGCTCGAGCAGCTCGGCCTGGACTGCAAGATTCTGTTTCTCGAGGCAAACGAAGACATACTGGTCAAACGCTTCAGCGAGACACGGCGCAAACATCCCCTGACGGACCGGCGAACCGCCCTGGTTGAGGGCATCCGCCGCGAGAAGGAGCTTCTCGAGCCGCTTGCGATCGCGGCAACCCGGCGGATCGATACCAGCGACACCACCCCGCAGGAGCTGCGCGGGCTGGTGAGGGATTTTGCCGGCCGTGAGATCGGAGAGTCCCTGACCTTGCTGTTCGAGTCTTTCGGCTACAAGCATTCCGTACCGAGAGACGCAGACTTCGTGTTCGACGTACGCTGCCTGCCGAACCCCCACTGGGAAGTGTCCTTGAGGACGCTCACCGGCCTGGACCCCGAGGTTCAGGAGTTCCTGAAGAAATCGGAGCGCGTCGAGGAAATGATTGCGCAGATACGCGATTTCATTGAATACTGGCTGCCGGCGTTTCAGTCCGAGAGTCGCAGCTACATCACGGTCGCCGTGGGCTGCACGGGTGGACAGCACAGGTCGGTCTACGTCGCCGATCGTCTTGGCGCGCACTTCCAGAGCAGACCGATGCAGGTCCAGGTGAGACACCGGGAACTGCCGAACACCCCCGACGTCCAATAGGTCTCCCGAACCGAGAGGTTCTCCCCGCAGGCCGGCATGCCATGCCGGCGACGCCTGAGCGGACGTATGCGTTTGTCGGGATGGGATCCTGACCCACATCGGCAACTTTTTCTCGCCCGGGGTATGTTTTAATATTTTCACGACCAGGCCACGGCCGCAATATATGCTTCGACAGAAAGTCACGATCAGGAATAAGCTCGGTTTGCACGCACGGGCGGCGGCCAAGCTCGTGAACACGGTGGGGAGATTCGAAAGCCGGGTAGTGCTGACGAATCGTGACAAGCGCGCCGATGCCAAGAGCATCATGGGTGTCATGATGCTCGCCGCGGCCCAGGGAACCGAGCTCGAGCTCGACATCGAGGGCGCGGACGAGGAGCACGCGCTGGAGGCGGTGGTGTCCCTGTTCGAGGATCTTTTCGGGGAGGAGGAATAGCTGATGCTGATGCTGCACGGGGCGGGGGTAGGCAAGGGCATCGCCATCGGGCGCGCCTTCGTTCTGAGCGGCGGCACCCTGAACATCCCGGAGTATTCCATTGCCGAGGACGAGCACGACATTGAAATCGAGCGTTTCAAGACCGCGCTGGCCAAGGCTCGCGGTCAGCTCGAGGACATTGCCCGGAACATCCCGGAGGACGCGCCGACGGAAAGCGCCTCGTTCATCGACGCCTATCTCCTGATGCTCGAGGATCCGCTGATCGCGGAGCAGCCCGTCGATACGATACGTTCGCTGAACCTCAACGCCGAGCGGGCGCTGCAGATCCATTCCAACGCCCTGATAGAAGCCTTCGACGCCATGGAGGACGAGTACCTGCGGAGCAAGCGCGGGGACGTCGAGCATGTCGTGAACCGCATACAGAGCAACCTGCTCAACGTTCGCAACGAAACCCTGGGGCACGTGGCCAACCACCTCGAAGGGCGCATCATCATCGCCCACGACCTGTCGCCGGCGGACGCCGTGCTCCTCAAGCAGCGCAGGACCGCCGCCTTCGCCATCGATCTCGGCAGCCCGATCTCACACACCGCCATTCTGGCCCGGAGCCTGAATATTCCCGCCATCGTGGGCCTGCACGGCGCGACCCGCTACATCGCGCACGACGAGGTCGTGGTGGTGGACGGCAAACGCGGCGTGGTCATGGCGGGCGGCGACGCACAGGCCCTGGATGCCTTCGAGGAGCGCCGCCTCTACGTCGAGGTCAAGCAGCGCGCGCTTCAGACCCTGGTGGGGAAGCCGGCGATAACAAGAGACGGGGTGCGAATCACCCTGCAGGCAAACATCGAGCTCCCCGAGGACATCGACTCGGCGTTGAAGGCCAACCCCCACGGCGTCGGCCTGTACCGCACCGAGTACCTGTTCATGAACCGCTCGCGCCCGCCGCAGGAGACGGAGCAGTACACCGCCTACTGCCGCATCACGCGCCAGATGAACAACCCGGTCACCATCAGGACGCTCGACCTCGGTGCCGACAAGCAGGTGGACGGGGGACGCCGGGACGACCCGACCAACCCGGCGCTGGGACTGCGCGCGGTGCGCCTGTGCCTCAAGGAGCCCGCCCTGTTCAAGCCTCAGCTCAGGGCGATACTCCGCGCCTCCGCCCACGGCCAGGTTCAGATGATGATACCGATGATCTCCAACCTGGACGAGCTGAGCCAGGTCATGGACCTGATCGACGAGGTCAAGGGCGAGCTCCGCCGGGAGGGCAAGCAGTTCAACGAGGCGCTGCCCATCGGCGGGATGATCGAGGTGCCCGCGGCAGCCGTCTGTGCCGATTTGTTCGCCTCGAGGCTCGACTTCCTGTCCATCGGAACCAACGACCTCATTCAGTACACCCTGGCGATCGACCGCGTGGACGACGAGGTCAACTACCTCTACGACCCCCTGCATCCGTCCGTTCTCCGACTGATCAAGATGACGATCGACGCCGGCGCGGCGGCGAACATACCGGTGACCATGTGCGGCGAGATGGCGGGCGACCCGCGATTCACGAGACTGCTGCTCGGTCTCGGACTGCGCATCTTCAGCATGGATCCGGCATCCCTGCTCGAAGTCAAGAAGAAGGTCATCAGCTCCGATGTCGGTGCTGCGACACGCTGCGCGCAGCAAGTACTCGACTGCAGGAACAGCCAGGACCTTCGCGATCTCGTCATGGCGCTGGACCAATCCTAGCGGCCGATGCGTCGCCGCGGCGGCGCGCGCGGCGAAGCCGCGAGCAAGCCGCGCGGATCCGAGCAACGGATACTGTCGACGGCATCGGAGCGCGCCGTCGGCCGCAACAGGTAAATTGGATACCGCGGAAAAAAGTATGCTAACTTGCCTGCACCGTCCGTTGACCGCGTGCCGCGCGCAGATCCGAGCATCATGGCCGATCCTCCCAAAGAACAACTCGACCGCCTGATAGAGGCTATCGAGGCCGAGGAGCGTCCGGTCATTCGGGAGATGCTGGCCGGCCTGCATCCCGCGGATATCGGCCTGCTGATCGAGAGCCTGACGCCGGAGCAGCGCGACCTGGCGTGGGCGGAGATTCCCACCGAGAAGAAGGGCGAGGTTCTCCTCGAAGTCTCCGAGGGCGTCCAGGCGGACCTTCTCGAGGACATGAGCAGGCCGGAGATGGTCGCCGCCGTCCGCGATCTGGACACCGACGACATCGCCGACCTCATCCCGGTGCTCCCCGACGACGTCCTCGCGGACGTGCTGTTCACCGTCGACAAGGCGGCGCGCGCGGGGCTCGGGGAAGTGCTGTCCTACCCGGAGGACACCGCCGGCGGTTTGATGGACGTCGATACCCTGATGGTGCGCGGCAACGTGCCCATCGCGGTGGTGATCCGGTACCTGCGGCTTCTCGGGAGGCTGCCCGAGCACACGGACAAGCTCTTCGTGGTGGACCGCAAGTCGCGCCTGCGCGGGATCCTGCGCCTGTCCGACCTGCTCACCGCGCCGCCCGGCGACCGCGTGAAGGATCACTTCGACAGCGAGCCGAAAGTGTTCAAGGCCATGGACCCCGAGGAAGACGTCGCCGAGCGGTTCCAGAAGTACAATCTCATCTCGGCGCCCGTCGTCGACGACGACTACAAGCTGATCGGCCGCATCACCATCGACGACGTGGTGGACGTCATCCGGGAGACCGCGGATCGTTCGGTCATGGCACGGGCCGGCCTGAGCGAGGACGAGGACATCTTCGCCCCCGTTCAGCAAACGACGCGCAGCCGTTCCCTGTGGCTGGGGGTGAACCTGATCACCGCCATTGTGGCATCCATGGTCATCGGGCAGTTCGAGTCGACGATTCAGCGCCTGGTGGCGCTGGCGGTACTGATGCCGATCGTCGCCAGCATGGGGGGCAACGCCGGGACGCAAACCCTGACCGTCGTCATCCGCGGCCTCGGCACCGGTATCATCTCGAGCGCCAACGCCTGGGAAGTGGTGAAGAAGGAATTCCTGGTGGGCAGCCTGAACGGACTGGTATGGGCGTTCGTCGTGGCGATGGTGGCGATATTCTGGTTCCACGATGTTCCCCTCGCCGGGGTCGTCGCGCTGGCAATCTTCGTGAATCTGGTGGCCGCCGCGCTGGCGGGCGTCGCACTGCCCATCGTCATCGAGAAGCTCGGCATCGATCCGGCCCTGGCGAGCGGCGTGGCGTTGACCACGGTCACCGACGTCGTCGGCTTCTTCGCCGTGCTGGGACTCGCCACCCTGCTGCTCACTTGAACGCGGCCGGAGCGCCGGGATGAAAGCCGCAGTCTTTGACGATTTCAGGCAGCCCCTGTGCATCCGCGAGGTGGCCGATCCCAACCCCGGCGAGCACGGTGTCGTGATCGCCGTCCGCGCCACCGGCCTGTGCCGCAGCGACTGGCACGGCTGGATGGGACACGACCCCGACATCAAGCCGCCCCACGTGCCGGGCCACGAGATGGCGGGCGTGGTGGAAACGGTGGGCGCGGGGGTCGGCAAGTGGCGCCCCGGGGACCGCGTCACGCTGCCTTTCGCCTGCGGCTGCGGTCGTTGCGTATATTGCCTGCAAGGCGATCACCAGGTCTGCGACCACCAGTTCCAGCCCGGCTTCACCCACTGGGGCTCGTTCGCCGAGCTCGTGGCCGTCGACTACGCCGACACCAACCTGGTGCGCCTGCCGGATGCCATCGACTTCGAGGTCGCCGCGAGTCTCGGGTGCCGTTTCGCCACCGCCTTCCGGGCGGTGATGGATCAGGGCCGGGTGAGCGAGGGCCAGTGGCTGGCCGTCCACGGCTGCGGCGGCGTCGGGCTGTCCGCCGTGATGATCGCGAAAGCGATGGGAGCGCGGGTCATCGGCGTCGATATCGATGACGCCAAGCTCGAGCTGGCGCGCAAGCTCGGCGCCGAGACCGTGATCAACGGCGGCCGGGAGGGCGACGTAGCCGGCCGGATCGTCGATCTCACGGGCCACGGCGCCCATGTGTCCATCGACGCACTGGGGCATCGGCAAACCTGCCTGAATTCCATGCAGTGCCTGCGCAAGAGAGGCAGGCACATCCAGGTCGGCCTGATGACCGGCGAGGATAGAGCGCCCGCTCTGCCCATGGACCGGGTCATCGCCAGGGAGCTCGAGATCTTCGGCAGCCACGGCATGCAGGCGCACCGCTACGACCGCATGCTGGATATGATACTGAGTGGCTCGCTGCACCCCGAGGCCCTGATCGCCGATACCATTACTCTGGAAGACGCAGCGCTCGAGCTGCCCCGGCTGGACCAGCGGCGCGAGCCGGGTATCCTCGTTATCGATCGTTTCTGAATGAAACCGACCATCGCAAGGCCGGTGTTCCTGCATTCGATCGGCCGACCAATGCCAAACCTTATTCAGGTGCGACCATGACCAAGCTCCCGTCGAAGGCAAAATTGAAGACCATCGCCGTGCACGGCGGTGAGAGCCCGGATCCCGTCACGCGGGCGTCCGCACCGAATCTCGTCATGTCCTCGACATTCGTCGCGGATCCCGACGCCGGCTTTTCCGTCGAGAGCCTGACGGACGACGCGCCGTTCTTCTATACCCGCTGGTCGAATCCTACCGTGGACCAGCTCGAGAGGAAGCTGGCCCTGCTCGAGGGCGCCGAGGCCGGCGTCGCCTTCGCATCGGGCATGGCGGCGGTTTCCGCTCTGTTCTTTCACCTGTTGAAGCCGGGAGACCACCTGGTGATCAGCGATGTGGCCTATGCGGCCGCATCGGAGCTGACCAACGACTTGTTTCCGGAGTTGGGCGTGCGGGTGAGTAAGGTGAACATGTCCGACCTCGAGGAAGTCCGGGCTGCGGTCACCGACGACACCCGGCTGATCTACGCCGAGACGCCCGCCAACCCGATCATCCGCCTGAGCGACATCGAGGCGCTGGCACAGATCGCGAAGCGCTCCGGCGCCCTGCTGGCCGTGGATTCCACCTTTGCCACACCGGTGGCGACGCGCCCCATCGAGCTCGGGGCGGACCTGGTGATCCACTCCCTCACCAAGTACCTCGGCGGGCACGGCGACGCCCTGGGCGGCGCCATCGTCGGTGGTCACGAGACCCTCGCGGACCTGCGCCGCAGGATCGCGATTCGAACCGGCGGCGTGATCAGCCCGTTCAACGCCTGGCTGATCATGCGGGGACTGGCTACATTGCCCATTCGCATGGAGGCCCACCAGCGCGGTGCCCTGGCGACGGCGGCCTTTCTCGAGTCCCACCCGAAGATCAGGCGTGTCATCTACCCAGGCCTGCCGTCGCACCCGCAGCACGAGCTGGCCAAGCGGCAGATGAAGAACTACTCGGGTATGATCGCGTTCCAGGTCGACGACGGCACGGCGGCGGCGCGCATCCTTTCCGAGCGCCTCGACATCATTCACTACGCCGTGTCCCTCGGGCACCACCGCAGCCTGCTGTTCCACATCCCCACCGCCGACATGCTGAAGACCACCTTCAAGCTCACCCCGCCCCAGGAGCACTCCTACCGCGAATACGCAGGCGACGGCGTGTTCCGATTCTCCGTCGGCATAGAAGACCCCGACGACCTGTGCGCGGACCTCGAGCAGGCTCTATCGCATCTATAGGCCCGGATTCGGTCCCGAGACCTCACCACGATCTGCAACACCCGCAGGGCAGGCTCACTATGAAACCTTGCCACCTGTGGGTCGGAATTCATTCCGACGACCAGTGTTTGACAGTGCTGTGCTGTTGGGTCTTCGTGAGCTTGCACGGAAGTGCCCTGCATGGACCGGGGAGGGTCTTCGTCGACACGCCGTAAATACATCCATGTAGGCTCGCTCTCGGCTCCTGCCTCGAGACGGTCGACGAAGACCCTCCCCGGTCCATGCCCTCACGCTGATCCCTTCGCCTGAGACCGGTATGAATCAGAGTATCAAGGTTTCTCAAAAAACCGATTTTCCTGAATACAACCT
>JBAUWJ010000073.1:0-10412 GCA_049583715.1 Arenicellales bacterium | reverse complement strand
GACTGGCGCCCGAGCTGCATGCCCTCCACCACGCCAACGTCCTCCGCGAAGACGGTGCGCCAGGAGCTCTGAAGAGAACGGCGGGTGGCCTCGGAGCTCTCTTCGCTGCGGTCCCCGTCCACGAAATACAGCCGCATGCTCTCGCGCGTGCGATCCGGCGCGAGCGGGTCCACCCTCACTGCGAAAAACTGGTCGACGTGCACGCCGAGCATGAGGTTCGGGTACACGGCGATGTATTCGGCCATTCTCAGCTTCTCGCGCGGCCAGTCCTCGAGCTGCGGCAGGCGGTCCGCGGTGTCCGGGAGCCGGTAGACCCGCGTCCCCTGGCCGGAAAAGCGGTCGGCGACCATGATGTTGTAGTGGTCTTCCAGGCGCGAATAGGCATTGAGACCCGGATGTACCTGCGGCAAGTGGTAGCTCTCGCAGTAATTCTCGATGGCGAGCTTCCAGTTGGCTTTGAGCTCCAGCTCGATGTCGTCGTCATGGCCGGCGCGCTTGTATCGCCCGCGGCCCTTTGCCCAGAACTCCTCCCAGCGCTCCATGAGCGGCGCGATGTGCTGCTCGAACGGCGGGGCGTTGCCCGAGACGTTGACGAAGAGCATGTCCATCCAGATCTCGCTGCGGACGGCCTTCAGGCCGTGACGGCTGCAGTCGAAGCCCGCCAGCCGATGCACGCCGGGACCGCCGATGTGGGGCGTGCCGCGAAGCCGGCCCCCGAAGTCGTAGGTCCAGGAGTGATAGGGGCAGCGGAGCACACCCTTGACCGGCCCCCCTTCGGGCACCAGGCGCTGGCCGCGATGACTGCAAACGTTGTGGAAGACGCGGATAGCGCCGTCCCCGTCCTTCAGGACGAGCAGCGGCATGCCCATGAGATTCACCGGTTCGGCCCAGGCACCCTCGGGCAGATCGCTGGCGAACGCGATGCAGGTCCAGGTGCGGGCAAACAGCTTTTCGCGCTCGGCCGCCCATTGGGCCTCGCTGGTGTAGGCGGCATTGGGCAGGCCTCTTGCCTCGCCGATCGGCCGCTGAACGGCAGCGTAGACGTCCGGCTCCGCCCCTGTTGAGCTTGCAACGACTGGATCTTCGTACATGGTCGCCCCCTGGCTTCGGCAATGACCGGTTTCTGGCCTGGCTCGAAGCCTTTTCAGGGCATCGAGAAGACGGATAGATTAGAAACAGGCCCGGAGGCCCGTCAATCAATGTTTTTTGAGGGCGTTGGATAAGTATTTGTTATCGGTCACCGCGACCGGGGCCGGCTTGTAAGCCCGCCCTTCTGCTGAACCTGCTGTCAGTTGCATTCGCGGCCGTCCAGCGCCGCTTCCTCCAGGAGCCAGTCGTGCACCCCCCGAAGCGCCCCGCTGCGTTCCAGGCTGCCGGGCTCCACCAGGAGATAATAGGCGTTGTCCGCTTCGAGCGTCTCGGGGACGGGCCGCACGAGCTGGCCCGAGTCCACGAACGGCTGCACCAGGCGGCGCCAGCCCAGCGCGATGCCCTGGCCCTGCTGGGCCGCCTGCAGGATGACCAGGTAGTT
The DNA here is from genome assembly GCA_049583715.1 of Arenicellales bacterium. Classification (GTDB taxonomy): domain Bacteria; phylum Pseudomonadota; class Gammaproteobacteria; order Arenicellales; family JAANXG01; genus JAANXG01. The sequence continues at coordinate 8,881 of JBAUWJ010000073.1, read as the reverse complement.
GTTGAAGCTGGTGGCCCGGGGCGCACGGTCGTCCGTCTCGATCCCCATGTGGCGAAACCAGGTGGACCAGCTCATCCAGGTGGGCTCCACCGCCTCCTGGTGCAGCAACGGTTGGGTCGGCAGGTCGCGGGCGCAGAAGTCCGCAGGCAGCCGCTTCTTGAAATCCGGGCTGCACACCGGGAAGAGCTCGTCACCGAGCAGCCGGGTGGCTTCCAGGCCCGGCCAGTTGCCTTCGCCATACCGGATGGACAGATCGATATTGCCGCTGCCGGGGTCGATCTCGTCGTCCGAGGATACCACCCGGAGCTGGACATCAGGGCAGACCTCGCGGAAGCGGCCGATTCGTCGCATCAGCCACAAGGCGCCGAAGGCGGTGGTGGTGTGCAGGTTGACATGGGGGTCCTTGCGGCTCTGCCTCAAGGCCACGGCGATATCGGCGATGTGTCCCAGCGCCATGGTGACGGTGCGCTTGAGGCGCTCGCCCTCTGGGGTCAGGTTCAGGGCTCGCCGTTCCCGGCTGAACAGGAGCACTCCGAGGTTCTGCTCCAGAACGCGGATCTGCCTGCTGACGGCCGCCTGGGTGAGATGCAGCTCTTCGGCGGCCCGGGTGAAGCTCAGGTGGCGGGCGCTGGCCTCGAAGACGACCAGCGCCTTGGTCGGAGGAAGGCGTTTTCTCAGGCTCTCCATGTCCTGAGCCTATACGAGGATCGGCCATAACTGAAGGCCGATCCGGACCCCGGCGCGGGCAAGGGTGCCTCAAGAGCTTCGTCGCCGCCAGGACATTGGCTCGGCTCCACCCAGAAGGTCCCCCTCTCCCACTGACGGGAGGGCAGGGTGACGGGTGGTTCCAGGCACCGCTCCCTCACCCCCGCCCTCTCCCGGACGGAGAGGGAGCACGTCCCCTCTTCCGGAGAGGCAGACTTTGCGGCATCCTGAGTGCCGCAAAGATCGTCTTCTTCAGGAGGGACAGAGATCGGCCCCGAGTATGGGCCCCTGGTCCGGCCGCTGAACCACGATGGCACAGCCCTGCCCGTCATCCAGCTTCAGGTCGTCGGCGGAATAGACCTGGGCGTTGCCGCTCCAGACCCCCAGCCGTCGGGCCCGGCGAACGATGTTGTGGTTGGTCAGGGTCTTGCCGTGGTTCTCGCCACCGCCGATCCGGGTCACCTTGCGGACGTCGAATTGATACAACCACACCTCCGCCGGCCCGCCTCCCTGTCCGGATACCGCGACTTTCACCGAAGCCGGGCCACGGGATACCACCAGGTTGACGGCCATCGGCGCCTTTCCTGCGAGCAGGCGGTCGAGCGCCCGCTCGTCGGAGCCGACCACGGCCGTGCGGCCGTTCACCACGGCCTGCGGGGTGTAGACGCCGTTGTTGCCTTCGAGGCCCCGGGCCTCGTAGCGCTGCTGGCGCCGCGTGTAGTCCTCGTGCGAGAAGGGATCCGTCCAACTTCCGGCGCCGCCGTAACGCAGGTCGTTCCAGTAGTCGACGTGAAATTCCAGTCCGACGACGTCGGAGCGGGCCCGGATGAGCCTGCCGAGTAGCCTGTCCGCAGGTGGACAGGAGTAGCAGCTCTGGGAAGTGAACAGCTCGACGACATGCTTGTGGTCGGTGGGACCGGCGCGGGCCGTCGGGCCGGCCAGCGGCACCAGCGCACAGAGAAGGAGCCAGATGTACTTGATCATAGACCCTCCATCATCTCACCCAGCCTGCAGGACCTCCAGCCCTCCGGCAAGTTCGGGGCCGCGCCCCGGGTACTCACCGGCCGCCTGCGTGGGTGTCGTTCGCTTTCCGGGAATCCATTTGTCCGCCACGCTCGGCCGGCAGTACGTCTTGAAGAAATAGCAGGATAGCTCTCCCTGGACATCCTGATAGAATCGCCGCGCCGGTTCACCCTGACGGCATTCGGCCGCGTTCGCGGTGCACCGCCAGCGAGCGGGACGAACAACCCTGGATCGCTCGAGCTTCCGGATGGAATCGACCGGAAGGCGAGCGACACCGATCAGAAGAGACTTCCGCCTGAAGCCGATCGACATTCTCCTCGGGATCATGATCGCCGTCATCTGGGGCGGCGGCTTCCTGTTCACCAAGGTGGCTATCGAGCACTTCCCGCCGGTGCTCCTGATGGCATTCCGCTTCGCGCTCACGGCCCTGATGCTGGTGTGGTTCGTGCCGGTCCCGAGGAAACAGCTCGGCAGGCTCTTCTGGGTGGGCCTGATCGGCGGCGCCGTCCAATACAGCCTGACCTTCACGGGACTCAAATATATCGCCGCTTCCACGGCGATCATCGTTGTCCAGCTCGAAGTGCCTTTCGCTGTCCTGGTGGCCGTGCTGTTCCTGAAGGACCGGGTCGAGCCCACCAAGTTACTCGGCATCGCACTGGCCTTCCTGGGCGTGATCATCATCGCCGGCGCGCCGAGCCTGCACGATGATCTCCTGCCGGTTTTCATGGTCGCCGGGGGGGCGTTCACCTGGGCTGTTGCCCAGGTCATGATCAAGTCCCTCGGGCCGGTAGGCGGCTTCACGCTCATCGCCTGGATATCGGTCCTGGGCGCACCGCAGCTCTTCGCGGCGTCCTGGCTCGTGGAGGACCACCAGATCGAAGCCATCCGCAGCGCCGGCTGGCTGGTGTGGGGCGTGGTGGCTTACCTCGGGGTCTTCATGACAGCGGTCGGCTACGGGGCCTGGTACCACCTTCTCGGAAAGTATCCGGTCCACCAGGTGGCGCCTTTTCTGCTGCTGTTGCCCGTCACCACGGTGCTGGGCGGGGTGTTTCTACTCGGCGAAGCGCTCACGCCGCGCCTGGTCGTGGGAGGCCTGCTCGCCATCAGCGGCGTGGCGGCCATCAACCTGTTGGGCCGCCGGCCCGGCCGGCCCTGAGATCCTCTCTTACACGCAGCCCGTGGGCTTGGGCAGGCCGGCGTACCGGCAGGCCTGCTTGGCGGGTCCGTAGGGAAACAGTTGATACAGGTACCTGCTGTTGGCCTTGTCGCGGCTGAGCTTGCGGCCCATGGCCTTGATCAGTATCCGCACCGCGGGCGCGATGCGATAGTCCTCGTAATATTCGCGGATGTAGTTGATCACCACCCAGTGGTCCGCGGTGAGCTCCAGGTCATCCCGGCTCGCCATGAACTCCGCCAGCTCGGCGCTCCACTGGGACATGTCCTGAAGGAAGCCCTCCTTATCCGTCTCCAGGGTTCTGCCGTTGTACTCAAGTGACATACGATCCTCGATTGAAGTATTGGTGCCGCGGTCCCGCCGCGCCAGGCGATCACAGCCAGCACTGTACACGATCGTTCTTGACCGCCAGGTCCACGAATCCGGCATAGTCGACGATAGCGACGCCCGGAATCAAGTCCCGGGGCTCGATGCCGCGCGCTCGAATATCGGCCTCCAGCACGAATATCGCGCAGCGACCGAGCGCCTCGCGTATCCGCTGCTCGAAGCGGGTGCCCTTGACCGCGGCATAGACGCCGTCCTCGATCAACAGGACGTCGCTGCCCTCCTTCGCCAGCCGGAAACAGCTGCAAAGGCTATCCTTCTCGAAAGGTGACTTGTTGACGGTATGCAGCATTCGGGTCACTGGTTGAGGAGAACGTCCTGGCAATCGATGAGGTCGCTCATCCGTTCGCTGGAGATCACTTCGACCAGGTTCCGGACAGCACCGTCGGAATCCGTCTTGATCTCCACGAGGTGGCTCTCGTCCATGCCCCGCTCGTCGAGCGACTCGCGCTCGACGTAGACCCGGTGAATGCCGAAGTCTCCGAGCGCCCGGTAAGCGGCGGTGAACTGCTTCATCTCGAGGCCGTCGGTATCCTGTCCACGGCGCAGCAGGAAGACGCCGTCGTCGATCAACGCGAGCGAGATCTGCTGCTCGAAGGCGGCGCCGATGAGGGCTATCTCGAGGGCTTCATGGGCATAGACGGATCCGTACGGTCCTCGCCGGTTGACGAACAGGATCTTCTTCCCTCGGGCAGTCTCCATCGGTCAGTCCCCAAACACCAGCAGTCGGTCCGCCTCGACGGCGGCCTCGATGAGCTGGCCGAGGCCCGAGATGCGGAAGCCTCGAGCGAGGTTCGCCGCTGGCAGCCCGTGGCGCGCCGCCTCCCGTTCGTCCATGATGCCCCGACGCTGGGCTGCCGCCACGCACACCACGAGGTCGAGATCGTGTTCCCGACCGAGCTCGCTCCATCGATTCACGATATGCGGCTCGTCCTGCGGGGGCGCCGTGAGACAGGTTCCGTTGTTGACGCCGTCGTGGTAGAAGAATACCCGTACGACCCGGTGACCTTTATCCAGGACGGACCGCGTGAAGTGGTAGGCCGTGTTGGACGCCTGATGTTGACAGGGGCCCTCGTTCACGACGATGGCAAACTTCATCTCGGGGCTCTCCCGACGGAGCGCAATGTTCAAGAAATTTACGCAAACCGAGCTCGACGAGGAAGACGCACTCTCCGTTCAAGCACCGGAGCGGATCTTCTGCGGGCGATGCGATGCGTTCATCACTGACGCCGGCCGGATCATGATAGTCGGCGGGCAGCACACCCACCACCGCCGGAACCCCGCCAATATAGAGTTTTCCTTCCAGTGCTTCAGCCACGCACCCGGATGCCGCCTCGAAGGCGCGCATACCCTCGAGCATACCTGGTTTCCGGGGAACGGGTGGTGTTACCTGATCTGCAGGCAGTGCAACACCCACCTCGGATGGCACTTCCGGGGCAATGGGAATTTCTATGCGCTGATCGTGGACCGCCTGCGCTACGAGCGGCGCAACTGATCGGCGTAAGCCTGGCGCAGCCCCAGCACCTTGTTCAGGTAGCGGCGGGTCTCGCGATAGGGCGGAACACCGCCGTGGCGGCGCACCTGGTTCGGCCCCGCGTTGTAAGCCGCCACCGCCATGACGACGTTGCCGTCGAAAAGCCGGATCAGGTGCTTCAGGTACATCACGCCGGCCTTGAGGTTCTGGCGTGGGTCGGCGAGGTCGTGGACGGAGAAGCGCGAAGCCGTTTCCGGCAGGACCTGCATCAGTCCCCGCGCCCCCGAGCTCGAAACCGCGTCGGGATTGAAGGCGGATTCGGCCTGCACGATCGCCTTCACCAGAGCGGGATCCACGTCGTGACGCTTCGCCACGGACTTGATGAGACCGTCGTAGGGCGTGCTGACCGTCCAGAACTTGGGCCGGCGGCGCCTGGCCACCGGGTCGTCGGCAGTCTGGGTTTCGCGAGGGATCATCGGTGACACGGGATGGGGACCCGGCGTGGCGCCGCTCGGCGCCCGGATGGCCGCCTTCGCCGCCGCCCCTCCCAGGACCGTGGTCGCAGGAATAGATGCCGCTATTGCAAGCAGCACAATGCTGTAGAACCCCGGCACCCCGAATGCCGATAGAAGCTTGTTTTTCATGAAAGCGTCCCTTTTATGCAATATATTGTAGTTGCCGGGAAAGTAAACCCCGATGGGTGGGGCTTGCCGACAATATCGCGGGTTACGCCGACGGATGGGCCCGGCGCGGGGCGATTTCAAGTCCTGATCTCAAGTCCCCGGCGGGTCGGTCGGCGCTTTGGGGGCATTCGACACCATATCCGACAGGAGTTCCGGAATGGACGCCAGGGCGCCAAAATGCGCGGTGACCACCAGATTCAGTTCCGGATGCCGTGCGCGGGCCGCCTGGGCGATGGCCGGGATGTCCTCCATAACGTGCCGGCCCCCGGAGAGAAAGTAAGGAATCAGCACCAGGCGCTGCACGCCGGCGTCGGCCAGGGCGTCGATCGCATCCGGGATCGAGGGCCGCGACATCTCGAGAAAGGCATGAGCCACCCGTTGGCCATGAGAGAGCCGACTCAGGCGGGCCGCCAGCTCCCCGATCTCCGAATTGGATTCCGGCACGCGGCTGCCGTGAGCCACCAGCAGCACCGCTGATTCTTCGTCTTCAGCGATCATCGGCGTCGAAAGCCTGTACGCGCCGGATCACCGGCTCCATCGGCACGCCACCGAGGGACCCAAAGCGGGCGACGGCCCGCTTGAGCAGAATCGACACATCACGGATCCGTACCGACGGCTGTTGCTCGATAATGTCTCTCATCCCGAGCAGTCCTCCGCATTGCAGCTTGATGGCCTCCCCCCGGGGCAGCGCGGAGGGCGTGTGCCGCGCCCCGAGAGCGAAGCGCGATCCCTCCCTGAGGCGGTTCAGCCAGGCGACGCAGAGGGCATGGGCTTCGCCGTTCGTGCAGCAGGTCGTCCTGCGATACTGCCGCGTCGACTTGAGCGCCTTGGAGCAGCCTGCGACCCGCGCACCGAGGGCGTCCGCAAAGCAGCAGCGGCGGGCCTCGGCACTCATGCCAGGCGCTTTACGCGGCATCGGACCGCCGCGCCGCCGGCGCTTTGCCGAAAGGGTGGCTTCGAAGCGCGAGGCGGGCCACCACGCTCAGCCGTCCCCCCGGCGCAGGACAAAGACGTAATGTCCTTCCAGCTCCCGCTGCTCCAGCAGTTCGTTCCCGGTTTGCCGGGAGAAGGACTGGAAGTCCCTCACCGACCCGGGGTCGTCCGCGAGCACTTGCAGAACCTGGCCCGGCTGCAGCTCGTGCAGCCGCTTCTTTGCCTTAAGGATGGGCAGCGGGCAGCGCAGGCCTCTGGCGTCCAATTGTTCGTCTGAATAGGTCATATCCAGGCCCGCGGATCGCCGGGGCTCGAGTTCGCAGAGAGTGAGCCCATGATCAGGCACACTGGCGGCTACGGTCAAATCCGGCTTCACTTGGCGGGATTCGTCATCTGTGAGCGAGCCGATTCGTTTTCCTGGCCAACCCCGCGAGGTGCGGGCGTCGGTCGAAAAGTGCGTCAACCCGCCGCGGAAGCGATACTAGCCCTTATGCCCACGAAGACAATCCAAGCCTGGTGTCTCGCGGCCCTGATTGCGCTGTGCCTCGCCGCAGTACCGGAGATGGCTGACGCCCGGGATAATCATCCGACAATGCAGATCCCCCTGGTATGTTGCGATGAACCTGCTCCGGCCACCCCTCCCCAGGAGAATCTTCCGACACTGGGACGGGGCACGACGGGCCTGTCGAAGATGGATGAGGACAAGATGGGCCGTCAGTTCATACTTCAGGCCCGCCAAAGCCTCGACTTTGTCACTGATCCCGAACTGACGGAGTATATCAGCAAGCTCGGGCATCGCCTCTCGTCGCACAGCGACGAGCCCAACGACACTTTCCATTTCTACCTGGTTCGCAGCCCTGATCTCAATGCCTTCGCGGTACCGGGAGGCTATGTCGTGCTGTATACCGGCCTGCTCATGGCGGCTGAGAACGAGCCCGAGCTGGCCGCCGTGATGTCCCACGAAATCGCCCATATCACGCAACATCACCTGTCCCAGATGGTGGAAGACACGAAGGGCCAGGGATTCAAGTTGTTGGGGGCGCTGGTCGCGGCCATATTCCTTGGCGGGCAGGCAGGCACGGCAGCGGTGATGGGCGCCAACGCCACCTCGATCTCCAACCAATTGCGTTATCAACGCGGTTTCGAGCAGGAGGCGGACGATCGGGGAATCCACACCATGTTCGAGGCCGGTTACGATCCGCACGCCATGGCGCAGTTCTTCCACGTCCTCGAGAATTGGTCGAGAAACGCCGACCCAGGCGGGATGGAGTTTCTCCGCGACCATCCGCTGACACCGAAACGCATCGCCGATGCCGAGGTTCGGGCGGACCAGTACCCCAGGCCGAAGCCTCCCGACGAAACGGACTTCTACCATGTCCGGGCCAAGATCCGGGCCACTCTGTCCAACGATCCGACCGCCACCGTCCAGCGCTTCGCCGTCGATCTCAAGACGGGCAAGTACGAGAACGAGGCCGCCGAGCGCTACGGCTACGCGCTGGCGCTCTCGAGGGTCGGCAGCTACGACAAAGCCCTCGAGGTGATCGGCAAGCTGCGGCAGCAGTACCCCGATACTCTGCGCTATCAGGCGGCCCAGGGCAACATACTCATGGCTGCCGGGAAGTTCGAGGATGGGCTCGATGTTCTTGCTCGCAGTCACAAGCAATCACCGGACAGCCGCTCGCTCGACATCTACTACGCCACGGCGCTGATCCAGACCAAGCACTACGAGAAAGCCAAGCAACTACTGAAACAGCGCCTGCTCACGCACAACGACGACGCACAGCTTTACTCCCTCCTTGCCCGGGCGGAGGGAGAGATGGGCAACTCGCTGGTGGCCCACCAGGACCTGGCGGAGTACTACTATCTGAAGGAAGACCTGTCACAGGCCTATCGCCAACTGAAGCTCGCAAAGAAATACATCGATGGAAGCGAGTACGCAAAAGCGAGCATCGAGGCGCGGATCAAAGACATTCAGCATGAGATGAGCATCTACGGCGACAAAGCGAGCGGAGTCGAGGCACAGAAAGATTAGAGGCGCCCCGCCATCTCGTTCCATGCAGCGGCTTCATCGCCTCGCCCTTTTCACAGTTGCGCTCGGGGTATCGATCTGCTGTCTTGCCGGATCGAACGGAGCGCAAACGCTCATAAACGCGGCACGGAACGGCGAGCTGGCCGATGTGCAGCGCCTGCTTCGCTCCGGAGTCGATCCGAACAGCCACGGCGCGGGTCGGGCGACCGCGCTGAGCGAAGCGAGCGCCTACGGGCACATCCGCATCGTGGAAGCCCTGGTTCGCGCCGGCGCCGATATCGATATGCCCGGCACCGACCTCACTCCGCCGCTGGTGGCCGCTGCCGCCAATCTGCATTTTCCGACCCTGCGATACCTGGTTTCGGAAGGCGCCAAGCTCAACCTGCACGACAAGTACGGTATGACGGCGCTGCACTACGCGGCAAAGCACGGCGAGCTCCGTGCCGTGGCGCTGCTCCTCGACGCGGGAGCATCCC
>JBAUWJ010000072.1:0-10804 GCA_049583715.1 Arenicellales bacterium | reverse complement strand
GGCGTGCCCAGGCGTACTGCCCCGGGCCCGATCCGCTGCCCGACTCCGCGCCGCCCGAACCGCACGCGGCGAGCGAGCCCACGACGCACAGCATGGCAAGCGCCGCGATGCGCTGCACGCGGCTGCTCCGCAGGAATGGAAAGGGCGACCCGTGGCTCGAGCTCCAAGCGACAGCGCACAAGGTACTTACCATACACTGCAGCATAGCACCGATACATCTCTGCCGCGGCCGGTGCTCCATGCGGGTGTAGTGAGCAGGACTGAACAGTAGGGCAATCCGGTGCTGATCTGAGCCGCACAGGGGCCGGTTCCAGCGACAGAATCCGATCGTGAACCCGTACTGATTCAAGCTGAGGCGGCGTAGCACTGTCATTTCACGCTATCATAGTGCGGCCATGGCCATGAGCCGGTGTTAGACCGAGAGCCGTATGCGCCGGAGGTGCACGTATAGTTCGGCGAGAAGAAGCAGGGAAGCGGCTTGTGTCCACGATGATACGAGGCGGCTCTGCGCAGGTAGAGCGAGCCGGGCTACGGGCTTGATCGGGGCGCCGTTCACGGGGGCTTCGCGGCGTGTCGTCTCCTGGCGACGACCGGCCGAGGTGCCTCGGGCGCCAAAGCCCTCTCATACAATTCAGGTCACGAGCGTCCGATTTGAGACCCTGTCCGAGATTCGGGGTGCACTTCTGCGAGGAGAGTCCAATGCGACCAACAGATATCGTCAGCACGTCATTCAATGACGCGATCTTTACAATCAACATTCCCTACGTGAAATTCGGAATCGGGGCGACACGAGATGTCGGCTACGAGGCTGGCCGTCTTGGCGTAACCCGTGCTCTGGTGGCAATTGATCCCAATCTCCAGCATGCCGACATGACGCGCATCGTATTGGATTCTCTACGCGATCAGGGCATCGATGTCGAAATCATGACAGAGGTGAGAATCGAGCCGGAGGACACCGCTATCATCGAGGCTTCACGGGCGATAAAAGACAAAAAAATCGATGGCTTTCTCTCCCTCGGTGGCGGGTCAACCATCGACACCGCGAAGATTTTGAACTTGCTGTACAGACATCCCGCAGAGCTGACTGACTACATAAACAAACCGATCGGAAAGGGCATCGCGCCACCCGGGCCACTTCTGCCCCATATCGCGATTCCGACCACTGCCGGCACAGGGAGCGAGAACACCAGTGTCGCAATCTTCGACATCACGGAAATGAGAGTCAAAAGCGGCATAAGTCATGCTTATCTCCGACCCGATATCGCGATCGTGGACCCCCTGAATACTGTTTCCCTGCCGGCCATGGTAACTGCGTCCTCCGGACTGGACGTTCTCAATCATGCAATAGAGTCCTTGACGGCACATCCCTACACGGCACGAGAGAAAGTCGCGCAGCCAAGCGAAAGACCCGTCTATGCGGGGTCGACCCCGGTCGGGGACATCTTTGCCATGCAGGCCATCAATTGGGTACATCGGTATATCCGTCGCGCCGTGGCCAACCCTCTCGATATCGAGGCTAGATATTATCTGATGCTGGGGGCAAGTATTGCGGGAATAGGATTCGGGCACGCGGGCGTTCATATCCCTCATGCGATGGGATATCCGATTGCCGGCATGGTCAGGCGATGGGCACCTAAGGATTATGAGTTCGGTTATGCACTCAGCCCGCATGGGATCAGCACTGCGATTCCCGCAGCATACGTGTTTCGCTATCTGGCGCAGTTCGATTTCGAACGTTTCGAAAAGGTGGCCGAAGCGTTGAGCATTGACGGTGAGAGCCAGAAATCCCTGACTGACAATCTGTACGGGTATTATCTCGATCTTCTGCGTACTTTGGAGATACCCACCACACTGGAGCCGCTGGGCTTCACCAACAAGGATCTCGACAAGCTTGCGGATGGCACCCTGGCACAACAGCGTCTGGTCAAGCTGGCACCAAAGAGGATCACGCGGGAGGAAGTCAAACGTCTATTCGACGAGGCAATAACCGGCACTTGACCGACACTGTCGCAAGCCGGGTGCGAATGGTTCCAGCGGATAGCGCCTTTTCTTGATCCGTATCAATTATTGGCCTGCGATTCGACCGTATTTCCGAACCGATCCGGCCACAGTTCTTTAATGGAAGCTTGAAGGGGGGACGCTGTACCGTTCATGCCTCTATCCGGTGGAGGGTTGGAGCTGCGCGGCTCCGTACCCAAGACGCTAAGGCCAGCGGGAATCGACCGGTCACACGCTGTCGTATTGTGAAACTTTCGGTCCCGGTTGCGTGGAACGACAGTGCGTAAGTTGTTGATTTAGTTGACGCCCTGAGTTCAACCATCGACTGAAAATCCGCGTCTGCAGTTCGGTTCCGTACCGCTACCACAAGCATCTTTCACCCGCAACGTATATCGGTTATTCTTGCTTCCGTGGTGCCGACCGCGGTACAGGCGGGACGACACCTCGACCGGGATGTCGCCTCGACCCGGTCCCTGCAAGACCTGGTCTCCGAATATGAATAAATAATTCCGTACTGTCCGAAGTGGAAACCCAGAGGAGGTTTGCATGAAGGTTTGCATGAAATCCTTATTGATGGTACTCACGTTGTTGGGAATCAGCGGATTCCTGAGCGTGACGTTTGCCGAAGGGCTCGACGAGATCCCGCAAGCCATCCGCGACAAGCTTTACAATAAGGACATGATCGATCCGGAGCAGCCCATCGGACCGAGCGCCTATCGTAACTGGAAAGCCCCGCACGCTCCCCCGTGGACCATTGGCTACGCCAGTTCCTACGCGGGCAACACCTGGCGTGCCGCGGTGATGGATCGCCTGAACAAAGAGATCATTCCGAAATGGAAGAAGGCGGGCCTGCTCAAGGACGTCATCATCACCCAGTCCAACCTCAAGGACTCGGTGCAGATCCAGCAGATGCGTCAGCTCGTCGACCAGGGCGTGGACGCCATCCTTGTCTGCTGCTCCAACCCGACGGCCCTCAATCAGACGGTCAAGTACGCCCATGACAAAGGCGTGCCGGTATTCTCCTTCACCGGCTACCTGACCTCGCCCTACGCGGTCAACTCGTCCAACAACTACCAGCTCGGCGGCTACGAGGTGGGCAAGTGGATGGGCGAGGAAATCGGCAAGAAGGGCAACATCCTGATGGTCGAAGGCATTCCCGGGACATCGGGCTCGGACTCGCAGGACCGCGGCATGAAGGCCGGCGTGGCTGCCTATCCGAACGTCAAGATCGTCGGCGACGTCGCCGGTATGTGGACGGACCAGATCGGTCAGGCCGAAGTGCAGAAGTGGCTCGCGACGCATCCCGGCGAGCTCGACGGCATCGTGGTGCAGTCCGCTGCGGAGCTCGGCGTCCTGCGCGCGCTGCAGCAGTCCGGACGCAAGATGATCCCGGTCAGCATCGGCGGCGAGCTCGGTGCACTGTGCTACTGGCGCAAGCATCCCGACTACATCAGCGCCGCCTATCAGCTCTGGCCCCCGGGTGATGACTTCGAGCTCATCTGGAACATCATGATGCGCACCCTCGAGGGCCAGGGGCCGAAAATCCAGTCGATCCTGGTGGATTCGGTCAAGGTCGACGCCGAGGGGCTGAAAAAATATCTCGGCGACGACTGCAGTGAGAGCTCCAACCTGTGGCTCAATGTCGGACCCAAGAACTGGGGTTCCGACCCGGCCTATCTGGATAAGTTCTTCCTGCGCCCAGCGGATCCCATGGCCTACAAGCCCTGAGCGCCTGCGCTCGGAGCGCGACGCTGGGAGAAGCCTTTGACCGCTCTGCGGCCGCGTCGCGGCGGCCGCAGAGCCAGTTCGTTTCCCATGCAGCCAGACCAGGTCCAGGCACCCGAGCCCCATCCTGACGCCTCCGCGGGCGCGTCCGCGGAGGCGCCGCCGCTTTCGGTCAGCGGCGAGATCGCGGTCACGGACGTGCGCAAGACCTTCGGCGTCACGCGGGCGCTGGACGGCTGCACGTTCATCGCCGGCCTCGGCGAGATCCATGCCATCGTCGGCGGCAACGGCTCGGGCAAGAGCACCCTCGCCAAGGTGATGTCGGGAGTGCTGCCGGCCGACTCGGGCCAGGTCTCCATCCTCGGCCATACGCCATCCACGCCGCACCAGGCGCGGGAGTTCGGCATAGCCACCGTGTTCCAGGAAGTGCTGGTCGCCGACGAGTGCTCGGTGGTGGACAATCTGTACCTGGGCACCGACCGGCTCTTCTCCAAGCTCATGCCCAGGCGGCTAAAGGTGCGGGCCGCGGCGGACCTGATGGGTGAGCTGACCGGAGACGATCTCGACGTCGAGACGCTGGCGGGCACCCTCCCGTTGAGCATGAAGCAGTGGATCACCATCGGCCGGGCGCTGTTGTGGAACCCCCGGGTGCTGATCCTCGACGAGTCCTCGGCGGCCCTGGATCTCGAATCCACCGAGCGGCTCTTCGCCAAGATGCGCGAGCTGCGCGACCAGGGCTCGGCCGTGCTCATCATCACCCACCGCATCGCCGAGCTCATCCGCATCAGCGACCGCGCCACCGTCCTGCGCGACGGCCGCAACGTCGGCGTGCTCGAGCGCGGGCAGATCACCGAGAAGAATCTCCTTGCCCTGATGACGGGCAGGAAGGAAGAAGCGCCGGCGGTCTCGGTGGCCGAGGTGCGCGAGGTCCTGCGCCACGACGTGGTCATGCGGACGCGGGGGCTCAAGGTCTGGCCGGGAGGCAAGGATGTCGACTTCTCCCTGCACCGGGGCGAGATTCTCGGCGTGGCCGGCCTCGACGGCCAGGGCCAGAACGACTTCGTGCGCATCCTCGCCGGCGTGCAGCGGGCGGAGAAATCGGCGCCCATGGTGCGCGATGGCAATAACGGTTTCGGCGAGGTGCGGGACCTGGCCGACGCTGCCCGCTATGGGGTCGCCTACGTGTCCGGCGACCGCAAGAAGGAAGGCATCTTTCCCAACCTGAGCATCTTCGAAAACCTGCTTATTCCCCTCTTCCCGCGCACCGAGCGGGCGGGCAGGCTGGCACTGATCGACTGGCGCACGCTCCGGGGAATATTCGACTGGGAGGTCGAGCGGCTGGCGATCCGCATGGGGGACCGCAACGACAAGATTACCTCGCTGAGCGGAGGCAACCAGCAGAAGGTTCTCATCGGCCGCGCCTTTGCCCTGAATCCCGACGTGCTGGTGCTCAACGACCCGGCGCGCGGCGTGGACGTCGGGGCCAAGGGTGAGCTCTACCGGCATCTCACCGCCTTTGCGGCGCGCGGCAAGTCGGTGGTCTATCTGTCGAGCGAGATCGAGGAGTTCGTCGGATTCTGCACGCGCGTAATCGTCTTCCGGCATGGTCACGCGATCGCCGAGTTCTCCGGCGACGAGATTGATCCGGACCGCATCCTCGAAGCCATGTTTGGCCGGGTCCGAGACCGCGGCGGGACGCGCCGGACAGCGGATATGCTCGCCGAAGACGAGTCGGCGGGCGGCGGCCGGCCCCACCTGCCCACCCGCGAGGACGTCGGCCCCATCAAGATCCTCGAGTTCGGCCGCGGCTCGGGGCCGGCGTCGCGCCCGGGCACGGACCGCAGCGGGCGGCGCGGCGCGCCGACGGTGCCGCGCGAGCGCATGAAAATCGTCGAGTTCGGCAAGCCCGGCCAATGAGTGCGAGCGCCGAATCCTTGAGACGAGGCATCCCGGCCACCGCCGGGCAACGGAGTGAATCGGCGTCGGCGGACGCGCGCGCCGGCTCATCGGCCACCGGCGCCTACCTGCTGGTCCCCATGCTGCTGTTCTTCATCCTGCTGATCATCGCCGTCCTGCGCAGTCCGAGCCTCGTCACCGCCGACGGCATCGGCAGCGCGATCATCGTGGCCACCCCGCTGATCCTGGCTACCTACGCCATCATGCCCATCGCCATCGCCGGCCGCGCCAGCGTCGACCTTTCGGTGGGCCCGCTCATCGGCTTCATCAACGTGACCCTGATAACGTTGTACGACGGGAAGATCCTCTCCTCGCCGGCGGAGTTCTTCGTCTACGCCATCGTTGTCGGCCTTCTCTACCAGCTCCTGATGTCGCTGATCATCGTCTACGTGCGCGTTCAGCCGATCATCGTGGCCCTGAGCGGTTATCTCGCGTTCTCGGGGATCAACCTCGTCATCATGCAGCGCCCCGGCGGAGTGGCACCCGATTGGATGATGTCGTGGGGCCTGGGCACCTCGATCTGGTCGCCGGTCACCGCCATCCTCGTACTGGCCACCCTCGCATGGGTGTGGTTCTCCCGCTCGGCCTTCTACGGGCACCTCCACCTGATGGGCTCCGATGAGCGGGCCGCCTACACCAGCGGAGTGCGCATCTACATGGTGCGCATCGGCGCGCACCTGATCGGCGGCGTTTACGCGGCCCTAGCCGCGATCACCTTCACCTCGCTGATCAGCTCCGGCGATCCCACCCAGGGCACCACCTACACCCTGATCGCGGTCACCGCCCTGGTGCTGGGAGGCACCAGCGTGGCCGGAGGGCGCGGCGGGGTGGTGGGTTCGCTGCTGGGCGCGGTGAACATCTACCTGATCACCTACGTGCTCGCCACCTTCAACTTCGGCGCCGTGCAGAGCTTCGTCACCGACCTCGCCTACGGCGTCGTGCTCGTCCTCTCGCTGCTGCTCATCCTGATCCTGCCCTGGATCCGCAGGACCTTCCGCAACATCTCGCCGCTGTTGTTCTTCGTCCTGCTCTCGATGGTGGCGCTGGGGGTGATCATCCACAAGACCTACGACTACCGTCCGCCCCCGGCGCCGAAGGCGGCCCAGGAGGCGGTGCAAGGCGGGGCTACCGGGCAGGCCGGAGCGCCCGCCGCGCAGATGCCGGCCGCAACGCGCACCGCGACAGGGCGGAGCGCTTTCATATTCGAGTCACCCGCGATCGGCACTTCAGCGGAGGGCGGATCGGTACTCGCAAAGCCCGTCACCTTCGCGGCCCTGCTGCTGCTGATCCTGCTCGTGGTGCTGCGGGTGTCGGTATCGCAGGCGCGCGGGCGCACCCTGGCGCCGCTGGTGTACGTGATCGTCGCGGCGCTCATCGTCCTGTGCGTGCAGATCATCACCGGCAGCGGCGGACCCGGGTCCATCTCCGGCGTGGTCGGGGGCCACAGGTGAAGTAATGGAAGAGGCCGCCAACAGACCCGAGCGACGGCGCGCGTTCACGCCGCTCAAGTGGGTGGGCCTGGTGCTTGCCGCCGTCATCGCGGCCGTAGGCGCGGGCCTGGGTTTCTGGCAGGGGCTTGCGGCGCAGCTCGTCATCCTCTACACCGCCGCCACCTTCGCGCTGGTGGTGTGGACGTGGCGCTACTACACCGCGCACTGGACCGAGGGGGAGGGCGCGGAACCGGCACGGGATGCCGATGGCAACATCATCGAGCGATCCGGACGCGCGGCGTTCAAGGCGTTCCTGTGGCGCAACAAGGCCGTGCTCATCGGCCTGCTCGTGCTGCTCATCGCCTTCATCATCGCCTCGCTGACCATCAAGAACTTCTTCAATGCCCTCAACATCCTCTCCCTGGCGATCCTGGTGGGGCTGCTCATCTTTTCCGCCATCACGAGCAAGTTCGTGGTGGAGAACAAGAGTGCGTTCATCGGCCTGGTGGTGCTGGTGGGACTGCTGGTGGTGGGCGCGCTCGAGGTCGACGGTTTCGTCTCGGCCCAGAACATCAAGTCCATGCTGCTGTTCGCCTCGTTCCTGGGCCTCGCCTGCGTGGGCCAGACCTTCGTCGCACTGCTCGGCGGACTGGACCTGTCCATCCCCTTCGTCATCGGCGCGGCGAACGTGGCGCTGCTCTATCTCATCGGGCTGGGCGTGCCGTCCTGGCTGGCGGTCATCATCATCCTTGTCTGCGGCGTCGGCATCGGGTTGCTGAACGGCATCCTGAGCTTCCGACTGCAGGGTCAGGCGCTCATCCTTTCCCTCGGGATCGGCTTCGCCGTCTCCGGCATCACACAGATCGTAACCAGTCTGGGGTCGCGTTTCGCCGGCAACGTGTTCGGAGTCGTGCCTCACTGGCTCACCAACATCGCGGCCATGAACGGCAAGACGTTCGGCCTCGACATACCACCCACGATCATCATCTGGGTGGCGATCTCGATCTTTCTCATCTATACCCTCCAGAGCACCGTGTACGGGCGCTACCTGTATGCGCTCGGCGGCAACCGCCTCTCGGCGAAGCGCCTGCGCATCTCCGAGCGCCGCTACTGGGTGTGGGCCTATGGCATCAGCGGTGGTGTCTCGGCGCTGACCGGCGAGCTGCTGCTCGGCTGGAGTGGCGGGGGCTTCATCGGTGTCGGTCAGCCTTACCTTTTCCAGACCCTGGCCGCGGTGGTGATCGGCGGCACCTCCCTTTTGGGAGGCTACGGCGGCTACGGTTTCACGGTGATCGGTGTGCTGGTGCTGCAGGTGCTGACCTCGTTCCTGGTGGGCATCGGGCTGAGCTTCCAGGCACAACAATTCATCTTCGGCCTGCTGATCGTGCCCATGGTGGCGCTGTACGCGCGCTCCCCGCACATCCGCACGCAGGTATAACCAAGAACCACGCAAGGGGGAACGAAAATGGAGTTAAAAGTGCTGCAGGCCACGGACGTCACCGGGGGAACGTTTTACCTGGCGCTGGCCGGCATGATCGCCACCGCGGTGCTCCTGCTGCTCGGCACCGGCTGGGTGTCGCGGCGCTGGAAGCTGCCGGTCGGGCTCGCGGCCACCTTCGCGGTGGTCGCGGCCGCGTTCTACTTCGAGGCACGCGAGGTGTGGACGATGACCGGACAGATGCCGGTCATCTACCGCTACGTCGCCTGGATGGTCACGGTGCCGATCCAGGTGGTGATCCTGTACTTCTTCGTCGGCACCATGAGCACGCCGCCGGTGGGACTGTTCTGGAGGCTGCTGGTGGTGTCGGCGGTCATGGTGCTGGCCAGGTACATGGGCGAGGTCGACTTCCTGAACGCCACCCTCGCGTTTCTTATCGCGCTGGCACTGTGGCTGTACATCCTCGGCGAGGTGTTCTTCGGCCGGCTCAGCGAGATCAACGCACAGCACTCCAGCGAGGCGGTCAAGCGGGGCTTCTTCTGGTTGCGGCTGATCGTCTCGGTGGGCTGGGCGGTGTATCCGCTGTGCTACTTCATCGCACGGTTCGCGGGCGGCGTCGGAGAAGGACCGCTCAGCATCGTCTACAACCTCGCCGACATCGTCAACGAGATGCTCTTCGGGCTGATCGTGCTGACGGTCGCGATGAGAGAATCCCCGTCCGTACGCTGACAGCATGTGCAACGGGCGGAAAATTCGGCGTCCCGCGGTGAACGGCCGCGGGTCGCCCGGTTTCGATACGGGTATTGAGGAGTAAAGGCATGAATGGCGCAGACATCATTGCCATAATCATTCTGATCACCATTGTCGTTGCCGTGGCCGTGTACCTCCTGCACTGGCTGTACCGGCGATCGACGAAGGACGTGTCCTTCGTCCGCACGGGCCTGGGCGGGGAGAAGGTGGTGATGGGCGGCGGCGCCTTCGTGCTGCCGATCGTGCACGACGTCACGGACGTCAGCATGAACACCCTGCGCCTCGAGGTCCGTCGCGACCGCGAGCGCTCGTTGATCACCAAGGACCGGATGCGCGTGGAGGTGTCGTGCGAGTTCTTCGTCCGGGTGGTTCCCGACCTCGAGTCGGTGGCGGCCGCGGCACGCTCGCTCGGGCACCGGACCATGAACCCGGAAAGCCTCAAGGACCTCGTCCAGGGCCGCTTCGTCGATGCCATGGGCCAGGTCGCCGCCATCATGACCATGGAAGAGATGCACGAGCATCGCGGCGACTACATCCGCCAGGTCCGCGACCTCGTGGCCAACGCACTCACTCAGAACGGTCTCGAGCTCGAGGCGGCCTCGCTCACCGGCCTGGACCAGACCGAGATCAAGCTGTTCAACCCGTCCAACGCTTTCGACGCCGACGGCCTCACCCGCCTGACCGAGCAGATCGAGAGCCGGCGCAAGAAGCGCAACGACATCGAGCAGGACACGATGATTGCCGTGCGCATGAAGAATCTCGAGGCGGAGAAGCTGCGCCACGACATCGAGAAGCAGAGCGAGTACTCGCGCCTCGAGCAGGAACGCGACGTGGCCTGGCGCCGGGCCGAGCAGCGCGCGGAGATCGCCCTCGACAAGGCCGAGCGCGAGCGCGAGATCGAGGAGGCGCAGATCCGCGCCAGGGAGGAGGTCGAGAAGGCGCAGATCAGCAAGGATCGGGTGCTCGATGCGGAACGGATCGAGCGCGAGCTCGAGACGGAGCGGTTGGAGGTGCAGCGGCGCCGGGCGTTGGAGATCGAGGAGCAGGAGCGGGCCATCGCCGTGGCGCTCAAGTCCCAGGAGGAATCCGAGGCCGAGGCCCGCGCCGAAACCGCCCGCGCCGAGCTGGCCGAGGCCAAAGAGAAGGTCAACACCCGGCGCGAGACGGAAGCCGCCGAGCGGCGCAAGAGCATCGAGCTCATCGAGGCGGCGCAGCAGGCCGAGCGCGAGGCCATCAAGCTCCGCACCGCCGCCGAGGCGGAGAAAGTCGCGGCGATGGACCGCGCGGAGGCGGAGAACTCGGCGACCATGGCCGCCAAGCTGCGCTACGAGGTGGACGCCGACGGCCAGCGGGCGCTCAACGAGGCGGAGAACCTGCGCTCCGACGCCAGCCGCCGCAGCGCCCTGGCCCGCAACCTGGTAGCGAAGCTGCCCGAGATCATTCGCGAGAGCGTCAAGCCGGTGGAGAAGATCGAGTCGATCCGTATCCTGCAGGTGGACGGCCTGCC
>JBAUWJ010000071.1:0-23921 GCA_049583715.1 Arenicellales bacterium | reverse complement strand
GCGGTAGAACTCCATGTAGGTCTGTGTGTTGTATCGTCCCAGCCAGAAGCCGACCACACCGCCGATGACGACGCCGATCGCGCCGATGGCCAGGGTCAGCTTGACGTAGTGCCAACCGATCTCGTAGCGGTTGTAGCCGAATGCCTTGAGGAGGCCGATCTCCGCGCGCTCCACGGCAATCAGGCGGGCCAGCACCATGTTGGTCAGGAACGCGGCCACCGCCAGGAAGATGGTCGGCAGTATCTTCGACATGGTCGTGAGCTGGCGGATCTCGCTGCTCAGGAACCAGTTGGAGATCTGGTCGCTGCGGTCATAGGCGCCGATGCCGCCGTAAGGCGCCAGCAGCTCGTCCAGGCGGTCGATGACGAGCTGCTGGTCGGCGCCGCGCATCGTGCGCAGGCTGATGTCGTTGAAGGCGCCGTCGAGGTCGAAGGCCGCGGCCAGCGCCTTGCGGCCCATCCAGATGATGCCGAAGCGCTTGTTGTCCGGCATCAGGGCGCCCGGTCCGAGGCTGTAGACGTACTCCGGCGACAAGGCAGTGCCCACCACCCGCAGCTCCCGCCAGTTGCCGTTGATCACGGCGTGGAAGCGGTCGCCGATGCCGAGGTGCTGGGCCTGGGCGAAAGGCTCGGAGAGCAGGACCTCGCTGGTGGAGCCGGGCGAGGGGAACCGGCCGGAACGGATCACCAGCCGGTTGAGCAGCGGCTCGCCGTCGTCCGGCACCGAGATCAGCTTGCCGACCACCGGCTCGGCAAAGCCCTGGATGTCCAGCACCGCCGGCCGGACGACCCGCGTCTCCACGGCCTGGACGCCGGGAATGCGCGCGGCGCGGCCGGCGATCCATTCCGGGGCGCGCTTGACTTCGGCGAACACATCGGCGAAGCGGTAGCGGTCGTAATAAGCGGTCGCCGATTCGCTCAAGGCCTCGATGTTGGTCAACGACATCACCAGCACCGCGACACCGGACGCCATCACCAGCGCGATGGCGAGGACCTGTCCCTTGATGTGCCACAGGTCCCGGGCCAGCTTTCGGTTGAGGGGCGTCATCGGTTCACCAGCTCAGATCGGCGGAGCGGCGCTTCTGTGCGTTGCGCCGCTCCTCGACGACGCGCCCGTCGCCGAAGATGAGGACGCGGTCGGCGATGTCGGCGATCACGGCGTTATGGGTAATGAGGGCGGTGGTGGTGCCGAGCTCGGCGTGGATGTGCTCTATGGCTTCCAGCACCAGTATGCCGGTCTTGCTGTCCAGGGCGCCGGTGGGCTCGTCACAGAGCAGGATGTCGGGCCGCTTGGCAATCGCACGGGCGATGGCGACGCGCTGCTGCTCGCCGCCGGAGAGCTGAGCCGGGAAGTGGAACATCCGGTCTCCCAGGCCCACCATCTCGAGGGCCTCGCCGGGTTTCATCGGATTGGCGGCGATCTCGGTTACCAGGGTGACGTTCTCGAGCGCCGTCAGGCTCGGAATCAGGTTGTAGAACTGGAAGACGAAGCCCACGTGCTCGCGCCGGTAGCGCGTGAGCCCGCTCTCGTCCAGGGTGGACAGGGCGTGGTCCCGGAAGACCACGTCGCCGGTGGTGGCGGTGTCGAGTCCGCCGAGGATGTTGAGCAGGGTCGACTTGCCGCTGCCGGAGGGGCCGAGCAGCACCGCCATCTCGCGCGGGAAGAGCTCGAGGTCGACCCCGCGCAGCGCCTCCACGTCGACCTCACCGGTGTGGTAGACCTTGGTCAGGCCGCGGGCGCGGAGCGTCGCCGATCGGGTTTCGTCGGACATGGGTAAGGCGTTGCTCATGCAGGTTCGAAATGCACGCGCGTTGGCAGCGGCTCGCGAGGTCAGGACAGGAGCGAAAGGTATCGCCGTTCGGCCCGCCCGGCGTTGACCTGTATCAATGTCGAAGCAAGGCTGCCGGGTCGGTGTTTACGCCGACAGCCGGGATCGGGGATGGCACATGTCCTTGTCGGAATGAATTCCGACCCACAGACCGACCGATCGACATTGCGGCGCTCGGCCGTGGCCGTTGTGGGTCGGTCGGATCTCGTTCCCGACGATCTCCGACACTCCCCACATCCGAAGTGGGTCGGTCGGATCTCGTTCCCGACGATCTCCGACACTCCCCACATCCCTGTGGGTCGGAATTCATTCCGACGCGGTGTGTGCTCTGGCACCGCTCTGTGTCGGGCTGAAAGCCGACCCACACGGGAGGAATCGGGTGCTTGCAAGGTGTGCCGTCCGAAGGGCAAGCGCAGACAGGAAGGGAAGCGCCGGTATAATCCCTCGGTGTATGGATGAACTCTACTACTTCGCCTACGGCTCGAACATGTCCTCGCGGCGCCTCAGGCAGCGGGTGCCCAGCGCCCGGCCTCTGGATGTCGGCAGGTTGTCCGGGCACACACTGGCGTGGCACAAGAAGGGCGGGGATGGCTCGGGAAAGTGCGATATCGCGCCCGCGACACCTGACGACGTCGTCTATGGCGTGCTCTACGAAATGAGCCGGGCCGAGAAGCCCAGCCTGGACCGCGTCGAGGGACTGGGCCGGAGCTACGGGCAGAAATACGTCGAGCTGTGGCTTCTCGAGCAGGAACGGAGGGTCACGGCGCTGACATATTACGCGCTGGTCATCGACGGGACGTATCTGCCCTACGACTGGTACCGGGACCACGTGTTGATCGGCGCCCGGGAGCACGGGCTGCCCGGGGACTACGTCGCAATGATCGAGAACGCGCCGGCCTTCGAGGACAGTGACAAGGCTCGAGAGATGCTCGAGCGGCACGTCCACCGGACCGAATGAGCTCGCCGGAAAGACATCCCGTTTCCTCGTATCGTCGCACCGCGGAAGGGCCTCCCATGAACCATGAAGCCGCGAGCATCAGGGTGAGACTGCGCGCCGAGCTGTCCGCGTTCAGGCGAAGCGTGGAGGACGCCGGCATCGGGGATGCCGAGGCCACCGTTGTCTGCATTCCGCGCCACGGCTACGCCACCACCCGGGTCAATATGGAAAGTCTCTACGAGGCGACCTCCGCCCGGTTCGTGGTCTTCTATGTCGATGTGGCATCGCCGCCCGTCGTGCGCGATTACCTGCGAGCGCTCGCGCGGGAGAAACAGAACTTCTTCTGCCTGCGCGTCGACGAGCCGGTCTCGCGGCAGATCGCGAGGCTGCTGGTCCTCGACCTGGTGGCGACGCCCTACACGCTGTTCGTGGACAACAACATGTTGTTCGAGCCCGGGTGGTTGAGCAGGATGATCCGTACGATGGAGGCGGATCACTGCGACGTAGTCTCGCCGCTGATCCTCATGCACGGCGGAGCCGTTCATTTCAGCGGCTCGAAGGTGCTGCAGGTCTCCGCCAGCCGCGTCAAGCGAAAGCAAACTACCAAAGAATGTCCTCTCGGTGCCGACGTGGCCGGCGTGCACCCCGAGAAGCTCGAGATAGACTTTGCCGAGAGTCATTGCTGCCTCATGCGCACGCAGGCATTCAAAGACAGGATCGACGAAGTCTTCCTGGAAGGCATGCACAATTCGCACACCCTGGCGGTCGCGAGCTACCTCATGAAGGAGCGCCTGGGCTGCCGCATGTTGATCGAGCCCGATGCCAGGGTTTCGATTCTTCCGATTGCCTTCGGCTACGACATTCCCTGGCTGCTCGGGAAGTACAACGACCTCGATTGTTTCAACAACTCATACTGGCTGCATGAGTCGATCGTGGGCACCAGCCCCTCGTCCACGCTCCGGAACCTCAAATGGCACAGGAAGCACCTTCTTTACGCGTTGCTGTCCATGATGCAGGGGGGACACCTGGACCGGGACGATCTGCTGGCTCCGCAAGAGGTGCCACCCGGCGTCCGGGGATACGACAAGCCTCTGCCCCGCGATGTCGAGCAGCGCATCGAGGAAACGGTCCTGCCGCTGGTGGAGAGGCGCTATCCGCGATACAGGCGGCATCTCATGGCCTGGCTGCGCGAGATCGACGAGATCATCGGCGACATCGACCTGAAGGCCCTCGAGCTGGCGACGGGACGGCGGCTTCCCTGGTATCACCGTCTCTGGCGACGCCTCAAGGAGATGCCGGGCAGGGCGGCGAGGCGCGCTTCGCAGGCCTGAGGGCCGTGTCTTCAGGCACTCCGGTTCCTGCGAGCTTCGGGCTGGCTGAGCACATGATCGACCCACAGGTTGCCGAGGTGCTCCTGGACGCGGTTCTGGGACTGGCGCGCGACGAGGTTGTCGACGTCTATCCACATCAGGGGCTGATCCTGCATGGCGCAGGAAAACACCGCTTTCGTACGGCGCCCGGTTTCCGGGTCGATCTGCCACTGCAGGCACTGGGCGCACACGCCTTTCAACATGCACTGCATGGGACTGCCGACCGTGCCGTTGACTTCGACATCCGACCTGAAGATGCCGGCGAAGTCGGTCCCCAGGGCTGACTGCATACCCTTGAGCAGCCGGCTGGACCCCATCACGAGGATTTCGTCGACTTCGTTCAAGAGGATGCCGGGACGGTCGGTGAGCTCGCCGGCGGCGTACTGCTTGATGAGGTCGATGATATCGACCGAGCGCACCGAGCAATCCTGGGGCCGGCGCGCCTCGATCAGCTCCTCGCTGGCGGTCGTCCACACGATCTGGTCGCACACGCTTTCGAGCTCGTCCCGGCAATAGACCTGACCGGGGTCGCCGAAGGCGCCGATATACATCACCCGGTTGTGGTGCTCGCGCATCCGCCGGCCCAGCGCCAGCATGACGGCGGCGCCCCAGGTGCCCGCGATCACCAGCACGGTCTTGTTCTCGCGGACAGGTGTGGGGCAGCCCGTCGGCCCCATCAGCACCAGTGGATCGCCGGGCTCGAGGCGCTGGACCAGCCGGGCGTTGGCGCCCCATCTGAGCAGGAACAGCCGCACGGCGTCGCCGTCCACGCCCGCGCCGCTGATGGTCTGCAGCGGGATCTGCAGGCGGGTGCCGAGCACTTTGTCGCTGGTGGTCTCCAGCATCTGCAGCCGGAAGAACTGTCCCGGCTGAAAGTTCCGGGCCGCGAGCGGCGCCTTGACCTTCAGCTCGATGACCGCCGGATGGCTGGCGTCGACGCTGGCGACGCGGACGTCCAGGCTGAAGCGCACGCGGTCCTGGAATGCGGCGAGGTCCGCATCTCGCTCCGGCGTTGCCGCCAGCGCCTTCAGCACTTCCGGGTAGCTGCGCGCGGAGGAGGCGATGGCCTTGACGACGCTGCCGTTGAAGACCGGATGGGCGTCGCCGAGGAAGCTGACGTTGTGCCGGCCTTCGAGGTAGGAGGTGAACGGGCCGAACTCCGGGGCCTTGCAGTGTTCGGCTACGCGCACCGGCTGCAGGGCGTTCGAGTGCTCCACGTGGGTGGCGAAGTGGTTGTCCTCGATCTGAAAGGTGCCGGGATGCTCGTGCTCGTAGATGGTGTTCGGGAAAGTGCCGGCGGCGACCAGGATGGCGCGCGCGGGCAGCGTGACCTCCTTGCCCGAGGCGATCCACCGGCCTTCCTTCTTGACACGGGGCCGGCAGACCAGGGTTTCGACGTGACCGTATCGATCGAGCTCCGCGCGCACCGGCTCCATGCCCTCGATGTAGTAGATGCCTTCCTCCATGGCCTTGACGATTTCCTCGTGGTTGCGCTGGTAGGCGGGCGACTCGTTGATGCTCTTGCGGTAGACGATGGACACGCCGCCCCAGCCACGGATCAGGGAGACGAAGTCGGGCTCGCGGCCCTCTTGCCGCGCTTTCTCGCGCTCGGCCCGCACGGCGCGGCCATGATCCAGGAACTCCTGCAGAATGCCCTGGTTCTCCTCGTCCAACGGGCGCATCACGTGCGCCTCGCCGTAGCTCTCGACCAGGGCTTCAAAGCGCATGAGCAGCTTGTCCACCTGCTTGATGTAGTACGCCTGCACCTCGGTGGCGGTGTCGACCGCCGTCAGGCCGCCGCCGATGACCAGCGCCGGCAGCCGGATCTGCAGGTTCGCCAGGCTGTCGGCCTTGGCGGCGCCCGTGAGCTGCAGGGCCATCAAAAAGTCGTTTGCCTGTCGCATGCCCCGCGCCAGGCTGTTGCCGATGTTGATGACACGGGGATAACCGGCGCCGTTGGCGACGCAAACGTGATCGAAGCCGAGCTCCCAGGCGTCGTCCAGAGTGAGCGTGCCGCCGAGGCGCACGCCGCCGAACACCTGGAAATTCTGTCGCCGCGCCAGTGTGAGGTAGATGAGCTTCAGGAAGTTCTTGTCCCAGCGCACCGTGATCCCGTACTCCGCCACGCCGCCGAAGCCCGCCATGATGCGTTCGTCCAGGCGCTCGCGCAGGGACGAGTAGTCGCGCACCGGCTCGTTGAGCAGCTCGTCCGGCAGCGGCTCGATCTTGAGCCCGTCGATGCCCACTACCGCGCAGCCCGCCATGGTGAGGTGGTGGGCCATGGTGAATCCCGCCGGCCCCAGCCCGGCGATCAGCACGCGCTTGCCGTTGCCGGGCTGCATGATGTGCTGGGTGCGGCGCAGGGGATTCCAGCGGGTCAGCAGGTCGTAGATCTCGACGCCCCAGGGAAGCGCCAGCGCGTCGGTGAGGATTCGGGTCTCGATCTGGGGGATGTTGACCGGATCCTGCTTCTGGTAGATGCATCCCTTCATGCAGTCGTTGCAGATGCGGTGTCCGGTCGCGGGCAGCATGGGATTGTCCACCATCGCCACGGCCAGCGCCGCCAGGGACTGGCCGTCCCGCTTCAGGGTGTGCATCTCCGAGATCTTCTCTTCCAGGGGACAGCCGGTGAGCGTCACGCCGAGGGGATCGACCTTCAGCCCCAGCTCCGGCTGCTTCTTCTTCTCGGGAAAGCCGGTGGAGCAGAAGTCGCCCGCGTTCTTGTGGCAATAGACGCAGTAGTTGATCTCGTCGACGACCTGGCGCAGGGACATGCGCGGATCGGTCAGCCCGAAACCGTCACGCTGCCGGAACTTTCCGGAAGGCAGCTCGAAATATTCGTAGTCCTCGTTCTCGCGCTTGGCGAGGGGTACGAGACGGGCGTGGTCCACCGGCCGGGGCAGCTTGAAGCTCGTCCATCCCCGCACCAGGGCGCGACCCTCGACGTCCTGCCCGGCGCGGATGCACCACTCGGTCAACCTGTCCACGGCATCCGGGTCGTCGTCGTCGCGCAGGAGCCGGACCGCCAGGCGGGCGACGGCCAGCTCGCGGTCGGCGCCGGCCTGGCGTCCGATCCGGGACTCGAGCCAGTAGTTCAGCTCGGAGAACGAACGCCGGGTATCCCCCTTGTAGCGCCTGGCGCGCTTCTTGACGAACTCGTCCTTGAAGACGGTGAGAGGACTGAGCTCCTCGACGGCCGCCCGCTGGCGGGACAGCTCATCCTCGATGTCGAAACGCCGGGCAAGGAAGTCCTGAAGGTGTGGAGCGGCGGCGACCAGCAGCTCGCTCAAGGCGGTGCCCTTCTCGCCCGGTCCCTGCCGATGAGCCAGGAGGCGGGTGTGAAGACCGGTGTCCGCGGCCTCGAGCTCCTCGAGGAAGGCCGCGTCCAGTGCCTCGAGACCTTGCAGCGTTCGAAGGTCTTCGAATTTCAGGTGCTCGGAGATCGCCGTCATGGAGCTCGGATGGGGTGAGGGGCCTGCGATTATGCCCAACGGCGACGGTGTGAAGATAGTGCGCGGATCCTCACTCCAGCGGCGGTATCGGCCGCGGCCGGCGGCTCTCGTCCAGGGCGACGTAGGTCAGCGTCGCATCGGTGACCCGCACGATCTCACCCGCATATTCCCCGATCGTGCTGCGCTCGACATACACCTCCGTGTAGACGGTCAGCGAAGTGGTGCCGACGCGCAGCACCTCTCCGTAGATGCTCACGAGATCACCGACGTACACCGGGTGCTTGAACGTGAACTGGTTGACCGCGACTGTCGCCATGCGTCCCTGGATGCGGGATCTGGCGACGATGCTGCCGGCGAGGTCGACGTGAGACATGAGCCAGCCGCCGAAGATGTCGCCGTTGGGGTTGGTGTCCTTCGGCATCGGGATGATGCGGATCACCGGCTCGCGGTCCGGTAACTGCAGGATTTCGGCCATCGATCCCGTCAGCACCGTCCGCCGCGGCGGCACCGGGCAGGAGCGGTCCGAAATGGGGACGGGCCACGTTTTTGACGATCAAAAACGTGGTCTGTCCCCGTTATCAACCCGCCGCGGATCCTCACCATTTTTCGGCGGCCGGCCGCAGATCTACCTCGAACGTCCAGGCGGAAGGCGGCTGCTCGGTGATCTGGAAGACCGTCTCGGCGATGTGGTCCGGCTTCAGGAAGAACGAATCTTCACGATCGGGGAAACGCTCCCGGGTCCGCGGGATGTCCACGACCCCGTCGATGATGATGTAGCTGACATGCACCCCCTGGGGGCCGAGATGGCGGGCCATGGACTGGGCGAGGTTGTATTGGGCGGCCTTGGCGGAGGCGAAGGCGGCGAATCGGGCGCCGCCGCGCTTGGAGGCGGTGGCGCCGATGACGACGATGTTTCCGCCGCGGCTCCTCATGGCGGGGATGACCTGCCGGCAACACAGGAAGCAGCCGAGCGCGTTGACCCGCCAGGCGTTCTCGAATGCGACCGAGTCGATGTCCTCGACGGAGCCGAATACTCCCGCGCCTGCATTGTGTATGAAGATGTCCACGTCGCCGATGTCCCTGGCGATGGCCTGGAAAGTGTCGATCACCGCAGTTTCGTCGCTGACGTCACAGACGAAGGATCTGGAGCCGGGCACCTGGCCCGAGATCTCGTCCAGCCTGGCCTGGCTGCGCGCCAGAAGCACCACCTGGCAGCCGCCGGACGCGAAGCGTTTGGCGAGTGATAGTCCATTGCCGGGACCAACGCCGGCGATGACGCATATCTTTGACATTAAAGGATCGTCGTGCCTGCGAAAATTACGACACAAGGTTACACAACAAGGGACTGAAAGACAAAGAAGCCGCTCGTGAGTATTCGTGGGGCGGAGTACGGATTTGCTCTCGCCAAGGCGCCAAGCGCGCCAAGGAGTCAATGGAGCTGTTCAGCGGAAGGATCGGGCGTTCGGGTGATCCGCCGCTGTATTGAGCGCCGGGATCAAGCAGCCGACAAACCTCTTGGCGCGCTTGGCGCCTTGGCGAGAGGAAAGAAGGCAACGGCACGTCCCTGTGCCGATACTATGCCTTTGCTCCTGTTCCGTGGACGGGGTCGCTCAGGCGGCCAGGTTGATGCCGGCCTGGGCCTTCTTCACCGCCTCGGTGGTCTCCTTCAAGCCCTTCTGGAAGAGCTTGTCGTAGGCCGCGCGGGTCTTGTTCAGGATCTCGACGAGGTCGCGGGCGTTGCCGGCGGCCTGCTCGGTGATCTCCTGGATCAGGGCGGCCTGGGCCTGGAAGGCCGAGGGCGCGTCCTTGAACTCCGCGACGATCTTCGCCTGCTTGGTGTTGAGGGCCACCATCTGGTTGGCCATCTCGACCTGCTTTTCGAGCACCGTCTCCAGGGTGCTGGCGTTCAGGGCCGACACTTCCTTGGCGGCGTCAAAGGCCTGCTTGCCGGCCTTGTTCATGGTGTCTATGAAGTCTTGGTTCATGGCGTTTCTCCACACAGGGTTGAAAAATTATTGTGCACTGCACAATTGCTGCAGTGCAACATAATCCAATCCCCGGGGTCTGTCAAGTCCCTTGCCGGAAAATAAAATCGATTCAAAATCAATAACTTAAATTGTTACACCGTGCAAACCTTCTCGCGTGGCGGGGGGCGGGTTTCCTTCAGGCGCGAGAAGAGCTCAACCGGACCGGAGGGTGCGCCGCAGGAAGGACCGGAGAATGGCGGGGCGGCGCTGAACCATCACCGTGGCCGGCTTGGCCTCGCGCAGGAGCCGCTTCCCCGCCCGGCTCGACAGGCGGTCGCCGCTGCGGGGCGGAAGCAGGCGGCCGAACGGCCGGGTCTCGCTGGCGCCGAAGATGAGCAGGTCGTGGTCCTCCGCGGCCTGTAGTATGGCGTTGGCCGCGCTGCTCGCGGCCTGTGTCTTTCTTTCGAGCTTGCCGTATTCGATGTCCTTCAACAGACGGTCGAACAGCGCCGTCTCGCCTTCCTCGGCCGCCGCCTTGGTGCTGGTGACCCGCAGTACCGTGATGGCGGCGTGGGCGCGCCCGGCGACGTGCCGTCCCAGGTCGGCGGCGAGCTCGATGGCGAGGCGGCTGTTGTCGGTGTCGTCGACGGGGACCAGGATGGTCTTGACCGTTTCCTTTCTGCGCGCGGCGGGCCGGATGACGGCGAGGTCGGCCGGTGGATCGGCAAGCAGGGGATCGATGGTCCTGCCGTAGGTCCGCCCGCGCTTGGTGGTGCCGCTCCAGCCGAGCACGATGAAGTCCGCGGCGCGATCGGCGGCGATGTTCGCCAGCGCGTAGGCCACGCGGCGGGCGATCATGATCAGGGTGTGGGTCTCGACCCGCCTCGCCTTCGCCGCATTGCGCACCGTCTCGAAGTAGGCGCGGCCGGATTCGATCAGCGCCCGGCCCTCGTTCAGGCTGAGGGGCCTTGGCACCTCGAGCATGTGAGCCGCCAGCAGCCCGCCGCCGCGTGCCTTCGCCAGGGCCGCCCCGAACCACCCCAGCGCCCGTGCTTCGCGATCGTCCCGCACCGCCACGAGGACCGTGTAGTCGTGCGCGCCGACGGCCTCTTCGTGAACGATGGCGGGGGGCGTCTCGAGCTGCTCCCGGTGCTCGAAGTACATGTAGTAGGCGAGGAGCCCGGCGACGATCCAGCCAAAGGCGGTCCACACCGCGACGGGGGCGAAGGAGATGGTGTAGAGCACGAGCGCCGCGTTGGCGGCCACGGCAATCAGCGCCGTGGCCGGGAAGAAGGGGATGCGGAAGCCGCGCGTCACGTCGGAACGCGTCCGCCTCAACACGATCACCGCCATATTCACCTGGATGAACATGAGCAGGAACATCACGCCGCCGGCCGTTGCCGCCGTCTCTATCGGCAGCAGCAGGGCCGCCGTCAGCATCAGGACCCCTGTTGCCAGAACGGCGATGAAGGGTGTTCGCCTCCCGGGGTGAATACGGGCGAAGATCGACGGCAGGTTGTGCTCCCGGCCCATGGCGAACGATACCCGCGAGGCCGAGAACACGGTCACGTTCAGCGCCGACACCGTGGCGGCCAGGCCGCTGATGAGCATCAGCGCGCCGCCGGCATTCCAGGGGAAGATCTGGCGCGCCACGGCGACGATCGCGAGCTCGCGCTCATGGCCGAGATACTGGTAAGCCTCCATGCCCGGCGGCGGCGCAATGGCGCCGATGGCCACGACGCCCACCGCCATGTAGATGAATACCGCAATGGCGATCGACAGGAATATCCCACGCGGCACGTTGCGCGCCGGCCTGATGATCTCCTCGCCGGACTGGGCGATGATCTCGTAGCCTTCGAAGGCGATGAAGGTCAGTCCCATGCCGGCCAGGACGCCCGCCGTCCCGTTCGGCAGGAAGTGGTCGAAGAAACGTGGCTGCCAGTCGCCCGTGCCGAGCATGGCGGCGGCGCCGAAAGCGATGAACAGGGCGAGGATGGCGATCTTCACGACGGTGATGGCGGCGCCCAGGGCACCGGTCTCCTCGGAGCCGAGGAAGTTGAGGCCGGTGAACAGAAGTATCACGGCGACGGTGAAAAGCGTTCGCAGCGTGTCGTCCGAGAGGCTCCCCGCGGGCAGCCCCGCGGCGTGCCAGCCGTTGAGCGCGAAGCCCGCAAAGGCGATGGCGTACAGCGCGCCGGCCACTACGTACCCGAACCAGCTCATCCATCCCGCCAGGAAGCCGTTGCCGCCTCCGAGGCCCTCCTTGACCCAGACGTAGCCGCCGCCGGCACGCGGGAAGGCGGCGCCGAGCTCGGCATAGGCGAGGGCGGTGAGAAAAGTAACGACGCCGTTGAAGGCGAAGACCAGCACGACCGCCGGACCGGCCTGGCCGGCCGCGATGCCGCTCAACGCGAATATGCCGGCGCCTATCATGCCGCCGACGCCCATCATCGTGATCGAAAAGAGGCCGAGGTCGCGGCTCAGTCGGACCTCGGCCTGGTCCCCCGGCCGTTTGCCGTTGGATTTCGGCATTCGTTGCTGTCCGTTGTTCTGGTGACTTTGCGCCCTGCGGACTATACCAGCCCGGGTTGCGGCGGGCGGATGAGGCCGGGCATGCAATAGTTGGCGCCGGTATAATGCGCGGCCGTGTCCGGTGAACGAACACGTGCCTCGATTTCGAGCGTCGCTGCGTGCGTCTGCGCCGCGCTACGACGATGACGTTCGATCTGGTCGTGCTCGCGCACTTCGGCTTCATCCTGTGGGTCGCGATCGGGGGGCTGCTGGCGATCGCGCGATGGTGGCTCGGCTGCCTTCATCTGCCCGCCTTGCTCTGGGCAGTGCTGCTCGAATGGAACGGCTGGATCTGTCCCCTCACGCCACTGGAGAACGAGCTGCGCACATCGGTCGGGTTGCCCGTGTACCATACGGGCTTCATCGAGCACTACCTCGTTCCGCTGATCTATCCGGAAGGCCTGACACGACATATCCAGATGGCGCTGGCGGTCGCCCTGGTGCTCGCCAACGGCGCCGCTTATATATACGTGGTGCGCAAGCACTTCTTCAAACGAGGAAATCGGGATCGATATGGCTGAACACGACGCTGCGATAGAGGAGTTGACCCGGGGTTACCCGGTGGTGATCGAGATGGATGTCCGCTGGGGCGACATGGATGCCTTCAACCACGTCAACAACGTCTCTTACCTGCGCTATTTCGAGAGCGGCCGCATCGCCTATTTCGAGGCCCTCGAGCTCGCGGATTTCTTCGGAACGACGGGCGTCGGGCCCATACTGGCGGAGACGTCCTGCCGCTACAGGTTCCCGCTCACATACCCGGACAAGATCTCCGTCGGGGTGCGCACCGAAAGCGTGGGGGAGGACCGTTTCACCCAGCAATATATCCTGGTCAGCCACCGGCACTGCCGGGTGGCGGCCACCGGTGACGGCACCATCGTGACTTTCGACTATACTGCAAGCCAGAAAAGCCCCATTCCGGACCGGGTCCGCCGGCGGCTCGAAGCCCTGGAAGAACGCGTCCGGGACCGGCGGTAAGTCCGTACGCGACGCCCCGAATCGGGGCCGCGCCGGGCCGGTTGCAATAAGCCCGGCCGGGACTACAATACGCGCCGGAAGCCGGCCGTGGCCGGTGGGGTGTGCTCGAATGCTGAAACCGGTTGAATCGCAGCGTCCCGAAAACGGGACCATCAA
Source organism: Arenicellales bacterium (assembly GCA_049583715.1). Classification (GTDB taxonomy): domain Bacteria; phylum Pseudomonadota; class Gammaproteobacteria; order Arenicellales; family JAANXG01; genus JAANXG01. The sequence continues at coordinate 10,662 of JBAUWJ010000071.1, read as the reverse complement.
AGACATCCAGGGGGTGCCCAGTATCTATTACGATGGGTACTGGATCCGCTACTACGAGCCCCCTGCCGACAGCCTGGTCGCCCGCAAGCGCCTGATCGAATCCCTCACCCGGCGCACCTTTCATCACACGGAGCCGGGCATCAACACCCCCGGGGAGAATCTCGAGCTGGCGCGGGCCACCTACGAGGGCGAAAGCGATCCCCGCAAGAAACGGGTCAAGGGGGCGATGCTGGCGGGGGCGCTGTTCAACCGCGCCACCGATATATTCACGGAAGTGGTCGAGCTCACCAACAAAGGAGTGCAGATCAGCGAAGAAAACGAGCTGATGCGTGAGTGCGCGGACTGTTTCAAGGAAGCGCTGGAGGTCGGGAAGTGCGTCCGCCATTACAGCGGAGAGGAAGGCATCGACGAGCTGTGGGGCGAGCCGTTCAAGGCGTTCACCATGCCCCTGGGGAAGTTCTACCAGAGCCGCTATATCAAGATCGCCCAGGCCATGCGTGCCATCGACAGCATCATCGGCAAGCTTCGATCGCTGTTCGCCGGGCGTCCGGAATTTGCGGGCGCCGTTCCCCTGCTGGACGAGCTGTGCGACGCCGCCAAGCGTGAAGCGGAAACGATGCGCAGCGACCCCGCGATCTTCGAGGTCTGGCCGCGGTACGTGGCGGCCGCCGATGCCATCAACGAGTATCGACCCAGCGTCGAGGGCAGGACGCTGGACGACGTCGAATTCCGCCGTATCTACGACGGTCTTCAACTTCTTCGCCAGGGCAGAGACGTGATTACCTACCTGTCCGGCGCCCGCGTCCCGATGCCCAAGACAACGGCCGAGTTCCTGGCCAAGTGTGACGAGTACCACTCGAAAGGGTACATTCCCCGCGTCCTCTGAGCGTTCCAGGACGGCTCCCTTATCCTTCATGAGACGCTGACCTCCTTACTTCGAGGAAGGGGAGATCACGGGCGATCCAGGGAAGCTCTGATTAATGCTGTCATGGCGAAGATCGACGAGACGAAGCAATCCAGAAAGCGTAGAATGGCAGGCATCCTGGATTGCTTCGCTGCGCTCGCAATGACAACGCAAACGATTAATCAGAGTTTCCCTAGAAAGTCATCTTGAGCTGCCGGGCGGCGTGGCTCGCGTCCAGTCGGAACAGGCAGAAGCTCAGGTCGTCCGGATGGCTGGGCAGCTCCGCCTCCTTGTTCGACATCCTGGCAGACGTGGTCGACTGCAGCCTGGCAGCCGCGGTATCCAGCGCGCCCATTCGCATCGTCTCGATGATTTCCTCGACGTAGAGGTTGTCGCTCAGTCCGTCGCTCGCGATCAGGACGGTATCCCTCGGCGCCAGCTCGATCTGCGGGCCGACATTGATGTACATATCCGTCGTGCCCACGAAATTGGACACCAGGTTGCGTTCGTGATGATGCACGGCGTCGTTCTCGTCGATCAGCCCGGACTCTACGGCATAGCCGACGGGTGAGTGCGCGATGTTCTGGAACTTGACCCTGCCTCGCTGTCCGGTGACGATCACGAAGGCGTCCCCGATATGGTAGGGGCGCACCTGCCGTGCATCGATCTCCAGCACCGCGAGCGTGGCGCCGCCGTTGTAGCCGTCCTCGATGATGCGCTGGTTGGCCTGGTCGATGCCGTGGAGTATCGCTTCCCGGAGACTTTCGTGGCCCGAGGCCACGATTTCCGAGATCGTTTCCACCACCGTCCTGGCGGCCAGGTCGCCGCGGGGCTGGCCGCCCAGCCCGTCCGCGACGACGAGCAGCCCGGAATGATCGCTGGTGGGGATGACGGCCAGGGCATCCTCGTTCTGCTCCTTGTCCGGGGCGTGGTGCGTGAAGCAGGCGAGGCGTCCGTGGAGAAACCTGGCCGAGCGGGGCGCGGTGAAGTCGGTGTCGGCATAGAGCTCCGCGGCGGCGATGATCTCGCCCGGGACGCGCGGCACGCCGCTCACCAGCTCAGGTCCTCCAGGTGCTGCCGCAGCTTACGGACATTGCGGAATTTCTTGAGGATCAGGCTGGTCTTCAGGCCGCAGCAGATGTTCTTGATGACCTGCGGCTGCTTCGCGTAGTGCTTTCTGCCCCCCACGGCCTCGTAGAGAATGTGAACCAGGTCGATCACGTCCGACTGCAGGTTCTCGGCGCTGGGAGGACCCCAGTGAAACATGTCGATCACTTTCGGCTCGAAGGACAAGCCGTGACGCTGCAGGATGATATTGTCGGAATGCAGATCGCCGTGGTACTCGCGGTAGCGGTGGATGCATTCGATGCCCTGGGCAAGGGCGTAGAGAAGATGCAGGGCCTGAAAAGCATGCAGGCGCTTGCCGGGCTGGCGCTCGATGAATTGTGTCAGCCGTTCCCCGGGTATGTATTCGGACACCAGAAATTGAACCGTTACACCGCGATACTGGAAGCTCTCCTGGGCGTGGTACTGGATGATGATCGGGCAGCGGCGCAGCTTGTCGAGCTTCTTGGCGTAAAAGCGCCGGGTGCGATCACCGACGTTGCGGTGGGGAAAGAACAGCTTGGCGGTTCGCTCGATGTTGACGTATTTTTCCCGTACCAGGTACACCTCACCTTCCCAGCCGCGGCCGAGGTGCTCGACCACCTCGTACTTGCCGGCCAGCACGGTGCCCGGCTCGAGCTTGATTCTGTCGATCTTGTGGGCGGACTTCTTCTTGCGGCTCATGTTCTCACTGATGCCTCGCTTCCAGGGTGTGCCGTTGCTTGCTCCCGGTTCCGGGGCTGTGGGTGAAACTTATCTCAAACGCCGCTCAATCGGAATCCACCAGGCCGGCTCCGGCTCCGCGCAGGCGCGAGGCGTCCGAGTCCGGCACCAGGGTGCGGTCGTAGAATTGTCTGAGGGCCTCGTAGTGATCAGGCTCGATGGACGCGCCGCGGGCGAACAAGGCCCGAAAATCAGGCGCCCATACGGCTTCGGCCGGTGCGGGGCCGCCCGCGGCCGGGTGAGATAGTTCGCCCGCGGCCACGCGGACGAGCGCGGATCGCCCGCCCGTGACGTCACCCGCGACCGAGACCGTCCGAGCCTCCTGCCGCGCCCGGATCAGAGCCGTCCATCGCTCCGGGGCGCCGCCGGGCTCGAGGCATCGCACGGCCAGGCCCCCCGCCCACGGCTGCCTGGCGAGCTGGGCGAGCACGAGGCACGGGAGCTCCACGTTCCGGACCTCGACGCGGGAGAAATGGCTCTCCTTGATCATGAGCGTGCTGAAGTCGCTGACCGCCGCCGCGGCGTACAAGGCGCTGGCCGTCTGCCCCGGCGGGCCGCTCAGGATGCACCTGTCCTGGTCGTACGCGGGTGTCACCTGCGCGGTTCCTCCGTCCACCCAGGCACGCAGGCAGTCCAGGAAGCCCGCGACACAGTCGACCCCGGCGGCCCGCAGCCACACCAGGGACTGCGCCGCCTCGACGGCGTAGCCGTAGTCGACCCCGGCGCCCACGGCGGCCTTGCGGGCGAGGATCTCCAGCTCGTTGACGGACAACCGCATCAGCCCACCAGCGCGAAACACCAGTCGTCCGCTCCGGCCGTGTGGAGCTCGTCGGCCAGCGGCGCGCCCTGATACAGGGTGATGCGGGTCCAGCGGTCGGAGCGCGGATCGAACTTCCAGGCGCCGAAGCAGGCGAGCTTGCAGCGCAGCAGGTCGATGGGCCGGCAGCCTTCGTCGATGAGGTTGTCGCGTATCTCGCCGTAGGGATGATCGGCGATGCATTGGATGCGCATCAGGATATGCCGGGTGTTCGGAAATCGCAGCGCGAACGAGGCGAGAGGCTCGGAAGCGGGTGCGGCGGCGGTGATCTCGTACAAGGCACTGACGTCGCGGGCCACCGCCAGCGGCATCTCGCGCTCGGCACCGGGCTCGCAGAAGCGCCGGCCGAGACGCGGCTCGAGCTTGTCCTCGGAGGTGTACCAGAACAGGGCACGGCTGCGGGGGTCGTTGAAGTCGATGTCGATCGCCCAGCGATACCGGTTTTCCAGCAACCGCCTGACCTCGCCCACCGTCCACGAGGCGTCGAGTCGCTCGACGAAGTCGCTGCTGAGCTCAGATTCCAGGGAGTCCACCAGGGCCGGCGAGGTTTCGATGAGCAGGCTCACGGTCAGCTCCTGGCATTCCAGCCCGCAGTGCCCGGCCACCCAGTCGTAGACATCGCGCCACGTGCGGGGCGGCCCCTCGTGGAGCCGCTCCGCCAGCGCGGCGAGATCCCGGCGCAGGCCGCGAATGCGTTTCATCTGGATCTCGTCCTCGACATTCCACTCGTGCACGTGGTGGATAGCCCGGTCCAGCAGTGTCCGAAACCTGTCGGCGGCCGCCCGCCCGGGAGTGCCGGCGGCCAGCACGCGGCCGAGCGCCAGCTCCCGCGCGTGGATCCAGTTGTGGATGAGCGCCGGATGGGTCACCAGGAAGGGCGCCATGCCGAGGCCCGTGGAATTGCCGATGCCGAGCCTGCGCTTCAGGTCGCGATCGAGGGGCACCGCACCGGCCCCGCCGCGCGCCCGGGCGACGTGCTCGACGTGATCGAGAGTGAAGCACCGGATGAGGTACACGGTCAGCAGCTCCGCCTGAAAGGGCGCCGCCAGCTCCGGTCGCTCGAAGATCCGGCCCCGGTCCGCGATGCCGAACTTGCCGTTGCCGTAGACCGCGGTGGTGCGCATCAGGTAGCCGATTCGCCCGAGCATCCCGTCGTCGGGTTGCACGCCCCGGGCCAGGCTGTCGCGGACGTGCTCGAACAGCCGGACGCTCTTGTTGGCGCGGCACAGGACCAGGTCGCCCGGGCCGAAGCGTCCCGCTTCCTGCTTCGGCGTGTTGGCGCGCAGGCGCTCGATGTCGGCGGGGGTGGGACGCCCGTCGAACAGGGTGAAGGTGGTGTCCCAGGCGTCGGCGATCACCCGGTCGGTGCGCCGGCTCGGATCGAGGTCGTTGGAGAAAGCCACCAGGCTGTAGACGCGTTCCGGTCCCGCCGCTTCGTAGACCGCGTGGCCGAATCCGTGTTCATCGAGCCGGCGCTCCCGGACCGAGACGGCCCAGCGCTCACGGTGCATGCGGCGGATCAGGATACGCATGAAACTGAGGCGGGTGGGGAAGGCGCTGCCCATGCGGGCGAGGCGCATGACCTCATCCGCCGGGCGCAGCGTCACCGGCTCCACGATGGCCGGTCCCTCGCCGGCGATCATCCGGGGGCGTCCCCCGGCCCGAAGGAGCGCTCGAAGAAGTCCAGCCAGTTGCCGCCCATGATGCCGGCGGTCTCGGCGGCGTCGAAGCCCGCGTCCCGAAGTCCCTGCCGCAGCCTGGGGAAGTCGCGGTTGTCGCGGAACCAGGCCGTGGGCTCGGGGAAACCCGCCTGCTCGGCGGAGCCCTCCCCGTAATCCCGCTCGCGCGACCAGCGTCCATTGCGCATCCACTCCACGACCGAGTCCGGCTGGTCCTGGCACAGGTCGCTGCCGATGCCGATGCGGGCGGCGCCCATCAGCTCCGCGGTGCGGGCGGCCATGGTGCAGAAGGCCTCGAGAGCGCAGCGGCTGCCGCCGGCCAGGTGGTGGGGATAGAGCGACAGGCCGAGCATGCCGCCGGACTCGGCGAGCGCTTTCAGGACGAGGTCGGACTTGTTGCGCCGGGCAGGATGCCAGGACGCCGGGTTGGCGTGGGTGATGGCGATCGGGCGGCTCGAGATGTCGATCGCTTCCAGGGTCGAGCGCTCCGCGGAGTGGCTCATGTCCACCACCAGCCCGACGCGGTTCATTTCCGCGATCACCTGCCGGCCCATGCGCGTGATCCCCGGGTCCTCGGCCTCATAGCAGCCGGTGGCGAGCAGGCTCTGGTTGTTGTAGGAAAGCTGCATGAAGCGCGCGCCCAGGCGATGGCAGGTCTCCACGAGTGCAATGTCGTCCTCGATGGGGGAGCAGTTCTGGAAGCCGAAGAAGATCGCCGTCCGGTTCTCCTTCCGTGCCTCGATGACGTCGCCCGCCGACAGACCGTGACGGATCAGCTCACTGTAGCGCCGGAACCGCTGCTGCCACAGGTTCATATTGTGGATTGTCTCGCGGAAGTTCTCGTGATAGCAGAGGGTGACGTGGACGGCATCCACGCCGCCCTCGCGCATCTGGCGGAAGATCTTCTCCGACCAGTTGGCATACTGCAGGCCGTCGATGACGACTTCGGGAGAGCTCATGTCGGCGGACAGCTCATGCGGGCTCTCCCGCCCGGATGTAGCTGGTCTTCATCTGCGTGTAGAACTCCTCGGCATGGCGTCCCTGCTCGCGGGGGCCGAAGCTGGAGTGCTTGCGGCCGCCGAAGGGCACGTGATAGTCGGTCCCGGCGGTCGGCAGGTTCACCATGACGCAGCCGGTCTGCGCGTTGCGGCGGAAATGGGCGGCGCGGGCCAGGGAACGCGTCACAATGCCGGAGGTGAGGCCGTACTCGGTGTCGTTGACCACGGCGAGGCCTTCCTCGTAGGAATCAACCTCGATGACGCAGGCGATGGGCGCGAACATTTCTTCGCGATTGACGCGCATGTGATTGGTGGAATGGATGAACAGCGCCGGCGCCATGTAAAAGCCGTCCGTCTCGCGCTGAAGGCGCTCACCGCCGGTAATATGGGTGCAGCCTTCCCGGCGAGCCAGATCGACATAGGCGAGGTCCGCGTCGAGTTGTTCCTCGGTGACGACAGGGCCGATCTGGGTTCCCTCCGCCAGGGCGTGGCCGACCGCCAGGGTGTTCACCGCGTCCTTGAGCTTGTCCACGAACTCGTCGTGGATCGCGCGCTGTACCACCAGCCGTGACGAGGCCGTGCACTTCTGGCCGGTGCCGGAGTAGGCGCCGGACATCGCGCACTGCACGGCCAGCTCGATGTCGGCGTCATCCGAGACCAACAGGGCATTCTTCGATCCCATCTCGAGCTGGAAGCGGGTGAGGTTCGCTGCCGCGGCGGCGGCGATGGATCGCCCCACTGCCAGCGACCCGGTGAAGCTGACGGCGTCGACGCCCCCGTGGCGCACCAGCGCGTCACCGACGCCCTCGCCCGGCCCCATGAGCAGGTTGAACAGCCCGGGGGGGATATCCTTGCCCTCGACGTGGCGGGCGATGACCCGGGCCAGCTCCGACGCGATCGCCGGCGTCTCCTCGGCGGGCTTCCACACCACGGCGTTGCCGCAGGCCAGCGCGGGAGCGATCTTCCAGCTCGCCGTCGCCATCGGGAAGTTCCATGGCGAGATTATCGCGACGACGCCCATGGGCTCTCGTTGGACCTCGATCTCGACGCCGGCGCGGACCGAGTCCGTCTTCTCCCCGATCTGGCGCAGGGTTTCGGCCGCAGAGTATTGAAAGAACTGTCCGGCGCGGTAGACCTCTGCGATGCCTTCGGTCAGGGGCTTGCCTTCCTCTCTCGACAAGAGCCTGCCGAGCTCCTTCGACCGCGCCATGAGCTCCTCACCGATAGCGGCCAGCAGCGCCTGGCGCTGTTCCGGGCCCCGGCGGCGCCACGCCAGGGCCGCGGTCTTCGCAGCCTCGACGGCGTCATCGGCGGCGGCCGGATCGGCACGGGCGAATCGACCCAGGTGGTCGGAAGTGTCGGAGGGATTGATGCTGGTGAAGTGCGTCCCGGAATCCACCCAGGATCCGCCAATGAAGTTCGGATGGAGGTCGGACATCGTGCTCGGCTGCCTGTCTTCGTCTGCTGGGGCCCGCCGCGTGTCCCCGTTTCGCGGTGCGGTCGGCGGAGGCCGGGGACACTGCCGCGGCCACCCCGCAGTGTATAGCTTTTTCGAGGTGCGGGTTTACTGCGCGCTGGTTATTCACGAGAATGCTGGCGATTATATCGGTTATACGATTCTCTTATATGAAGCTCAGACAGCTCGAGTATTTCGTCGAAGTGGCGCGGCAGGGGATGAACGTCACCGAGGCGGCCAACGCGCTGCACGCCTCGCAACCGGGCATCAGCAGCCAGATCAAGTCGCTGGAGCAGGAGCTGGGGTTTCCGGTCTTCATCCGCCAGGGGCGGCACCTGGTGGACCTCACCGACGCGGGCCGCGACGTGCTCACCCACGCGATCCGGATGCTGGAGGCGCGCGACAACATCAAGCGGGTGGCGGCGGAGGTGAACTCACCCAGTCACGGCAGCTTCCACATCGCCACGACCCACACCCAGGCGCGTTACACGCTGCCGGAGGTGGTCACGCGCTTCGTCGAGAAATATCCCAACGTGTCCCTGCACATCCAGCAGGGCACGCCCACCCAGATTGCTGAGATGGCGGTCAATGGCGATGCGGATCTCGCCATCGCGACGGAGGCCCTGGAGCTGTTCGAGGACCTCGTGTTGATGCCCTGCTATCGCTGGAACCGCTGCGTTCTGGTGCCGGAGGGTCACGAGCTCGCCGATTCGGGAACCCTGACGATCGAGCAGATCGCGAAGTATCCGGTGATCACCTACGTCTTCGGCATCGCGGGTCGCTCGGTGATCAACCAGGCTTTCAAGCAGGCCGGGCTGGAGATGAAAGTCGTGTTGACGGCGACCGATGTCGAGGTCATCAAGACCTACGTGCGCAGCGGTCTCGGCATCGGAATCATCGCGCGCATGGCCTTCGACCCCGAACGCGACCGTCCGCTGGTCGCCCTGGATGCCGGGCACCTGTTTCAGCACAGCGTCACCAGCCTGGCGGTGAGGCGCAACGTGTGGCTGCGCGGCTACATGTACGATTTCATCGAATGGTTCGCGCCGCAGCTCGATCGTCCCATGGTGGAGACTTTCATGTCCTGTTTCGCGAAGGAGGAGATGACGCGCCTGTTTCAGAAGCAGGCGATGCGCGCGGCAATGCGTTGACGTGCCTACGCTGGGGAACCCATAAGCATAGCATGCAATGCCGTGATGTTCACGTTTGGCAGCAAAGAGCATCGAGTGCTGGTTTTGATCGCCGAGGGCTTTGTTGTAGAAGGACTTGCAGCGAATCGTAAACCGTAGGGGGTGCGTTGTACCTATGAGTTCTGCAATCGTTGAAGCCGCCAACATGGAGTCTTTCTTCCACGAGTCGGTGGTCGGCTCGGTCTCCAGCCAGAATGTCGACGTGTGCGAAGAGACCGTCGTCTACATCACCCGCCTGTTGACGCAGTACGCGCGCAGCGAGCAGTTGTTCGAGCGTGACGAGGACGGCGTCCAGCTCAAGCCGCTCGCCGTGCTGTACTGCAACGCCGCGACGGCCAGCGACGACAAGGCGAGATGCGATAACCTGAAGAAGCTGGGTGACCTGGCGCTCTTCCTGTCCGGGTGGTTTGCCCACAACATCGAGCGCCGGCGGGTCGGCGTCAACTATTACGTCCAGATGGGCGAGTCGGCCTATGACTGGCTCAGCGGATGCTGCGACGCAAGCGCGCGGGGCAGGGTCTTTACCCGTATCTTCCAGGATCTCGCCGGGCACTTCACGGAGATGCGGGACGTCATCTCGGAGGTGCACATGTCGGTGGATGTGCGTTCGGACTCGGACCTGCTCGGCCTCTACGAGCTGTGGCTGCGCTCCGGCAGCACCAGGGCCGCGGAGCGCCTGCGCTCCGAGGGGATCGATGTGCTGCCGGGCAGCCAGCGGCGGCACTGACGCATGGTTCTCAATACGCTGCAGCGCGTCATCCAGCACGTCTACGAAATCGACCTGCATCACCGGGTCGCAGACTTCACCACTTCGGACCCTGCCTTCGCCCGGGAGTATGGCAGCGCGCACCAGCCCATGGAGCAGCTCATATTCCGCGAGGACGGCGACGATCTCGATGTGTCGCTGTACCTGGATAATCGCGTGGTCGACGCGCTGGGTCGCCCGGAGGATGCCGGCTCGTCGATGAACATGGTGTGCCTGGCGGTGGAGGGGGTGAGCCATTTCGTTCACTTCTGCTGGCGTTCCAAGTACGGGGTTGACGTGTCGTTGCTCGAGCTGGAGATCCAGGCGGAAGTGGACAAGTACGTGCTGTTGACGGACCTCTACGGGGACGAGGGCATGCATCGACGCCTGTTCGAGCAGTTCCTCCTTCAGCACGGCATGAGCCACCAGCTCCGCGAGCGCTACCGCTCGGCCAACCGCTTCGCGGCCAAGTACTGCCATCACCTGGAGCGGGAATTCATCCGGCCGGGGAGAACCGATGAAATGCTGACGGAGCTCCGACGGTTCTGCAGGAAGACCCAACGCCAGAAGATCCACGCCATCGAGTCGGGACTGTAGGCCGGAGTTCCTTCCAAAATCGTCACATCTGTGGGTCGGAATTCATTCCGACAAGCATTGTTCGATAGAGCCGTGTTGCTGGGGCTTGCCGAGCCTGTACGGAAGTGCCTTGCATGAACCGGGGAGGGTCTTGTCGACACGCCGCAAGTACGTCCTTGTAGGCTCGCTCTCGGCTCCTGCCTCGAGACGGTCGACAAAAACCGTTCCCGCTTCATGCCTTCACGCTGCTCCCTCGGTTCGAGATCAGCTCCGGCACTTCCCACTTCCGAAGTGGGTCGGCCGGATCTCGTTCCCGACGATCTCCGGCACTTCCCACTTCCCTGTGGGTCGGAATTCATTCCGACAAGCAGTGTTTGATGGTGCTGCCCTGCCGGGGCCTGCCGAGCTTGCAGGGGTGTGCCCCACATGAACCGGCGACGGTCTTTGTCGACACGCCGCAAGTACGTCCT
>JBAUWJ010000070.1:0-55175 GCA_049583715.1 Arenicellales bacterium | reverse complement strand
GTTCGGGGATCTCGCTCCCGCATTCCTCGCAGTGCACGAGGCTCTCGCCTCGCGGCAGGCGACTTCGGGCAAGGTCGACGGCGTCTTTCACGCTGGCGTCGATCTGATCCTGCACTGCTCCGTCTCGGCTCCAACCACCGGCCATGAGCACGGTCACTCGGGAAGTTCGTGGGACTCCGAGTATACGCCTCCATCGATCCCGCCGTGGACGCGGCGGGTGCCGCTCGTGGACTATCCGGCGCTCTCGCCGCGCCGGGAAGGACGATGTCTCCGCAGAGCGGTCCGCCGGGCTGCGCTAAGAGGCTGGCGGCGGTCCGGCCGCGGTCCGCAGGATCTCGGTTTCGTAGAGACTGACGATGCGCTCGACGCGGAAAGGGGCGAGGACCGCGGCGTCGACGCGACCGGGTCTCCTTGCCGCCCAGCTTCGAATCGCCCCGGCCAGTGCCTCGGCGGATACCTCGTTCGCCAGCTCGCATTGCGGAATCGTGTCGATGATCTCGCGCAACCCCCCCCGTGCCGGGGTGGCGATGACCGGCGTCCCGCAGGCCAAGGCCTCCAGCACCACGTTCGGAAAGCCCTCGAAACGAGAGCTGAGAACGAAGGCGTCGGCCCGCGCGAACAGGGCGAAGGGGTCCGGGACGAAGCCCGCGAACTCCGCTCTTCCCTGCAGTCCGAGGGACGCGGCGAGTCGCCGCAGCGCCTGCTCCTCGGGGCCTTCGCCGAGCAGGGTCAGGTGCATCGGCAGGTCCGGGCACAGCGCCATGGCCTCCAGGAGCAGATCGAAGCCTTTCACCGTGCGCAGCCGCCCCGCCGCCACGAGATGCAATGTGGTGCCGTCGCTTCGATCCGCCCTTGCGGGACCGTCCCGTCCCAGGTGCGAGCCGATGCGCTCCATGTCCACCGGGTTGTGGATGACCGCCACCTTGTCCGGCGGGAACGCCAGATTCTCGACGAGGTCGTCGCGCATCGCGCGGGACTGGCAGACCACCCGGTCGAGCCGGCGGTACAAGCGCCGGTAGCCCAGCCGCCACAGCGCCGCATGCCGGCGATCCTCCAGGCCCAGCGTGACGAGGGTGGTTTCGCGACCGATGAGCTTCACGCCTTTGGGCAGGAGCGGCCTCGAGATCGCCAGTCCCAGATTCAGGTGGCCGAGCGTCGAGAAGACCACCTCGGGCCGCAGGCGGCGTATCAGGCGCACGATCGCCGGCAGTGCCCGGCGCACCCGGCTGCACTCGAGGTCGATGAGCTCGACGTCTTTCGGCACCTGGTCGAGGAACGCCGCCCGGCGCGTATCCACCACGGCGAGGATGGGCTCGAACCGGCTGCGGTCCAGGTGCCGGAGCAGGGTGACCATGACGCGCTCGGCGCCGCCCCCGGTCAGGCTCGGGACCAGGAACAGCACCCGTATCATCGCCTGAGCACGCGCCGGCGCACCTCGCGGGCCGCCGGAAACAGGGCGGCGAATCCACGATCCAGCCAACCGGGCGGGCGGACGCGATACAGATGCGGCACCTGCTCGACAGAGCTCATGGCGGCGGAGTGGGCGCGGGTCCAGGTGCGAAGCCTGGCGATATCCGCCTCGTCCCAGGCATTGCAATGGATGCATACCGTCCACAGGCCGGCGGGCATGGCCTTGAAATCCCATAGCTGCTGAGGAATCCACAACGCACCGTGGTGTCGGACCGGCCGGAAGTAAACGCCGTCGCTGATGGTGTCGATGCCGAGCTCCAGGAGCAGGCGCAGGGTGACCAGGTCGAAGGAGTGGGCAGGCGCGATCCAGGCGTCCGCGCGCACGCCGTTGTCGCTGAAGATCGCCAGTGCCCTGACCAGCTTGTCGCGCTGCTCGGTCTCGGGCAGGCCCGCGAACTCGCTGAAGGTGTTGAGTCCGATCAGCCCGGGCTCGCGTGTCACGTAACGATGCTGATAGCCGTGCAGAGCGATGCACCAGCCGGCGGCCTGCCACGCCCGCACCCGTGCCCAGAAGTCGGCCCGCGGTGCGTCGACCATCAGCTTGGGATCCTGGTTGTCCGGCACGACCGCCAGGATCGGCTTGATTCCGTTCTCGACCAGGGTGGGCTCGATCCGCTCCCAGACGCGCCAGTTCATGGTCGGGCAAACGTCGTCGAAGCGAAGGAGGTATCGTGCCATCAGGTAGCGGGCGCGTTGCCGGGAGCGGCAAGAATACCACGGCCGTGCCGGCGCCACGCCGCGGTGGGGAGCGACATGTCCCGTCCCCAGGGTCGAAAGTTCGGGCAGAAGGCGCCGCTGCGAACGCGTGGGCAACAAGAGATTTCCCGGCGGTGGGGACTTGATAGAGAAGCCGCGGTAGCGTAACTTCAATGTAACGAAGAGCCGTAATAAAACGGCTTGTCCCACGGGGTATGAAGCCAACCGATACCTACGATCCGGACTACTTCCACAAGGTCGTGGACTGCCAATGGGCCTGCCCTGCCCACACCGACGTTCCCGGGTACATCCGGCTGATCGCCCAGGGGCGTTACACCGACGCCTACATGTTGAACCGGGATTCGAATGTCTTCCCGGGCATTCTGGGCCGGGTCTGCGACCGCCCCTGTGAGCCGGCGTGCCGCCGGGGGCGGATGGAGGGCCAGAAGCCCGTCGCCATCTGCCGTTTGAAACGCGTGGCCTACGACTACAAGGAGGACATCGCCACCCGGCTCCCGGAGATTCCGGCGCAGAAGAACGGCAAACGGATTGCCTGTGTCGGCGCCGGCTGCGCCTCGCTGACGGTCGCCAACGACCTGCTGCCGCTCGGCTACGAGGTCACCATCTTCGAGAAGCTGGACGTTACCGGTGGCCTGATGCGATCCAACATCCCCCGTTTCCGGCTGCCGCCGCGGGTCCTCGACGAGGAGATCGACGTCATCGTGGACATGGGCGTGGATCTCCGGCTGGGAACACCGGTCGAGTCGATGAAGTGGCTGCTGGAGCAGGGCTTCGACGCCGTCTTCGTGGGCTCCGGGGCGCCGCGCGGCAAGGACCTCCAGTGTCCCGGCCGCCGGGAGGCGGGGGAGACCGGCCACCTGCATATCGGCATCGACTGGCTGGAGTCGGTGGCCTTCGAGCACACCGACCGCATCGGGGAGCGCGTCCTGATCATCGGGGCGGGCAACACCGCCATGGACTGCTGCAGGAGCTCGCTGCGGCTCGGCGCGACGGACGTCAAGGTGATGGCGCGCAAGCCGAAGGATCAGCTCAAGGCGTCCGACTGGGAGCTCGAGGACGCGCTGGAGGAGAACGTGAACGTCGTGACCCATCACTCGCCGAAGGCCTTCGTCCTGGAGGGCGGGGCGCTGAAGGGCATGAGCTTCGAGGTGCTCGAGTACTACACCGAGGATGGCCGCCAGAAGAGCCGGGTGGTCGACGAGGTGTTCCTGCCCGCCGACGACGTCATACTCGCCATCGGGCAGGAGAACGCCTTCCCCTGGGTCGAACGGGACCTCGGCATCGAGTTCGACGAGTGGGACGTCCCGGTCGTGGACCGCACGACCTACCAGTCGACGCTGCCGGGCGTGTTCTTCGGAGGCGATGCGGCCTTCGGACCCGAGAACATCATCTGGGCGGTGCGCCACGGGCACGAGGCGGCGATCTCCATTCACAAGTTCGTCCACGGGCAGAATATCAACGACCGGCTGCCCAACGCGGTGGATGTGCATACGTGCAAGATGGGGCTGCACGAATGGGCGTACTCGAACCAGTACGATCCCGAATCGCGCCGCGCGGTACCCCACGTGGATCTGAAGCAGCGCTTCAAGAACATCGACATCGAGGTGGAGCTCGGCTTCGGCACACAGGAGTGGCAGGCGGAGGTCGAGCGCTGCCTGAACTGCGACATCCAGACGGTCTTCTTCAACGACAAATGCATCGAGTGCGACGCCTGCATCGACATCTGTCCGACCGAGTGCCTGACCATACTCGCTATCGACGAGGACGAGCCGGAGGAGTCGGTGCGCGCGCGCCTGAAGGCGCCGGCGACGAATCCCGACCAGGCGATCTTCGTCTCGGCGAGACTGCCGCAGACCCGGCGCCATATGGTCAAGGACGAGGATCAGTGCATCCACTGCGGGCTGTGCGCGGAGCGCTGTCCGACCGCGGCCTGGGACATGAAGCTGTCGCACATCTTCGTCCCCAAGGTCGACGACGACGAGATCCCGCAGCTCGTCGAGAGGAAGCAGGCCGGATGAACGAGTACGGAGAGCAGATCGACGAAGGGCACCGGGCTCTTGCAACGGGACACACGGGGCTTGTGGATCGCCGCGGGCGCCTCGCCCCTGCCGGGGGCGGCGCCGGGGCTGTAGCGGCATGATGGGGACGCGCATCAACGACTTCACGCTGAAGCTGGCGACCGTCAACGGCACGGGCTCGGCGAGCGCCAATGCCCTGCTGATGAAGGCGATCTTCCGCATGGGCGCGCCGGTGATGGGCAAGAATTATTTCCCGTCGAACATCCAGGGCCTGCCCACCTGGTACGAGATCCGGGTCACGGAATCGGGCGACCTCACCCGCTCCGGAGAGGTGCACTTCATGGTCGCCATGAATCCCCAGACCTTCGCCCAGGACCACGCGGAGGTGGTCCCCGGGGGATATCTGCTCTATGACAGCTCCTGGCCGCGGGTGAAGGAGCTGAACCGGGACGACATCCACGTCATCGGTGTGCCCCTCGCCCAGATGGTGAACACCGAGTTTGCCGATGTGCGCGCGCGCATCCTGATGAAGAACATCGCGTACGTGGGTGCACTCGCGGCGCTGCTGGACCTCGACATGGCGGTGATCGAGGCGTCGCTCGAGGAGACCTTCGGGGAGAAGAAGGCGAAGCTCGTCGAGGGCAACATGCGCGCCGCCCGGCTCGGCTACACGTACACGCTGGAGCATTACGACTGTCCGCTGCCGCTGCGCGTACGGCGCACCGATCTTACCAAGGGACATATCGTCATCGACGGCAACACCACCGCCGCCCTGGGGGCCATGCTGGCCGGTGCGACCGTCGGGGCCTGGTACCCGATCACTCCCTCGACCAGTCTGATGGACGCGTTCAACCGGTTCTGCGAAACCTACCGCCGCGGCGAAGGAGGGGAGCGGGAATACGTCATCATCCAGGCGGAGGACGAGCTGGCCGCCATCGGCATGGTCATGGGCGCGGGCTGGATGGGCGCCCGGGCCTTCACCCCGACCTCGGGGCCGGGTATCAGCCTGATGAACGAGTTCATCAGCTTCGGCTACTACACCGAGATCCCGGCGGTCCTGTTCGACATCCAGCGTGTCGGACCCTCCACCGGCATGCCGACCCGGACCCAGCAGGCCGACCTCATGGAGTGCGCCTACGCCGGCCACGGCGACACCCGGCATATCTGCGTATACCCCGCGAATCCCGCCGAGGCGTTCGAGCTGACGGTCGCGGCCTTCGATCTGGCCGAGCACTTCCAGACGCCGGTGTTCGTGGTCTCGGACCTCGACATCGGGATGAACGAATGGATGGTGCCGGAGCTGAAGTGGGAGGAGCACTACCGGCCCGATCGGGGCAAGGTGTTGAGCACCGACGAGCTGGCACGGCTGCCCGGTCGATTCGAGCGGTACCTGGACCCCGACAATGACGGCATTCCGCTGCGCACTTTGCCCGGTGTGCATCCCGCGGGCGCATTCTTCACGCGGGGCTCGGGCCATTCCAAGCATGGTAGTTATACGGAGGACGCGGCCGAGTACCAGGAGGTGATGGACCGCTTGAAGCGCAAGTTCGAGACCGTCCGTCGCCACATTCCCGCGCCCGTCATCGAGTACGTGCACGGGGCGCCGGCCGGCGGCACGGGCAAGTCCGGCGGGAAGGGCAGGTCGAAAGCACGCCCGACCCAGTGCGGCATCCTCTCGATAGGCTCCTGCGATGTCGCCGTGCGTGAGGCCCGCAAGAAGCTGCTGGCGGAGGGTACGGAGCTCGACTACTGCCGCATCCGTGCATTTCCGTTCAGCGAGGAGGTGGAGCGCTTCCTGAAGGAGCATGAGACGGTTTTCGTGGTCGAGCAGAACCGCGACGCCCAGCTTCGGGGCCTGCTGCTGCTGGAAACGGATGCCGACCGCAAGCGGCTGGTATCGATTCTCCACTACAACGGTCTCCCCATCGCATCCTCCCACGTCGAGGACGCGGTGTTGACTCATCTCGATCAGGGGAAAGTGGCATGACCTACATGAAGAAACCCACGGTCCACCATTCCGGGCTGCCGCTCAACCCCCGGGGTTACACCGTGCGGGATTACGAGGGAGGCATGTCCACCCTGTGTGCGGGCTGTGGTCACGACTCTATCACCGCCGCCCTGATCCAGGCCTGCTGGGAGCTCGACATCGAGCCCCACAGGGTCGCCAAGATGAGCGGCATCGGCTGCTCTTCCAAGACGCCTGCTTACTTCCTGCGCCAGGCGCACGGCATCAATGCCGTGCACGGCCGCATGCCCTCGATCGCCACCGGCGCCAACGCGGCCAACCAGGACCTCTATTACATCGGGGTGTCCGGAGACGGCGATTCGCTCTCCATAGGCTTCGGCCAGTTCGCGCACGCCATCCGGCGCAACGTGAACATGCTCTACCTGATCGAGAACAACGGCGTGTACGGCCTGACCAAGGGGCAGTTCTCGGCCAGCGCCGACATCGGCAGCCGCAGCAAGAAGGGCGAGCCCAACGAGATGCCGCCCATAGATCCGGTGCTTACCGCCCTGTCATTGGGCTGTACTTTCGTCGCGCGCAGCTTCTCCGGCGACAAGGAGCAGCTCGTAACCTTGATTAAGGCGGGCCTCAAGCACCGGGGCTTCTCGATGATTGACGTCATCAGTCCCTGCGTGGCTTTCAACGACCACGTGGGCAGCACCAAGAGCTACGCGCACACGCGGGAGTTCTATCACCCGGCGATCCACACCGACCTCATCGAGCCGAAGGAGGAGATCCGCGTCGGCTACGCCAAGGGTGCCACGATGCCGGTGCGGCTGCACGACGGTTCGACCATCCTGCTGCGCAAGGTCGACGTGGACCACGACCCCAGCGATCGCGCGCGGGCCTTCGGCTACCTGGAACGCCACCGGGAAGCCGGGGAGATCGTCACGGGGCTGCTTCACCTGGAGGAGGAGGGCCGTGATTTCCACGCCGTGAACCACACCGCTCCGGGGTCGCTGGTGAGTCCCCGGCTGCGGGCGGACCAGGGCGCGATCCTGGAAGAAGTGCAGGCCCGTTATCGCTAAGGAAGCTCTGATTAATCGCTTACGCTGTCATTGCGAGCGCAGCGAAGCAATCCAGCATGCCTGCCATTCCACGTTTTCTGGATTGCTTCGTCGCGTCGCTCCTCGCAATGACAGCATTAATCGGAGCTTCCCTAAGCGCGACAACCGCCGCTATGGCAGACAGCCGTAGCCTGATGGTGGCGCGGTCCCCGCAGGCATAGTCTCAACCGAGAGCAGATCTTGTCCTCCAAAATCCACGCATTGTTGAATGACACGGCGGGACGGGCGGGTGACTACCTCGCCGGGCTCGACCAACGCAAGGTGGCGCCGGACCCCGCTGCGGTGGCGGCGCTCGAGGCGCTGGACGGCGAACTGCCGGAAGCCGGATGCGATCCGCGCGAAGTCATCGGGCTGCTCGATCGTTACGGCTCGGCGGCGACGGTGGCGATGGCGGGTCCGCGCTACTTCGGCTTCGTTACCGGTGGTGCGTTGCCCGCGGCGCTGGCGGCCAACTGGCTTGCCACGGCATGGGATCAGAACAGCTTCCTGCACAATACGACGCCGGCAACCGCGCGGCTGGAACAGGTTGCGCTGCGCTGGCTTCTGGAGCTGTTCGGACTGCCTCCGCAATGCGGCGGTGCTTTCGTTACTGGTGCCACCGTTGCCAACTTCGTCGCCCTCGTCGCCGCGCGACACCGGGTACTGGCCGCCGCCGGCTGGAACGTGGAGGCCGACGGCTTGTTCGGCGCCCCGTCGATCAGTGTGATCGTCGGTGAGGAAGTGCATCCGACGGTAATCAAGTCGCTCGGGATGCTCGGCCTCGGTCGCAACCGCGTGCTGCGTGTGCCCGTCGACGGTCAGGGGCGCATGCTTGTCGGGAGGCTGCCGGAGATTGAGCCACCGGCCATCGTCTGCATGCAGGTCGGAAACGTGAACACGGGAGCGTGCGACGACGTTGCGGCGGCGCGTGAACACGCCGGCACCGAAGTGTGGCTGCATGTCGACGGCGCCTTCGGACTGTGGGCGCGCGCGGCCCCGGAGCGCCGCCCCCTGGTGCGCGGTATCGAGGTGGCCGACTCCTGGGCGACCGATGCGCACAAGTGGCTCAACGTGCCTTATGACAGTGGTCTCGCCTTCGTGCGGGACGCCGACACCCTGCGCGCGGCGATGGCCATCACGGCGGAGTATCTCCCCACGGAGAGCGCGTGGCGCAACCCGTCGGACCACACCCCGGAATCGTCCCGCCGGTCGAGGGGCGTCGACGTGTGGGCGGCGCTGCGCGGTCTGGGACGCTCGGGCGTGGCCGGACTGGTCGAGCGGAACTGCCGGCAGGCCCGGCGCTTTGCCGAGGGTCTTGCCGCTGCCGGTTTCGAGGTGCTCAACGAGGTGGTATTGAACCAGGTGCTGGTGGCGTTCGGCGATGCCGAACGCACGGAGCGGGTCGTCGCCGCACTGCAGGACGAAGGCACATGCTGGTGCGGCGGTACGGTCTGGCAGGGGCGCACGGCCATGCGCATCAGCGTCTCGTCATGGGCCACGACCGACACGGACGTCGAGCGCAGCATCGACGCGATCCGGCGCGTGGCTGATGCCACGGCCTGAGGTCGACGGGGCTCACTGAAAGAGCCTCACCAGCGTAAAGACCGACATCGCGATCACCGACAGCGAGCCCCAGGTCCAGCAGAACGCGCGGACGTCGTGTATCTGCGCGGT
Source organism: Arenicellales bacterium (assembly GCA_049583715.1). Taxonomy (GTDB): domain Bacteria; phylum Pseudomonadota; class Gammaproteobacteria; order Arenicellales; family JAANXG01; genus JAANXG01. The sequence goes on along the minus strand of JBAUWJ010000070.1, from coordinate 46,245 downwards.
GAGATAGGCGGCGAAATGGGCGGCGCGGGAACCGACGTAGAGCCAGATCAGGATCTCCGCGAGCAGCAGGGGCGGATTCACCAGAACGAAGAGGAAGCCGGCGACCAGAAAGCCCGGAATGCTCTCGAGATCGTTCAGGTTCATTCGGCGCGATCTGTCCACGTACTCGTTCACTTCGAGCTGCGTCTCGGAGGGACGGGGGTTGACGGGGGTTTTCTTGAGGTCTTCGGGGCTGCGAAACCCGGCGCTGACCTTCAGCATCCTCACTACGGTCATCCACGGTTGAAGCATCAGCTTGAGTATCATGATGCTGGCAGCCAGGACGTAGGTATGAAATACGGGATTGCTCAGGCTGAGCAGCGAGTTTTCGATAGACACGGCGCGGACCTCTTGAAGATGTGATTTTGGGCTTGAAATAAAAATCTAACATAGTTAAAATAATTTAACAAGGTCAAATTTGTGTGAGGTCCGATGGCTGGGAGCAAGCACCGGCGAGGCCGGAGCGGGGAAGAGCGTATTGTCAGCCCGCGCGTCGCCCGGAAACACGAACGCAATCGGCAGGAGATTCTTCAGACGGCAAGGGCGATCCTGCGGCAAGGGGGCCTCGACGCTGTAACCCTGGCGTCGGTGGCGGGCGAGCTCGGGCTGACCAAGCAGGCCTTGTATCATTACTTTCCGTCCAAGGAGGCGCTGGTCAGAAGCCTCGTCGTCACGCTACTGGAAGAGGAGATCGAAGCCCTCGCCGCTGCGATTGCACACGAAGAGTCGGATACTCGCGTCCTGGGCGCCATGATCCGGGCGTTCTATACCCATTACATCGGCCGGCTCGACGCGTTCCGGGCCGTCTATTGCCAGCCGCAGCTTCACCCCGCCTCGTCGACGATCATCGACGAGGATGCTCTGCGGGACGATATCAATCCGCGCACGAGGGGCCTGTTCGACGCATTGGAAGCGCGCCTCGCCGGCGCATCGAGGAACAAGGCCGAGCGAGCGCGAATGCGTCGCCTGGCGTTCACGGCTTGGCTCTCGGCACTGGGATTGCTGACGATGCTGGGGCTGGCGGAAGCGACTCGGGATCGCTTGCTGCACTCCGACGAAGATCTGCTGGATACGTTGGCCGGGGCGTTCGACGAGGCCGCCGCGGGTCGATAGTGGGGCGCAGGGTCCGGTTTCCTCGCCGTCGTGCGATAATCGGACCCGGATCACAGCCTCACAGCGCCGATGCAGCGGGACGATGCACAACTGTCGGAGTACTACGCGGCCCGCGCGCCGGAATACGAGTCTATCTATGCAAAGCCCGAACGGCAGCGTGACCTGGCCGAGCTCGTCCGCTGCATTGGCGATCTGCTGTCCGGCAGGAGAGTCCTGGAGATAGCCTGCGGAACGGGTTACTGGACGCGGCATCTGGCCACCCGCGCCAGGCATGTGGTGGCAACGGATCTCAACCCGGAGACACTGACTGTGGCCAGGACCAAGGAGCTCGGCCCCGCGCCCGTGGACTTTCGGATTGAGGACGCCTACCGGCTCGGCGACGGCCTGGGGACGTTCGACGGGGCGTTTGTTGGCTTCTGGTGGTCCCATGTCCCGCGCGAGCGCGTTTCATCTTTTCTTGCCTCCCTGCACGGACGGCTCGAGCAGGGCGCCGTCGTCGTGGTTGTCGACAACCGATACGTCGAAGGGAGCAGCACGCCCATATCGAGATGGGACGGTCGCGGCAACTCGTATCAGATCCGGACGCTCCGCAGTGGAAGGAAATACGAGGTGCTCAAGAATTTTCCGGGAGACCAGGAGCTCAGATCATCGCTTTCCGGGATGGTCGGGACCTTCACCTGCCGCATGCTCGATTACTACTGGCTGGTCCACTATGACGCCGCGGCCTGAGAAAGTCGAACCGAAGCAGCGCCTCAGGGCGTTTCGCCGACCGTGGCCTCCTGCAGGCTGTTGAGGTCGGCGACGATGCTGCCGGTCAGCGAGTCCACGATGCGCCAGTCCGCGCCCAGGGCGGCCGCGTCCGCCTGCCACTTGCGACGCATGCTGAGGTAGGCGGGCTCGAGCTCCTCGAGCGGAGGCGAAGCCCGTCCCTGCCGCACCGCATCTGCAATCACCCGCAACGTCCGGTCAAGAACCCCGGCTAGCTCACCGAACGGAAACACCGTGCCCGGCTTCTCGTGAAGATAGATGGACAGCCGGGTGACGTGGCGGACCAGCCGCTCGACGTACGTCACCATGGCAACCGCCTTGCGCCTTTCGGTCCGGGATCGGTGAGGTTCGGTGAGCAACCGGTCGAGGGAAGCGCGGGCGTTGCCGGCGGCGAGCTCCGCGCCCGAGCGTATGCGCGCCAAAGGCCAGTCCGGTTCGGTGCCGCGCGCGGCGGCGCCGAGGACGGCGGACAGGTAACGGTCGGCGGCGTCCAGCGAACTCGCTGTCTGCTCCGGCAGTCGGCGGTATTCCCAGCTCGGCCACAGCAGGTAGCCCGCCACCAGCGCCAAGGCCGCGCCCGCAAGGGTGTTCACGATGCGCTCCGTGATCTCGGCCCAGGGGTTTGCAACCTGTTGCGTCAACAACAGGATGATCATGGGCGTCAGAAAGACCACTGCGATCCAGTAGCGCCGGCGGAAGAACAGCAGGGTGAGGAACAGGCAGGCCAGTATCGCCGCCTGCATTCCGATCCCGCCCGGAAACAGGTAGACCAGCACGGCGGCCACGAGGGCGCCGGCGATTGTGCCGCCCGTGCGATGCAGGGCCTTGTTCACGGTGGCGCCCAAGTGCGGCTGCAGGACGATGAGCACCGTCAAGGGGGCCCACACGCCGTGGGGGAGTCTCCACCACAGCTCGGCGGCAAGGCCGATCGCCGTGGCCGCGGCGACCCGGACCGCGTGCCGGAACACGATCGATTGGAACGTGAGGTTGGCGCGCAGCGAGGAAAGACCACCTCCCGGGAAGGACGGTCCGTACAGCGGGGGCAGGATCCCCGTGCCGGTGGCGCGACCGGCCATGCGCTCGACGACGCGCCGGGCACCCGCCAGTTGGCGCGTCACAATGTTGACGAACGTCTCGGCTTCCTCCAGCGCCGGGTCGTCGCCGGTAGCGAGCTCGATTCGAGGCAGCGGATCGGGCTGCCTGCCGTCCTCACCCGGAGCCGGCTTCGGGGTCCCCTGATCCAGCACCGCGGCCGCCACCTCCAGGCATTCGGACTCGAATCCGGCGAGCAGGTCGCGCAGATCCTGCCGCACGGCACCGGGAAGATGCGTCGAGCCGGACAGACCCAGCGCGCCGCCGAGGCTGGCGGCTGCGGCGTTGGTCCGCGCGGCGGCGCGGAGCAGGACGACGAGGTCTGAGACGAACGGAGGAACCGACTCCATCGCGAGCACCGCTTCGCCGATGCTTTGCCTCACCTGGCCCAACGCTTCGCGCACTCGCGACTGTGCCGCGGCCAGCCCCGACTCTGAAGCGTCGGCGGGGGCGTCGCAGTATCTGCGCAGCAGCCGGAATTCACCCGCGAGCTTCAGGAAGCACTCGCCCAGCTCGTAGCGGATGCGGCGAAAGGGATGGACCCGCCAGATCACCATGACGACGACAATCGTCCACGCTGCGCCCGCGAAGTAGCAGCCGGCGAACTGGAGGCTTTGGGCCCATGAGCCCGGTACCTCCGTCGCGATCAGGAAGACGATGCTGCTGATCAGGCCGATAGCGGTTCCGGCGCTGCCGAACAGGCGCGCCAGCCCACCGAGCATGGCCACCAGGAACATCGCCGCCACTGCGAGCCACCACACGGCCTGCGTCTGCATTCCGGCAAGCAGGATCAGGGGGACGATGAGCGCGATGGCTGTCATCACCGTCAATCTCTGGCGGTACGGGCCCCCGGCGTCGGCGATGGAGAGATTCAGGACGGCAATGGTTGCGAACATCGCGCCGGCAGGATTGCCGGCGGCGGTGAAGATCAGCGATGGCGCCGCAGCAGCCGCGGTGCCCCGCAGGGCACCGAGCAGCGCAATACGATTGGCACCGGAGGCGAGGATTCGGTTCACGTTACGCCTTCATCCGGAAGGCCGGTGCGTACCGGCGGCAGCTCAGAGCCCGAAGGCGAGCAGCCAGACCGTGCAGATGGCCACCGTGATGAGCATGGGGAGCAGTGCCACGCGCAGGAAATGCATGAAGGACACGGGATGGCCTGCCTTCTCCGCGAGCCCCACGGTCACCACGTTGGCGCTCGCACCGATGAGGGTGCCGTTGCCGCCCAGGCAGGCGCCAAGCGACAAGGCCCACCACAGCACGGCGCCGTGAACGCCTGGAATGGAAGTGGTGAGGTAGGCCACGATGGGGAGCATGGTGGCCGTGAAGGGAATATTGTCGATGATCGCCGACAGTATGGCCGAAGCCCAGATGATCATCACCACCGCCAGCACCGCGGAGCCCCGGGATGCCTCGCGCACCCAGTCGGCGACGAGCTGGATGAGCCCGGTCTGCTCGGCGCCGGCGACCAGTATGAAGAGCATCATGAAGAAGACCAGGGTCGGCCACTCGACTTCGCGCTCGACCATCTCGACGATATGCACGTCGCTCACCACCAGCAGCAGCGAGGCGCCGGCCATGGCGGCGATGCTGGGCTCCATGTGGAGCTGGCCGTGCATCACGAACAGGGCGATGGTCAGCAGGAGAATGACGCCGCCCTTGATCAGCAGGGGCTTGTCGATGATGCGATATTCCTGGCGCAGGCGTGCGGTCATGGCGGGGACGTCGCTCACCTTGGCGGCGTGGTAGTCCTTGCGGAACCAGAATACGAAGTATACGGAGGCGACCGCCAGCCCGATGAAGCACACCAGCGCCAGGTTCTCCACGAACTGCACGAAGGTCAGGCCGGCGTAGGATCCGATCATGATGTTGGGCGGATCCCCGATCAGAGTGGCCGTACCGCCGACGTTGGAGGCGAAGACCTCGGGCAGCAGGAAAGCAATCGGGTCTATCCGCAGGGCCACCGCGATCTCTATGGTCACCGGCACGATCAGCAGCATCGTTGTGACGTTGTCCAGAAAGGCCGAGGTCACCGCGGTGACGAACATCAGCAGGACCGACAGGACGTAAATGTTGCCGCGAGCCATCTGGAAGGACTTGTAGGCCGTCCATTGAAAAAGCCCGGTCTTCTTGAGCACACCCACGATGATCATCATCGCCATCAGCAGGAAGATCACGTTGCCGTCGATGGCCTGCATGGCCTCGTCGAAGGTGATGACGCGGTAGCCGGGATCGAAGCTCCCGAAGGTGTAGCTCACGAACAGCAGCAGCGAGGAGCCGACCAGAGCGGCCAGGGTGCGGTGCATCAGCTCGAAGGCGATGAAGACGTAGACGGCGAGCAAGACGGCCGCCGCGATCCACAGCGCCGGCGTCGGGATCCGCTGCAGCGTCAGCTTGAGGTGCGCGAGGAGATGACGCCGGCCGCCGGAGTCCACCTGCTCGAGCAGCACGTGAGACAGGGCGGCGGATTTGACGGGCTTGTAGGAGGGTCGCGAGACGCTTACCGTGAAGCCGGCACCGGGCGGGGTGCCGCGCGGTATGTCGATGCGGGCCTCGAAGGCGCCCCCGCTGCCGGTGAGGACCGGAGCGCCACCGGCCAGCGGCTGCCCGTCCAGGGCAAAGCGGAGCTCGGCGTCCTCGACGCCCTCGTTCTGGGGATTGACTACGATGCCCGAGACTATCAAAGAGTCGGTCGGTCCCGAGACGCTGCCTGATGCCTCCTGCGCATGGGCGGGGATGCCGCTACAAAGTGTCCCCAGTACGAGGACCACACCCAGCAGGCCGTCCCGCCAATACGTTGTGATGGTTGTTCTCATTCTATGGGGATTCCCCTCGAGGGATGTGGGCGGTGATGCGGCCGCCCGGCGCACCGCCTGGGCCGCTCCCCGAAACCGGGGGAGGAGACGCTGGATGACGGCACCGCAGCGACGCGGGACCATCCGCGACGGGTGGGGATTATAAGCGCCCGGGACGGCGATATCATCCGGCCCGTGCGCCCCGCAGACGCGCGGGCGCGGACTCAGAAAGAGTATTGGTACGTGAGCAGGATGCGCGACTCCTCGCGTGAGCTGCTTATGAGCCTCGTCGGGCCGTTTTGCGGATTGAACTGCTCCACCGTGGCCGACGCATCGCGGTAACCGTACCCCAATTCCAGCGAAGCCTGGGAGGCGTGGTTGATGGAGTAGGAGATCGAGCCCTGCAGGGACGCTCCGAAGCCGAGGTCACTCCAGCTATCGTCGACGTTGCGGAGAATGTCGGTGCCGGGCGACTGGCTGTGCTGGCTCGCCCCGAGGTCCGCGGTGGTGTAGTTGGCCGTCAACTCGCCGCCGTAGGCCAGCAGCCACTTGTTGTTGAGCGGATAGTTTCCCTCTGCTTTCAGCCCGGCGCTGAAGGAATACTCGGTGGTATTCTCGGTGGTGCGGCTATAGACATTGGGGAGAGCCATGTACCAAACCAGCCCGTAGTTGTTGAGCTCCGTGTAGTCCACTCTCGCGGTGGGGCCGAACCTGATGTTTTCATAGCAGCTCAGCCACCTGGGCAGCCACAAGCCGACGTGTGCATTGGAGTAAGTAGTGTGATTGGTCACCAGCCAACCACCGGTCGCGGCTGCTCCGTTCGTGCCGGTGCTCGACGGTCCCCCCCAGTAGGCGTAGCCGGCGTTTACGTCCACAGGTACTTCGACGGATGCACGTCCGCCTCCGCTTACGAACCCGAGGTCCCAGTAGCTCTTCTTCCAGCCCGTGAGCAATGTGGAACGCAGCTCGAACCCTGCCGCGGATAGGCTGGTTGGTCCCTCGAGCACCGGTGGGTCACCAGGCTTCGGGTATACGCCGGTTTTCGCGCCCTTGATATCCTCTTGGTACCCCCCGACAGCGAGAGTGAGGGATCGGGCCCGGATCTCGCCAGAGACCTTTGGAAACTCGTAACCCGCCACGAAGTTCACCCTGTCCTCTCGTGAAGGATAGCCGAGCTCGAACTGCCGGGTTGCCGGGTTCCACCAGAAGGGCACGTACGGCGGGCCGAGGGGGTCCTCCCAGTCGACGTCATCTTCGCTGTAGGAGAGCGTCTGACTTGCCTGCGAGCCGTCTTTGAAGGTGGTGGTGATGTGAATCTTCCCCGACTCACCGGAGGGGTACACGAAATATTCTCCGGAAGGACGGGCGGGGCCTGCATAGCCGCCCCTGCCGACGACGGAGAGACCGCTCTCCAGCGTTACCGCGGCGGACACCGGCGGGTTCTGCACGGTGGAAAGGTTGCGCGCGTACTCGGCGGGGGCCGGCAATCCGCCGGTTGCCTGGGTGCCGCCGGACATCCCGGCGGCCTGGCCTACCTGCCGGCCTTTCGTGGCGTTCCCGGACGCCGGTTTCGCAGACTCCGTCGGAGCGGCGGGCTTGGCAGCCGATGAGGCTTTATACAGTCTCTGCTTCGGATCCCATTGGAGGGACACCTGGCCGGATGACTCGCCTGCTTTCTCCGGATAGACGATCTCCTGGCGAGTAGGCAGCTCGCGCTTTGTCCAGTGAGTCGTGACGAATATTTTTCCGTCCGCAGGCCGGGGCAGCGCGTAACTCTTGTCGGAGGTGGGGGCATCATCGTACAGGGTGTTGCCGGCGCTGTCGGTGATCGTGACATGCTCCTGCTTGCCCAGGGGCCCGGCCGTCGGTCCCACGTATTGGACTACTGACTCTCCCCCGGCATTTGCGGGGCCGGCGTTCGTCGCTTTCACGTTGTCGCCCGCCGTGGAGAGCTGCAAATGGATTTCGGGTTTGTCAGTCTCCGGCATCCCGCCCTCCTCGACTGTCTCGTATTTGCCTTTGTCCTCGTTCCACTTGATCATTTCGGTGCCGCCCATGCCAAATATGTTCGGCGGACTGACCTTCACGGTCTCGGAGGCGGTACTCGTGACAACCTTTCCTTCCTTTGTTGCGGAGCGTGTAGTAATGATGGTCAAATCGTTAGTCGGCAGATTCTTGACCGCGTCCTCGTTCATGCGGAACCCGGTGCCGCCGTCGCCTTCATATACGGTCTTGCCGCCGCCGTCCTGGACTACGATGTGGGTTGCGTCCGGTGGCGGGATGACATGGATGGCGGCAGCGCAGCCGGAGAGGATCGCGGTGAGTTCGAAAACAAACAGGGAACGGCACAGACGCAGCTTGGACATGGGCCTACCCTCCCACTTGTACTGCGTAATGTATAGCGCTTCCGTTCGAGTCGTCCAGTGGTAAACCTACGCTCCGGATGCCGCAGATAGCCCCGGGGCTCGCGCCGTCCGGTCGCCTTTGACGGGGCTGGCTACGGAACCCCCGTGATTCCGCCGTCGACCATCAGGTTGGTGCCGTTGATGTAGCCCGCGAGGGGGCTGGCGATAAAGGTGACGGCCACGGCGACGTCGTCCCCGGTACCGAGGCGCCCGCAGGGGTTGGGCGCGTAAGCCTCCGCGAGCTCCGTCCAGGCACTCGCGTCGCGGCCCTGGGCGATGGCGCGCTCTTCGAACATGCGCTGCATGCCCGGTGACAGCGTGACACCCGGGCTGACGACGTTGGCGGTGATTCCCGAGCCGGATAAGTGCTTCGCGAGGGTGATGGTCATGTTCTCCAGGGCAGCCTTTGCCGCCGAGTACTCGACCATGTTCGGCAGCGGCGTGACCACGGCACGGGTGCCGAGATTGATGATGCGGCCCCAACCCCGCTCCCGCATCCCGGGAATCAGGGCCCGGATCAGGCGCACGGCCGAGAGGACGTTGAAATTGACCGCCGTGATCCATGCCTCGGTATCGGCGTCGTCCCAGTTATGCTCCGTGAAGGGCCCCGCGTTGTTCACGAGGATATCCGTGCGCCAGGTGATCGCGCGTTCCGCGACCTTGGCGGCTGACTCGTCGGACCCGAGGTCTCCCAGCACCGCTTCCGCCTCCGCACCCGAGGCTCGCAGGGCGGCTGCGACTTCGTCCGTGCGCGCAGGGTCACGACCGTGAACCAGGACGGCGCAGCCCTCGGCTGCCAGCCGCCGCGCGATGTCGGTGCCGATACCGCCGCTGGCGCCGGTGACAAGAGCTCGCTTGCCTTTCAATTTCATGTCCATGCTCGAAGCATACCCAGCGGGCCTGGCGGCGACAAGACGGGTCGCGCGCGGTTGACCCGCCGGAGGTTCGAGAGAACAATGTCCGGTAGCGGGATGCATGCCGCGCGATCGATTCCTGACTCTCATCCTGGAATGACGGCACGAAGCCGGGCTCGAAGAGAAAACATCCATGGCGAAGAATCTACAGAAAGCCGAGGCCCTGAACGAACGGCTCCATCACGCTTCCGACACCGTCGGCAACTTGCTGGTGGATGCTTTCCATTACCTGGCCCTGTTCGCCATCGGCGGGGCGATCGTCTGGTCGGCGGTGTTCGCATTTGCGTCGATGGTGGAGCAGGGCAGTGCATCCATCGCGGATATTCTGCTTCTTTTCATCTACCTGGAGCTCGGCGCCATGGTTGGGATCTACTTCAAGACCAACCACATGCCGGTGCGGTTCCTGATCTACGTCGCGATTACCGCCTTGACGCGGGTGCTGATTGCGGACATCCAGATCGAGCACAAGTGGGACGTCAGCGTCGTTTATCTTGCGGGCTCGATCCTGCTCCTCGCGTTCGCGAACCTCGTGATTCGCTACGGGTCGGCGAGGTATCCATCCGCGGGCTCGGACAAGGACAGGATCGATTAGCAGTCCGCGGAACATTTTCGACGATATTCCCGAGGACCTGCGGAACGAAGTCTTCGAGCCGCTCGTGCAAGGCGGCCGCGTCACGATAGAGCGGATCATATCGAAGGGTCACGTATCCCCGGAATCGAGGTGGTACGACCAGGCGCGTGAGGAGTGGGTGATTGTGCTGAGAGGCGAAGCGCGGCTGTCGTTCGAGGATGGGGATGCGGTGGCCTTGAAGCCCGGCGACTATATTCTCATCCCCGCGCACGCGAGACACAGGGTGGAATGGACCACTCCCGGGATGGAGACCATCTGGCTGGCCATTCACTACTGAGTGCTTCCGGGAGATTTTGGGCGGAGCGGCGGCCGTTCGGTACCGATATTCGGGCGGTGATTGTGTTTGGTTCCCGCCTGCGGTATGAGATCGGGAGTCGGCGGCATTGAGGCCGGTTGGGTTGGCCGAAGCCTCCGAATTTCGACCCTCCACGACAGGGAGCCCATCATGAAGAGAGCACATCCGTATCTCCTTGCCGCCCTGGCGGTGACCGTGCTGCTGGGGCCTTTCGGGCGCACCGCCGGCGCGGCCGGTACGTCCGGACACGGGCTGTGGTCGGTTTACGACCAATCGCTCAGGGACGCCAAGTACATCGATCTTACCCATACGTTGACGCCGTCCATCCCGGTCTGGAAGGGATTCGGACCGGCGAAGTTCGGGCCCACCGTGAACCCGGAAACGGGCAAGCCGTACACCTATGCCGCGGACGGCTTCGAGGCGACCCAGTACTTCCTCAGCACCGATCAATACGGTACCCAGCTCGATCCGCCGGCCCACTGGGCACCGGAATATCCTTCCATCGATGAGCTGCCGCCCACTTTTGCCGTGCGTCCGCTGGTGGTGATCTCCATCGTCGATCAGGTGGCGCAGGATCCCGGCTATGCGCTGCAGGTCTCGGACATCAAGGCATGGGAAGCCAGGAACGGCGAGATCCCCGCGGGATCGGTGGTGATGGTGCGCTCGGACTGGTCGAAGAGGTGGCCGGACCCGGCGCTTGCGACCGACCCCGTATTCCCTGGCGTGTCCCTGGACGCGCTCAAGTTCCTTCATCTCGAGCGTCACATACTCTTTCACGGGCACGAGCCCCTCGATACGGACACGACGCCCACCCTGGAGGGCGAGCACTGGTTGATGCACCACGGCTACACCCAGGCGGAGGGAGTCGCCCACCTCGACAAAGTGCCGGAGACCGGCTGCCTGGTGACCATCGGCTTCCCGAAGTTCAAAGGTGGTTTGGGCGGATACGCCCGCTACATCGCGATCTGCCCTTCGGACTGGAAATACGGCGTATCCGTCGGGGAGGTCCCCGACGCACCCTTGCCGGCGAGCGACAAGATTCTCCATTGGGACAAGGCAAAGGGGGTGCGCGTGCGGGAGTAGGACCCGGATGCTGGCAACTCCGGGCGTATTCCACTACGGTGGTGCCGGGTTCACCCGGTAGACCGCCATGGCCAGTGTCCAGATTCGCTATATCGTTCGCGACGTCGACGCCGCGATCGCCTTCTATACCACGCAGCTCGGATTCACGCTCGACATGCACCCGGCCCCGCCGTTCGCAATGCTCTCCCGCGGTCCCCTGCGTCTGGTGCTCAGCGCCCCGAATCCATCGGGAGGCGGTGGCCAGCCGATGCCCGACGGCACCGGCCAGGAGCCGGGTGGGTGGAACCGGTTCGCTATCGAGGTTGCTGACCTCGACGACAGCGTTGCCGCTTTGCGAAAATCCGGCGCCCGGTTTCGGAACGATATCGTGACCGGGGTCGGAGGCAGACAGATCATCGTGGAGGATCCGTCGGGCAACCCGGTCGAGTTGTTTGAGCCGACTATTCCCGAGGCCCGTCTCGGGCACGGGCGCGAATAGATCTCCCCGGCGGAATGCCACCGGCCTCGAGCTGCGCTCGAGGATCCGCCGCGGATTTCAAGGTGCACACGGCAGGCTGATGCCCGATCAACGCGTGTGCGCTGGTCGGAGGAATGGCGGCGGCAGTCGGATATCCGTTTCGAATGAGGTTGTTTGCGCGGGTAATGGTCCGATCGGAGTCCTGACAGCGGCTTTGACGTGGGCGGTACGGGCTGCTGGAGTGGATGTGGGGTCGAGCCACCGGCGACGGCTCTCCAAAGGCAAACCAGCGAAGGATACGGTTAATGAGTGTGTTCTATACGATCGCTTACCGCATGGGGTTCGCCCCGTGGGAGAAGGCCGCGACGCACCCGCCGGCGGCGGCGCAGATCACCACTTTGTTCGAGCGTGAGGAGGGTGGGCGGCAGCCGCCCTACGGCCGTGCCCTGGACCTCGGCTGCGGCCGCGGACACTGGTCGGTGACCCTCGCCAGGCGGGGCTGGAATGTCGCGGGAGTGGACCAGGTGCCCGGTGCGCTGCGCGCCGCGCGGTTGCGGGCTAAGGACGCTGGTGTGGAAGTTCTGTTCGCCCAGGGAGACGTCACGACGCTCACGGATACCGGCATCGGTGCCGACTTCCGGCTGGTTTGGGACTTCGGTACCGTGCACGGCCTGAGCCCGGAGCAGCGTCGGGCAGTGGGCCGCGAGGTCAGCGCGCTGACGACGGACGATGCGGCCATCCTCATGCTGGCGTGGGCACCGGGTCGCAGGGGTCCGCTGCCGGGCGGCTTGAGCCGGCGCGACCTGGAGGAGGCGTTCCGGGGCTGGAGGGTAGTGGACGAGCAACCGTTCGATATCAGTGGCCTGCCGAGACCCCTGCGCGGCGTGGATCCCCGCGTCTACCGCCTGAACCGGGCCTGAGCACGCAGGGAACGGCTTCAGCTCATTTACTTGCCATAAGCAAGTAAATGAGTTATCGTTGCGCGCATGAGCACCAGCACGCCGGTAGCCGCAATACGCGCCTTCAACAGGTTCTACACCAATGTCATCGGCGTGGTCGACCGGCATGTCCTCGACAGCCCGTTCTCGCTGACCGAGGTGCGCATCCTGTGGGAGATTCATCACGACGACGGGTGCAATCCACGGAAAATCCGGGAAGCGCTGCGGGTCGATGAAGGCTATCTGAGCAGGACGATCAGCCGGCTCGTGGGACGGGACCTGGTCCACAAGCGCCGCTCCAGCACCGACGCGAGAAAGTTCGCACTGTCCCTCACCGACCTCGGGCGGAAAACCTTTCTGGAGCTGGACCGGAAAGCCGGCGCCGCCATCGAGTCGTTGATTGATCCGTTGTCGGACGACGAGGTGGACGAGGTTGTGGTCCATATGGATAGAATCCGGGAGCTTCTGCGACGAGAGGATAGCCTTGAAGCCACGGCCTGAATCGGTACGGGTCCGAAACGAGGTTCGTCCCGGCGACCTCGGATACGTGATCTACATGCACGGCGCTCTCTATGCGAGGGAGCATGGCTACGGAATTCAGTTCGAGCGCTACGTAGCGTCCGGCGTACATGAATTCTACGAACGTTATGACCCGGGTCGCGATCGCGCGTGGATCCTGGAGCACGATTCTGGAATAGTCGGATCGCTGTTCCTGATGCATCGCGAGAACAACACGGCGCAGTTGAGATATTTTCTGCTGTCGCCGGAGTATCGGGGCGTCGGGCTGGGCAAGCGCCTCATGCAGCTATGCATGGACTTCGCCGGTCAGGTCTACGGCTCCGTGTATTTGTGGACCACCGATGAGCTCGAAACGGCGGCGGCGCTGTACAAGAGGCACGGTTTCGTCCTGACCGAGGACAAACCATCGGCCAGTTTCGGCAAGCCCCTGCGGGAGCACCGCTACGACGTCATTCTTTCACCGGCTTGATCCGACGGATCGGCCACCGCCACCTTTGGCGGGCCCTCGCTGTATGATGGGAGGCTCATTCGAGCGGCGGAGGCGAAGATGCGCAAGCACCCGGAACGGCACTATGCGAGACGGATCGGCTGGCTGCGGGCGGCGGTCCTGGGCGCGAACGACGGCATCGTCTCGACGGCGAGCCTGGTCATCGGCGTGGCGGCTTCCAGCGCCGGCCGCGAGGAGGTGCTGATCGCGGGTCTGGCGGGGCTCGTCGCCGGCGCGATGTCGATGGCCGCGGGAGAGTACGTATCCGTCAGCTCCCAGGCCGATACCGAGAAGGCGGACCTGGCGCGCGAGCGTCGCGAGCTCGAGACCGATGACGAGTCCGAGCACCGGGAGCTTGCCGGTATATACGTGAAGAGAGGGCTCGATCCGGCGCTGGCCCGTCAAGTCGCCGATCAGCTCATGGCCCATGACGCCCTCGCGGCGCACGCCCGCGACGAGCTGGGGATGAGTGAGATCACCAGCCCCCGACCCATCCAGGCGGCCCTCGCATCTGCGGTGACCTTCGCTGCAGGGGCTGCGTTGCCTCTGGTCCTGGCCTGGGCCAGCCCCGCCATGCTGATGATCTCCGGCGTGTCCGGAGGCTCGCTGTTGTGCCTGGCGTTTCTCGGGGGACTGGCGGCCCGGACGGGGGGCGCCAGGGTCGTCACGGGTGCGTTCCGGGTGACGTTCTGGGGCGCCATTGCCATGTTGGTGACGGGCGCGGTGGGGGTGTTCTTCGGCACCGCGGTATGAGGCACCGGAAGTTTGCGCCACTTTGCGGTTGTGGTAATTTACTTTCCTTCCCTGTGCCATATTCAGGTTGGGTACCAATGACGACACAAACGACTCAGTGCGCCAGCGAGGAGCTGGCCGACCTGGAAGAATGGCTTCAATCCAAGGGCCTGCAGCTCGTCGAAAAGGAAGGGGCGGACCTGCAACCCGGCGAGTACATGAAGAAGGTGGCCGAGCCGCGGGATGAAACATCAACCGAGTCGCCGACTTGGACGGTGACCTGGTTCCCCGGGGAGACGCCGTAGGACGCCGCGTCTGCGAGGCGCGGTTGAGCCGATGAGGGAGGAGAGTTCAAAATGAGCGCACCTTACCGGGGCCAGTGTCTTTGCGGAGCGGTAAAGTACGAAGTGGATGGATTCAACGAGCGCATGGCCAACTGCCACTGCTCGATGTGCCGCAAGTTTCACGGTGCCGCTTTTGCCACCTACGGGGAGGCCAGGACCTCCGACCTCCGCTGGCTCGAGGGCGAGGAAGAGCTCGCCGCATATACCGCCGACAACGGGACGACACGGCGATTCTGCCGGCGCTGCGGCTCGAGCATGACGTTCTCTTCGGTGAATTACCCGGAGGGAATCGTGGAGATCGCGCTCGGAACGCTCGACAGCAACATCGAAATGTCGCCCGACGCGCACATTTTCGTCGGCTCGAAGGCGAGCTGGTCCGAGATACTCGACGACCTTCCGCAGTATGTCGGCGATCGCAAGAGCCGGCGCCTCAAATAGCCGCACGCGCGGGGCGCGACCGTCGGACCCGCCCCCCCGGATCAGGCAAACAGAGAAAGCAGCCGCTTTCCGAAGCTTCGCAGCCGGCCCAGGCGGACCGTGCCGGCGCCTGTCGGTTTATGGAATACCAGCTCGGCTTCACCGAATCGGATGCGGTCGCCGTCCCCAAGCAGCGAGTCGGTGACTTTCTTGTTGTTGACGTAGGTGCCGTTGGTCGACAGGAGATTCAACACCCACCATTGGTCTTCTTTTTGGAAGATGCGGGCGTGGACCAGGGATACGCTGTCATCCTCGATGACGATGTTGTTGGTTGAACTCCTGCCCACGGTCGAACGCCCAGCGGGTATCTCGAACCGACGATCCACCAGGGCTCCGCTGGCGCCCACCAGCACCGCTCCCGACGACACGCCGGAGGACGGATGATAGGTGCCGGCGCGTTCGTTCAGGTATTGCTCGACGTCGCGGCGCTTGAACACCCGGGTGCCTTGCGGCCCGGTACTGAAATCGTCGATCTGTGATTTTCCCGCGTTTTCGCCCATGGCAGTTCGTGAACGATCGTATGTGCTTATTCCGTCATCAGCGTCTTTCCTGGGTACGCGCGAGGTTACCACAGGGGATGGACGCGCAGCGTCCAGGGGGTATGGCCGGTAGATGCGGGGCGACAAGCGATATCAGTGACGGGGTACACCAGGGCCACGGCCGCCTCGAAGCCTCCGCCGCCGCCGCTGTGCCCGTATTGGCCGCGGCATTCACAGGGATCCTCTTCGGACCCACCCATCAGTACCTGGCGGTTTCCTGCCGCAAATGCTCGGAGCAGCGTGCTGCAACCTGCTCCTGAATGGAAGCGGCCAGGGCGAGCGTCGCGGGCCCCGCGCCCTGGCGGTCGGCGAAGACGAGATACAGGCTGGCCACGCGGCGGGCGCCGTGAGCCAGGGGCAGGGGCTTCAGCAGCCCGGACTCCAGCTCGCGGGTAATCTTGAGCCGCGGCGACCAGGCGAATCCGAGCCCTTCGCACAGGGCCTGGATCCGCGTGCCCATGGTGCTGACCGTCAAGCGCTGGTCGGAGCCGAGCCAGCTCCCCTCCGTCTCGCGGCGGGGATCGGACTCCCGAACCACGAGCTGGCGATGCTGCCGCAGGTCCTGCTCGGTGACCGGTCGACCGAGCCGGTGCAAAGGATGATCCGGGTGAGCGACGCAAATGAACTCGAGCTCGAGCAGGTGGTCCCCCAGCCAGCCCTGGGGAACACGCGGCGTGATCGCGAGCTGGACCTGGTGTGTCAGCAGCCGGTCGGTGATGCCGGTGATCACGGTTTCGTACAGCTCGATTCTCGTATGGGGAAAGTCCCGCACCAGGCATTCGAATGCCGGAAGAATGATCTGGTTCGGAAATACCGTATCGACGGCTATGCCGACTTCCGACTCGACGCCCGCGGCGAGTGTTCGGGCTACGGCCTCGATGTCCGCCGCCTCCGAGAGCAGGGCACGCGCCCGCCGCAGAGCCACCCCTCCGATCCGGGTGAGGACCGCCCGCCGGCCCTCGAGCCGCAGTACACGCGTGCCCAGCAGCTCTTCCAGGCGCTGGACATGGTGGCTGACGGTGGACTGGCTTTTTCCGAGCACCTCGGCGGCGCGGGCATAACCGCCCTGGTCCACGACCGCCGCCAGGGCACGCCACTGCTCGAGGGTGATGTCTGAAGCCATGTCGCTATTGTATCTAAAAAATAGAACAAATCGTGCGAATCTATGCGGTGTATCTGCGATTATTTCGATATTACAGTGCGGCCATCCACATCAATTCGGAGACGGCCCATGAAACGCATCCTTTTCGTCAAAAGCAGCCTGAATGGCACCGAGAGTGCTTCCAGCGTTCTCGCAGAAGACCTGATTGGCGAGCTCGAGACACGGCATCCCGGGAGCTCGGTAACCCCCCTGGACCTGGACCGGCTGGCGCTGCCTCACCTGGCGGCACCTGAGTTCAAATCATGGGTCGTATCCCCCGGGGAGCGCAGCTCCGAGCAGATCGAGCTGTCGGCATGCTCGGACAGGCTCATCGCACAGTTGCGGGCGCACGATACCCTGGTGCTGGCCATTCCCATGTACAACATGGGTGTGCCTTCCACGCTGAAGGCCTGGATCGACCGGGTTGTCCGGGCGGGGAGGACCTTCCGTTATACTGAGAACGGTCCGCTGGGGCTGGTGCAGGGAGTGGACGCCTACGCGGTGTTTGCACGGGGCGGCGCCTATCGGGGCACCCCGATGGACACGCAGACCGGCTACGTCAAGGCTGTTCTCGGCTTGATCGGTATCAAGGACGTCAAGACCCTCTTCGCCGAGGGCCTCGCGATGGGGAGCGAGAGCCGCGACCGGAGCCTCGGTGAGGCGCGCGATGCCATCGCCTCCTTGTTCAACCGGACCACAAGCGCAGAGGTGCGTTATGCCAACTCGTGAAATTACCCGCATCGTGAGCTCACAGCCCTCGATGGACGGCGCCGGCGTCAAGATCAACCGGATCAGCGGCTTCGAGTCGTCGGGGTCCATGGATCCGTTTCTCATGCTGGACGAGATCCATTCGGACCGCAGGGAGGAGTTCGCGGCGGGGTTTCCGCCGCATCCTCATCGCGGCTTCGAGACCGTGACCTACATGCGCGAAGGCGGCTTCTCCCATACGGACAGCATGGGCAATACCGGTACCATCACGACCGGCGGGGCCCAGTGGATGACTGCGGGCAGCGGAGTCATTCATTCGGAGATGCCTGGTCCGGACGCAGATCGCATCCACGGCTTTCAGTTCTGGTTGAACCTTCCGGCGAGTGAGAAGATGCAGCCGCCGGCTTACCGGGACATCCAGGGGGACGAGGTCGTCACCCGGGAGTTCGGGGACGCGACTTTGCGCCTGATCGCCGGCACCCTCACGGTGAACGGTTCCAGGGTGGACGGCGTGGTGACCGGAAAGTCGACCCGCGCGTTGATCGCCGACATCATGACGTCCGGGACTGCCTCGGTGTCGGTGGAGGTCGACGGGGAGACCCGCCTGCAGTTCTACGTCTACCGGGGTACTGTGGAGGTAGGCGGCAAGAGCGTGCATGCCGGGCAGCTTGCGAGTCTCGGCGAAGGAGACGGCCTCGAGATCTCGCTGAAAGACGGCGCCGGGCTGCTATTGTTCGGCGGCCGGCCGATCAAAGAGCCCGTCGCGCACTACGGACCCTTCGTGATGAACACCTCCGACGAGATCATGCAGGCGCTTCGGGACTATCAGGAAGGGACCCTGGTGCGGGCCTGAGAAAGGCGATCGGCGCGCGTGGTGCCTTTCGGCTCCGGATGAAAGGCCCGTTGGCTCAGTAGGGCGCTGCAAGCAGCGCAGAAACGCGGCGACAAAATCAGGCGCCGGGAAGTCGGAGGGGGGGTGATCCCGAGCACCGTCCCCTCACCCCGGCCCTCTCCCGGAGGGAGAGGGAGCCTCTCGCGCTGTGCAGAGACGCCGTCTCTTCCGGGGGCAGCAAGGAAACGTGGATCCGCGCCCACGGCGAAGAAGCCTTATTCCCCCTTCTCGAGCTTCACGATCTTCTCCACCTGCGATTTGTCCACCTTGATGACCTCGCCCTCCAGGGTATGGAGCACGTAGCCGGTATCCGTTTCCTCGAGGCTGGTCAGGAAGAAAAGGCGGCCATCGGTCAGCGAGATGCGGTAGCTGGGCGCCGGGCGTTTCTGATACGGCACTACGACCGCGTTTTCCTTGGGCGTATTGCCCTGGCTCGCCGTGCCGTGGCTTGTATCGCCTTGCTTCGTGCTGTCGTGAGCGGCATTCTCCGCCGCGGTCTGGCCCGTCGTCGTCGGGGACGTGGATGGTTCCCCGCCGAGTGCCGTGCCGGGGATTCCCGGTACGAGCAGCGCAGCAAGCGCGGCGAGGAGGGTCGAGCGGAGCGTTCCTGCTGCAAGGGTCGACGGTTTCATGCTACCTCCGGCGTTTCATCGATGTTGTTCGGAATGTTAGAGAAAACACGCTCGCCCACCAAGGGATCGCCGCGCCCCCGATTCCACCTGTCAAATCATCTCCCGGGCCGTATAATCGCGGGCCATGGTGGAGACGGCGATCGTTGCTTTCACGACATTCTTCGCGACGATAGGACCCGTCGATGTGGTCGCGATGTTCGCCGCGTTGACCGCGAGGGCGAGCCCCAAAGCGCGGCGGTCGATGGCGGTGCGGGGCATCGTGGTCGCCGCCGTCATCCTGCTGGCATTCGCCCTGGTGGGCAAGGCCCTTTTGGCCTCCCTCGGCATCTCGCTCGCGGCGCTGCGTGTGGCGGGCGGCATCCTGCTCCTGCTCATCGGTATAGACATGGTGTTCGCACGTTCTTCAGGGGGGACATCGACGACGGATGACGAGGAGCGCGAGGCAGCTACGAAGCAGGACATTTCCGTGTTTCCCCTTGCGACGCCGCTCATCGCCGGTCCGGGCTCGATGGGGGCCGCGATCCTGCTCATGGCCAACGTCGAAGGGAACTTCCTTCTGCAGCTGACCGTTGTAGGCTGCCTGCTGGCGCTGCTGATGTTGACGCTCGTGGGTCTGCTGCTGGCCAGCCAGATCCAGCGGGTCGTGGGGCTGACGGCGATGCACGTCATCAGCCGTGTGTTCGGAGTCCTGCTGTCGGCGCTCGCGGTCCAGTTCATTTTCGACGGAATCGCGCAAAGCGGCCTCTTGAAGGGTTGATTGCCCGCCATCGGCTCCCCGCGCTCCGCCGTCTCTCGTTGCCGGAATGCGCAACGTAGTGCGCCGCGCGGGTAAATTGCGCGGGACGATGAGGCCATGGCGGGGTACACTAAGCTCGCACGCCAGATGATAAACGCACGATGCATATACCGGCTGGGGCTTGCCGCGCTGATCTGCGGAGCGGGTGTTTCGTTGCTCATGAGCGGGGCGGCGGGTGCCTCGGGTGAGAAGCCGGGAAAAGACAAGGCGGTCGTTCTCAACGTGGACGGCGTCATCGGACCGGCGACCGACGATTTCATCGTGCGGGGCATCGAGCGGGCCGAGAAAATCGGCGCACCGGTGGTGATCCTGCGGCTCAACACGCCCGGCGGACTCGATACCTCCATGCGCGACATCATCCACAAGATCCTGGCGAGCCGCGTTCCGGTGGTTACCTACGTCTCGCCGCCGGGCTCGCGGGCGGCCAGCGCCGGCACCTACATCATGTATGCCAGCCACGTGGCGGCAATGGCGCCCGCCACCAACATCGGCTCCGCGACACCGATCAGCCTGACCCCGGGTGGATTCGGCGGCGGCGAGCAGCCCAGCGAACCCGAAGGGCAGGGAGGGTCCAACGGAACGAGCAAGTCGCCGGGAGAATCATCCTCCGTCCCCCGGCCCCGCTCCACTGAGGAACGGAAAGTCATCAACGATGCCGTAGCGTACATCAAGGGACTGGCCCGGCTGCGAGGCCGCAACGAGCAGTGGGCGGAGGCCGCGGTGCGCTCGGCGGTGAACCTGACCGCCGAGGACGCGCTCAAGAAGAACGTCATCGATGTCATGGCCGGGAACGTCGACGATCTGCTCGAGAAGATCGACGGCCGCACCGTGAAGGTCAATGACAAGCCGGTCGTGCTCGCTACGAAGGGCCTCGGGGTGGAGACGATCGAGCCGGACTGGAGAACGCAGCTTCTGTCGATCATCACCAACCCCAACGTGGCGTACATGTTGATGCTGGCCGGCGTATACGGGTTGTTTTTCGAACTGATGAACCCCGGAACCATGTTTCCCGGAGTGCTCGGTGCCATCTGCCTGGTGCTGGCAATGTATGCGTTTCAGGTACTGCCCGTGAACTATGCCGGCCTGGCATTGATGTTTCTCGGCATCGCGTTCATGGTAGCGGAGCTGTTCATCGGCAGCTTCGGGGTCCTGGCAATAGGAGGGATCGCCGCGTTCGTCGTGGGCTCTCTGATTCTCATGAATACCGACATCGCCGCTTTCCAGATCTCGCTGCCGCTGATCGCAACGGTCGCCGCGATAACCGGGCTGTTCATATTCACCCTGATCTCCCTGGCCCTGCGCCAGCGAAGGCGACCGGTGGTGAGCGGGCGCGAGCAGATGGTCGGGAGTCTTGGCGAGGCCATCGATGATTTCAGGGACGGCGAAGGTACGGTGTTCGTTCATGGTGAACGATGGTTCGCCGTGTGCGACAGACCCGTGCGAGCCGGGCAGCAGGTCACGGTGCGCGGTCTGGAAGGCTTGATACTGTCTGTAGAACCCGTGGAGGAGCAATTATGAATACACTGATCAATCCGTCGTGGTGGGTTGCGATCGTCGCGGTGGTTGCCATTGCATTGATGGTGATCAAGATCCTGCGCGAGTACGAGCGTGGCGTCGTCTTCTTTCTCGGCCGTTTCCAGAGAGTGAAGGGCCCGGGCATGATCATCATCATTCCGCCGATTCAACAGATGGTGAGGGTCGACCTGCGCACGCGGGTCATGGACGTGCCGTCCCAGGACGTCATATCCCGGGACAATGTGTCCGTGAAGGTGGATGCCGTGGTCTATTATCGGGTCATCGACCCGGAAAGGGCCATCATACAGGTGGAACGGTACGAGGCCGCCACCAGCCAGCTTGCCCAGACGACCCTGCGCTCCGTCCTGGGTCAGCACGACCTCGACGAGATGCTGGCCGAGCGCGACAAGCTGAACAGCGATATCCAGCAGATCCTCGACAAGAGTACCGATGCCTGGGGCATCAAGGTTGCCAACGTGGAGATCAAGCGCGTGGACCTGGATGAAAGCATGATTCGCGCGATTGCGCGCCAGGCGGAAGCCGAGCGGTGGCGGCGGGCCAAAGTCATCTCCGCCGAGGGCGAGCTCCAGGCTTCCCACAAGCTGACCGAAGCGGCGGGCGTGCTGAGCCAGCAGAAGGACGCCATCACGCTGCGCTACCTGCAGACCATGGCCGACATGTCCCACGAGCACAACCAGACTGTCTTCTTTCCTCTGCCCCTGGAGCTGCTGAAGGCAGCCGACAGGCTGGGCAGCAAGTAGCCGCGGGCCAGAGCGGCCGGGTCCCGCGCCGGCGGGCTAGCGGTGCGCCGGCGTGTGCGGTTGGGCGTGTTGCCAGTTCCCGGCACGAGTCTTGGCGAAAGCGAAGAGCTCATCCGGATGGAGGGGCCGGGAATAGATGTAGCCCTGGATCTGGGCGCAGCCGCAGTCGCGCAGGAACGTGAGCTGGGCGTCCGTCTCCACGCCCTCGGCGATGACGCCTATGTTCAGGCGCGTGGCCATATCGAGGATCGCCGCCACGATGGCGGCTGACTCGTGGTTGGACGTGATGTCCCGGATGAAGGAGCCGTCGATCTTGAGGGTGTCTATGGGCAGCTTCTGCAGGTACGCGAGCGACGAATAGCCGATTCCGAAATCGTCGATGGAGAACGATACGCCGGCGTCCTTGAGCTCGAGAAGCTGCGCCATCACCCTTTCCGTGTCGTGTACGAGCAGGTTCTCCGTGATCTCGAGGGTCAGTCGGAGCGGCGGCATGCCGAACCTCTTCAGGATGTCATGAACCCGGGTGACGTAGTCTTCCTGCCGGAACTCGCGCGGCGAGACGTTCACGGCGATCCGGTCCAGGACCAGTCCCTCGGCGCGCCACGCGGCGTACTGGCGGCAGGCCATCTCTAGCGCCTGTGATCCGATGACATCGATCAGTCCCAGCTCCTCCGCCAGGGGCACGAACTGATCGGGTCCCACGATCCCGCGCTCCGGATGGCGCCAGCGCAGCAGCGCCTCGGCGCCGCTCACGCAACCGTCGAGCAGGTCGAGCTGAGGCTGGTACCAAAGCTCGAACTCGTGGTCCCTGACGGCGCGCCACAGATCGGTCTCGACCCGGGCACGTTCCTGCAATGCCTGGTTCATGCTCTGATCGTAGAAGTAGTAAGAGCCCCGGCCGCGGGCCTTGGTCGCGTACATGGCAGTGTCCGCGTTGCGCAGGAGCTCTTCAGAATCGGCACCGTCCTGGGGGAACAAGGCAATGCCCATGCTCGTCCCCACCAGCAGCTCCCGGTGGTTGACCGTGAAAGGCTCCGAGAAGCTCCGGATGATCCTGTTGGCCGTGTGGACTACGTTGCCGATGGATTCGAACTCTGAGATCAGGATCACGAACTCGTCTCCGCCCAGTCTAGCCAGGGTGTCGCTGCGATTCATGCAGGACATCAACCTCGACGCCGCCTCGACCAGAAGGAGATCCCCCTTGCTGTGTCCGAGCGTGTCGTTGACCACCTTGAATCGATCGAGATCCAGGAACAGGACCGCGATGCCGCGTCCCTCGCCGCGAGCGTGGATCAAGGCGCGGTCGAGACGGTCCTTGAGAAGAAAGCGGTTCGGCAGGCCGGTGAGTGAGTCGAAGTTGGCTTGCCGCTGAAGCAGCTTCTCCTTCTTGTCGGCCGCGGCGGCGACCGCGAGCCGGTCGGCGAAATCCTCCATCGTCTTGTACATCTCGTCGTCCAGCTCGACAGCATCCGTGAAGCCGAGACAAAGGATGCCGTCGAGCTGGTCATCGCTGAAGAAGGGCACTGCAAAGCACGAGCGGGTCTTGCAGGTGCGAACAGGCTCCAGGAACGACAGTCCGGGCTCCGTGAGCGCCATCTCGACCCCGCGACGGTGACCTCTCCAGTCGAGATCCCCGAACTCCATCTTCACGCGTCTGGTCTCGACGTCGTCCGCGTTGCGCAGGATGAAACAAACCCGCCCCTGGCCCGGTGAATCGCGGTCCACCGCGCCGACGGCCGCCCACGCGGCCGGGGTCAGCTCGCTCAGTCCTTTCAATACCTGCGCGGAAACGATCTGAACGTCGAGAGTCTTCAATATAGTCTTGTCCACGCTGGACAGGGTTTCGAGGGTTCCGATCTGCGTACCGAGACGCTGGGCCATGCTGTTGAAAGCGCTGGCGAGATCCTCGAATTCATCTCCGCTGTGGATGTCCACCCGGGTGTTGAATTCGCGCCGGGCCAGCCTGCGGGTGCCGGTGACGAGCTGATTCAAGGGTTCCAGGCGCCTGCGAATCTGGATCACTCCCAGCAGCAACGTGGCCGCAATGAGAGCGATGATCGCCGGGATGAACACGTGCTTGAAGGAATCGGCGGGGGCCAGTACGTCCTGTTCGGATTCGAACGCGTAGACCCGCCACACGGGCGACTGGAAATCGCCCTGTAGAAACAGATCCCATGCGTAGCCCAGGTAACGGCGTGCGCCCACATCGGAATCGAAGACTGTGTGCGAGCCCGCCCGGGGCCTGGAGGCCCCCAGGAGTGCCCGCGCCGTCGACGTCGAGCAGTACAGGGGCACGACGCCGGCGCCGGTTACGCACAGATGCGCCAAGGGGAGCTGCCCCGGGGGGCCCCAAAGGTAGTGCGGATCGATCTCCAGCGCCAGCGGCGCGGATACCCTGCTCATGATCATATAGACGCGAGTGGCGCCGCCGGGGGCACGCTCGGCCAGCACCAGCGGCAATATTGGAGCGCCGCCAGTCGCACTCGCCGTGCCTCGTACCCGCGCCAGCAGGCTCCTCGGGTCCCGGGAGGAGACCCGGAAGGGCGCCCCGAACCGCGGCACTTCGCCGACCTTCGCTCTCGGATAGGATATCTCGCGTTTGATCAATGTCAGCCGCTGCAATAGCGCCAGGCCGTATTCCTTGGCGTTGCGATGAAGCCGGATCTGCGCATTCTGTCGCAGCTCGTAATCGAGGTGCCAGATCGCTACGAAGGCGACTACCGTAACCGGGGCGATGACCAGGGCTATGAGCAGCGCGAACGTCCGCTTCCCGAAGCGGCTGGTGACGTAGTCGCGGCCGAGCAGCAAGTCAGTAGTCCTGTCCGAGTCCGACGTAGGCCCCGTTGGCGGCTCGCACTATGTCATCACGACTGGCTGCGGCCGTGAGCGGCATCCGGCTCTGACCGTCCTTACCGGAGCTGTAAAGGTCGTAGTCGGTATTGAGCGGGTTCAGGAACTTGTCCATCCGGTGGTGGATCTTCGGCTTCCCCGACGGAGTCTTTGGCGCGTCCGCCAGGTTGATATATCGGTAGGGACGGCCCCAGGGATCGAGCATCCCCGCGGCGCTGGTCTCGGTGATCGACGCGGGCAAATGACCCGACTCGACTTCGTAATGGGCAATGAGACCTTCAATGAGATAGATATCCGCCACTGCGCGGTCATCGTAAACGTGATTCATGACCGACGTGAATAACGCCACCCCGAGAACAGTCAGGGCGGCGGCGATGACCAGCGCCAGCACAACTTCGACGAGGGTGAAGCCAGCAGACAGGCATGGTTTCACGCCTGCCCGCTGAGTGCCCATGTGTACCGTTTGTCAATGGATAGGAGGCCCGGTGGTGACCGATCTGACGGTTCGAACAGGGCCAGGTGCATTCCAAGGCCCCGAAGCCCCCACGAGACCGCGGCTGAAGTTATGCAGGTATTATGCCGCCCTCCAACAGGAACCGGAACATGGCTCGCCTGAAAGAGGATCTCAATCATCTCGAAATGAGAAAGATGTCAAGCATTCAGACACTTTTTGGACGGCTGTGCCGGGAGCTGAAGGTCGCCGCGCTGAACCGGAGGATCACTGCAGCGCTTCCTTCGCGAGGATGGGCACCATGGTGAGCACGAGCGCCGCCGCCATGCACCAGTTGACCCGGCGGCGGACCCTGGAATTCCGGAGAATGGAACGGATGACCGTACCCAGGCTCGCCCAGCACGACGTGCAGCAGAACGTGACTACGAAGAATAACAAGGTCACGTACAGGGCCTTGTGCCAATCGTGAATTCCAGCGGGAACGTAAAGGCCCGCGACCGCGATGGCGATCGCCCAGCCTTTGGGGTTCACCCACTGAAACAGTGCCGCCTGCCACACAGTGAAGGGGCGGGAAGCGCCGTCTGTGCCCAGGTCGGTGTCCGAGGTCGCGATACGCCATGCGAAGTAGCAGATGAACCCGGCGGACAGAACCTGCATCAGTGAGCCTAGAACCGGAAATCGTACGACGAGCTCCCCGATTCCGAATATTGTGCACAGCAGCAGGACCGGAAAACCCAGGCTGACGCCCGCCATGTGCGGCACCGTTCTTCGAAAGCCGAAATTCATGCCGGATGCGGCCAGCATGAGGTTGTTGGGACCCGGCGTGAAGGCGGCGACGACGGCGAACGTCGTCAGCGGAATCCAGAAGTCCGTCAGCATGTCAGGCCGGCCCGTCGCGATTTCGACATGGAGAGAAGATCAGTACAATAGTGAGAAAGCATCTCGACGAGGAGCAGGTTGTCGCAGCGCGCAGGTCATCTTCAGGTATTGGTGGTGTGGGACCGCCCGCGGGACTTCGAGGACCTTCTGGCCGGGCGTTTTCCCAACTGCAACTTCGAATACGCCGCATCCGTGGACGGCGTGCGCGACGCCCTGCGACGAACCAATCCCGAAGTCGTATTTTCCATCAAACATGACCGGTTTCCAACCGAATGCCATCGCATCGCAGCCGGGTATCCGGGAGTGAAGTGGGTGCAGGTCGGTGGCTCGGGCTACGAGCACCTGTCACCGGCCGATCTCTCCGGGGTCAGGCTCACGAACGCCGCAGGCGTCCTGGCTCCGTATCTTGCGGAGACCGTTATCGGTGCGATGCTGGCCTGGACCGGGCACCTCTTTCGTTACCGCGAGCAGCAATCCGCCGCCCTCTGGCGCCAGATTCCCTTTACGCCCTTGCGGGACCGGACCGTCTTGGTGGTCGGTGCGGGTGCCATCGGGGGGTGTGTCGCGGCGAACGCCAAATCGCTGGGCATGCGCGTCATGGGCGCGAACCGAAGCGGGGCTCCGGTTCGCCACATCGACAGGATGTATCGCCTCGATGGGGTCCAGGAAGCCTTGGGCGAGGCCGACTACATCAGTGTGCACCTGCGTTTGAACGACGACACGCATCACTTCATCGACCAGCGGCGGCTGGCTGCCATGAAGCCGGGGGCGTTCTTCATCAATACGTCGCGCGGCGCGGTGGTGGACGAAGGCGCCCTCCTGGAGAGCCTGAGGTCGGGCCGCTTGTCGGGAGCGTACCTCGATGTGTTCGAAAAGGAGCCGCTGCCCGCATCCCATCCTCTGTGGCATATGGACAACGTGCTGATCACGCCCCACGCGGCGGACTGTGTGGTGGACTGGCCGAGGCGATTCGCCGGGTTCTTCGCCGACAACCTGGAGCGTTGGGTGAACGGCCAGTCCCTGATGAACGAGGTGCACGGGGACGCCGCCGCGGGGGATACTCGATTTACAGGCGTGGAGCATTCGGGTTCCAATGCCGACTTTACGACGGGGACACCTCGATGAGTATCAGCAAGCTGGAGACCGCGGGCCGCGACACCCGGCGGGATCCTTATCACGAGCAGCGTACCCAGCTCGCCTGCGCGTTCCGTTGGGCCGCACGCCTGGATATGCACGAAGCGATCGCCAACCATTTCAGTCTTTCGGTGAGTGAGGACGGCACCAGGTTTCTGATGAATCCCGACGGCCGGCACTTCTCCCGACTGCGGGCGAGCGAGCTGCTGTTGGTGGATGCGCGGGACGTCCGGACACTGGAACGTGAGGACACCCCCGACCCGACGGCATGGGGCCTGCACGGGGCCGTGCACCGCAACTGCCCCGGGGCCCGCTGCGCCATGCATCTGCATCCCCGCTACGCTACGGTGCTGGCGACCCTGGCGGACAGCACCATGCCCCCTATCGACCAGAACTGCGCCAGGTTCTTCAACCGCGTGGCCGTGGACGACGGTTACGGTGGGATGGCCCTGGAAGACGAGGCCGAGCGCTGCGTCAGATTGCTGGCGGACAAGCGTATCCTGTTGATGGGCAATCACGGTGTCATGGTGACCGCGCCAAGCGTGGCGCAGGCGTTCGACGAGCTGTTCTACTTCGAGCGTGCGGCACGGACGCTGATCACGGCCTACATGACCGGCCAGCCCCTGCGGGTGCTGCCCGACGAGGTGGCGGAGAAAACCGCGAGGCAGTGGGAGGAGATGCCGGGGTTCGAGAAGCATTTCCGGGAGCTGCGCAAGATCCTGGACGAGGAAGAACCGGATTATCGCCTGTGATGCCGCCGACCGCGGCCCGGCGTCGATGCCGGTGACCAGAGGACCGGCTTGCGCTGTGATTTCCAGCCGGGCGCGGCGCATTCGAACGAGGGGATCATGTCGACAACCATCATCATAGGCGCCGGGCAGGCGGGCGGGCGGTGCGCTATGACGCTCCGGTCCAAGGGGTACCAGGGGCGTATCGTCCTGGTGGGAGACGAGGCCCTGCCGCCTTATCGCAGGCCGCCGCTGTCGAAGACGGTGCTCCTCGGCCAGAACACGGTGGAGGACGGCTATTTCCGGCCGCTGGCCGACTATGCCGACAAGGACATCGACATTCAGCTCGGGCGACGTGTCATCGGTGTCGACGTCGACAGGCAGTCCGCGCGCTACGAAGACGGTGACAGCGCGGACTTCGAGCACTTGGTGTTCGCCACCGGCGCCACGCCGCGCGGCCTGCCCGTACCGGGCGTTGATCTCTCCCGCGTGTTCCTGCTGCGAACGGCGGCGGACTCGAGATCGATCAAGGCCGAGCTGCAGCCGGGCCGGCACATCGTGATCGTCGGCGGCGGGTTCATCGGACTGGAGATCGCGTCCAGCGCGCGCCAGCTCGGCTGCCGGGTGACCGTGCTCGAGGCCCAGGAGAGAGTCCTCACCCGCTCGGTTCCCGACGAGGCTGCCGAGGCGGTGGTGCGCACGCATGCCGACGAAGGCGTCGAGATTCGAACCGGCGTGTCGATAAGGGAGTTCTACGGCGGGGACGGCGTCGAAGGCGTCACGCTCTCGGACGGCGAACGAATCCAGGCGCACGCCGTGATCATCGGGATCGGCGTCGTCCCGAACACGAAGCTCGCGGAGGAGGCCGGTGTCGAGGTGTCGGACGGCATCATTACCGACGAGTTCGGTCGAAGCTCCGTCAACAATGTTTATGCCGCGGGTGATTGCGCCCGCTGCTATCTTCCCCGCTACCGGCGGCACGTTCGACTGGAGTCCTTTCAAAATGCCGACCAGCAGGGCATCAATACGGGGTCGACTGTCGCGGGTGCCCCGACGGGGTACGACCCGGTGCCTTTCGTCTGGTCGGACCAGTACCAGCGTGTTCTGCAGACGGTGGGGTTCCCGACTGAAGGCGATCGTCACATTCGGCGCGGCTCCATGGCGGACGAAAGCGTGATTCTGTTCAGTCTCAAGGGCAGCCGGCTCGTTGGTGTGACGGGGTGGGGGAAGGGCCTGCTGATCGCCAGGGACGTGCGCCTCGCCCAGAGGTTGATGCAGAACGACGTTCACCCGGCAGTCGAACGTCTGGCTGATCCGACGGTGGCGATCAAGGACCTCCTTTGACACGATCCTCTTCGCCCTTGGGCCCTGAACCGATGGAAGAGGAAATTCGAAGGCTGGAGAAGTACTGCGAGGGCCTGGTTGACGCGATCGACGAGTTCGAGCACGAAGCCCGGCGCTGCCGGGACAAGATTGAACGCCAGAGTGGGGAACCCCACAATCTGGCGCGGGAGCTGCAAACCCTCACGCGCAACTGCGATTTGAACCGCGGTGAGCTGGAAAAGGCGCGCCGCCGTCTGGCGGAACTCGGGGCATTGCATGTCCCCGGGGGCGGAAGTCGGGACTCGTGATGCCCTTCTCGGCTCCGAGGTCCGGCGTAGGCCCCACAAAGGTGGAGTTCGACTCCGGGCACCGTTGTCGGAATGAATTCCGGCCCACAGTCGCGCACCGATGTGGGTCGGGATTGATCCCGACAAGCTGAGCTGATCGTGGGCACGGTTGTTGGAATGAATTCCGACCCACAGTCGCGCACCGATGTGGGTCCGGATTGATCCCGACAAGCTGAGCTGATCGTGGGCACGGTTGTCGGAATGAATTCCGACCCACAGTCGGAGCACTGTTGTGGGTCGGGATTGGTCCCGACAAGCTGAGCTGATCTTGGGCACCGTTGTCGGAATGAATTCCGACCTGCATCGGTATGGCGAGGAGAGGGCGGGTCCTGTCTTGGGGTCAGTTCGCGGTTTCCCGGTCCTGGGCGCAGGATACGCAAAGGCTCGTGTAGGGCAGGAGTTCCAGGCGGGCCTGCCCGATCTCCAGGCCGCATTCGGAGCAGTAGGGATAGTCACCGCTGTCGATGCGTGCAAGGGCCTGCTTGATCTCCTCCAGCTCGCGCCTGGCCTCGTTGCCCAGGGCGTCGGCAACTTCCTCATGCTCGCGCTGCACCGCCTGCTCTTCCCAGTCGCCGGACAGGGGGTTGTCCTCATGGCGCACGTCCCGCTCGATATCGCGCAAGCGCAGCTCCAGCTCGTCTCTCCTTCCCGTCAGCTTCTGTCTGATATCGTCAATGGACATGGCTCGCCTGCCAAAATGAGCAACGTTGGACCCCCCGGCCCGGGGCTAAGCGCCAAGGATAACGCTTATTGGGGTGTGCGGGCACGATAAATCGGTCGAAACGCTCATGCTTGCGCCGGCTGGGCAAGGAGCCCGGCCGATGCCCTGATCGTTCCGACCTTCCTGCCGGCGACGTTCATCACTTCCGGCTCAAGTTTAGACCGCAGCGCAGCGAAGCGCGAATCGTTGATGGCGCCCAGGCTGCGCAGCACGCCGCCCACCGCGACCTCGGCCGCTCGCGTCGCCCCGTCGTCGATCTTGAGCGCCACCCCCAGCCCCCGGTCCAGCAAGGCCGCACAAAAGACCCCCTCCGCGCCGGTTTTCACCAGCACGTGGGGCGCCAGTGCCTCCATCACCTCGGTGCAGAAGCGGTTCCGACCCGCTACGAGGTAGGGACGGCCGGTCATCGCGTCGCGAATGGACCTCACCGCATCGGCGGTGGCGTCAGCGCGGGCCTCGGGATCGGTGAACTTCATCAGGGCCGTGGCGAGGCCGCGCAAGGGGATGCCGTACACCGGGATACCGCACCCGTCTATGCCGCACGGGGCCTCGGCGACAGAGCAGCCCGTGAACTCCTCCAGAACGCCCCGGACCACCCGCTGCACCGGATGATCGGCGCGTATGTAGCCCGTCGGTGAGAACTCCATGTGCCTGCACAGCGTCAGGAATCCGGCATGCTTGCCGGAGCAGTTGTTGTGCAGGGCGGAGGGAGGCTCGCCACGCATCTCGAGCTGCCGGCGGGTCTCCGGGTCCTGCGGAAGATGCGCACCGCATTCCAGGGCTTCCGGACCGTATCCCAGACGGCGCAGCCATTGCCGGACAGCATAGGTGTGGACCGCCTCGCCGTTGTGGGAGGCGCAGGCGAGCGCGATCTCGTCGCGGCTGACACCGAATGCCCGGGCGGCGCCCGAGGTCAGCAGCGGCACTGCCTGGATGGGCTTCACCGCCGAACGCGGATACACGGGATGCTCCACGTCACCCCAGGACGCAACGACTTGTCCCGTGCGGTCCACCACCACCGCTGCACCGCGGTGAATGCTCTCCACGGCCGGCCCGCGCGTGACTTCCACGAGTATTGGGTTCGGCTGTTGCATTCGGTGTCGCTATTCCGACTGGTTCAAGTCTGGCCTGTGAGCACGCCCACCGCCTGAAAATCGCGATGCCGGGTTCATTCGGCGGGCTTGAAGACGAGCGCCAGGCCGTTATTGCAGTAGCGTTTCCCCGTGGGCTGCGGACCGTCGTTGAAGACATGGCCCTGGTGGCCGCCGCAGCGCGCGCAGTGATATTCCGTTCTCGGGAAAATCAGCTTGAAGTCGGTCCTGGTGTCGATGCAGGAGGGATCCACGGGCTCGAAGAAGCTGGGCCAGCCGGTGCCGCTGTCGAACTTGGCCCCGGAGTCGAACAAGGGAAGATCGCAGCCGGCGCAGTGATACACGCCCTGCGCGTGCTCGGCATTCAACGGGCTGGAGTACGCACGCTCGGTGCCGGCCTTGCGTAGAATCTGGAACTGCTCCGGAGTAAGCTTCTCACGCCACTCGGATTCGCTCAGGTTCAGTTTCTCTATCCTCGTGCTCATGTCGATGTTTCCACGCTGCCGCTTTCCGGCGCCGGCCCGGTGCATACCAATGGAGCGGGCCACGCCGAAGACGGAAACAAGCCGTCTGCGGCGCATTGATTGTATCCCGCCGGAGCCCTGTGTGAACAATCGGCCGGCGGTCCGCCTTCATCCCGGACCTCACCGGCCGCATCGTCCCGCGGTGCGGACTTGAATGGCGCTCCTGTGGGAACGGACGTCGGGAGGACGCCGGTATCAGGTCCGGACGGCGGGGCGCAGTATTCGGTTATACACCAACGGCGTTCTGCACAGCCAGTATCATCCCGACCACGTCTTCGGCGGCGGCGTATGGGACCTGCTGAGCCTGCCGGCCGTTTGGACGAGAGGCGCGCGCCTGGCCGGAGTGCTCCTGCTGGGCCTCGGTGGAGGCGCCGTGGTGCGGCAGCTGCGCGACCTGGTCGAATGGGACCGATTCGTGGCCGTAGAACGCAATCCCGTGCACGTGGAAATCTCCCGGCGCTTCTTCGGCCTGGACGACGTGCCGCTCGAGATCATCCAGGCGGATGCCGGCCAGTGGTTGGAGCGGTACACCGGCGGGTGCTTCGACCTGATCATCGACGACTTGTTTTCCGATGTGCATAACGAAGCGACGCGGGCAGTGGCGTTCTCGCGGAGCTGGTATGCTGCGTTGTGTGACGCGCTGTCGGAGGACGGGACGCTGGTGGTGAATTTCGAGGACGGCCGAGACCTCGGGCGCCGTTTGAACCAGATCCGCAAGGTGCGGCGCGACTTCAAGCGCGTCTACAAGCTCACGCTGCCTGCCTATGGCAATGCCGTCGCCGTTCTTCTGCGCCGCGACGCGAGCCCCGCCGACCTGGAAGAGGCGCTGGGCGCCATCAAGCCGAGGCGAAAGCGAGCGAGACTGCGGTATCATCTGGAGCGAGTCGAGCTCTAGCCGCGCCGCGCGTCCGCCAATCAAGTCCCAGGTAGTCATGAAGAACAAAACCGTTACGCAAGCCTATAGCAACGAGGAATTCCTGCTCAGCCCGGAGGCGCGGCCGATCCGGATACTCGCGGAGTACTTCGAGCCCGACAGCCGGTTTCACAAGTTCTCCATAGACGACACCATCGTCGTGATGGGTTCTGCGCGCTACGTGGACGAGGCGCAGGCCAGGGCGGAGCTGGATCAGGCCAGGAAGACAGGCGAGGGGGTCCGACAGGCGAAACTGAGGCTCAGGATGTCGAGATACTACGAGGAAGCCCGTGCGCTGTCGAACCGGCTCACACACTGGTCCAAAGGCCTCCCGGAGAAGCACAGGCGCTTCGTGATATGCACCGGGGGCGGTCCCGGGATCATGGAGGCGGCCAACCGGGGCGCCAGCGAAGCGCATGGCGTCAATGCCGGCCTGTCGATCTCCCTGCCACACGAGGAGCATGAGAACCACTACATCACCCGTGAGCTGGCTTTCCGCTTTCACTACTTCTTCATGCGCAAGTTCTGGTTCCTGTATCTCGCCAAGGCGGTGATCTTCTTCCCGGGCGGGTTCGGTACCCTGGACGAGCTGTTCGAAATCCTGACGCTGGTGCAGACCCGCAAGGTGAGGAAGCATCTTCCCCTGGTGCTCTATGGGTCCGAGTACTGGAACAAAGTCCTGAATTTCGATGCCCTGGTGGAGTTCGGCAGCATCGACGCGGCGGATGTCGACCTGGTCAAGATCTGCGACTCCGTGGACGAGGCTTTCGAATATCTGACCCGGGAGCTCGCCACCCGCGGCCTGTCGGGGCCGACCGGC
Organism: Arenicellales bacterium; assembly: GCA_049583715.1. GTDB lineage: Bacteria > Pseudomonadota > Gammaproteobacteria > Arenicellales > JAANXG01 > JAANXG01. Next base: position 12,391 of record JBAUWJ010000070.1, on the reverse strand, counting down.
GCGACTCTCTGAAAAGGGCTCGCTGGAGAATCTGCGGGCGCTGCGCTGACGTACAGATGCGCTCTCGCCAGGACGCCAGGCACGCCAAGGAGACAGTCTGAGGCACGGATCCCGGGAACCGTCTCCTTGGTAGCAGATGCCTGATTGATCTCCTGGCGTGCCTGGCGTCCTGGCGAGAGCATCTGACAATGTCAAGTCTCCCTGCCGCGAACAGGTCCGGCCCCCGGCATTTACCCATGAATATCATGTGCTTGACGACCGTGGCGAGCCTGCACGCACTCCATCGCCAAGGCTATTGAAAAATAGTAAGTCAGGCTTATAATAAGCCACTATATTTTGAGCGTATGCTCTGGCATGGCCGACCCTACCCAGAATTTCGGATTCCTGATGTACGAGGTCTCGCGCCTGTTGCGGCGCAGGCTGGACCGGCGTTTGAAGCCGCTGGGGCTCACCGAGGCCCAGTGGCGGGCTCTGGCTCTGCTGGCGCGCCGCGAAGGCGTCAACCAGGCAACGCTGGCCGAGGGTCTGGAGGTGCGTCCCATCTCGGTGGCGCGGCTGATTGACCGCCTCCAGGCGGCTGGCTGGGTCGAGCGACGCTCCGATCCGGATGATCGACGCGCCTGTTGCCTGTATCTGACCAAGGCGGCGCAGCCCCTGTTGAAGCAGATTCGCACGCAGGCGCAAATGGTGCGCGAAGAGGCGCTGGACGGCCTGCCGCGAGAAACGCGTGAGGTGCTGGTGGACGCACTATGCAGCATCAAACAGAACTTGAGCCGTGAGGCGCCGTGTAGAGAAGCAAATGGCAATGACGACTGAAACCACCGATACCGTGCAGGATGCCGAAAGAGCGGGAAAGCGCAGGCGAATCCGGCGGATCCTCTTCCTGGCCGGCCCGCTGCTGCTGATCATCGTCGGGGGCGGCTTCTACATGACCTCCGGCCGCTACGTCAGCACCGACAACGCTTATGTCGGCCAGGACAAGGTCGTGGTCAGCGCCCAGGTGGCCGGTTCGATCATCGGGGTCGACGTCTCCGAGAACCAGAGCGTCGACAAAGGACAGGTACTTTTCCGGCTCGACCCGGCGCCCTATCAGGTGGCCCTGGCGCGCGCCCGGGCCGGTGTCGAGGCGGCCCGCGCCGACATCGAGAAGCTGCAGGCTGCCTACCGGCAGCAGCAGGAAACGCTGGTTCTCGACGAAAGCAACGAAGCGTTCGCCGACCGCGAGTACCACCGGCTGGACAAGCTGGCCGGCAGCAAGTTCGCGTCCCAGGAGCAGCTCGAGCAGGCAAAGCACAACCTGGACATCGCCCACCAGCAGATCGCCATTACGAAGCAGGCCATCGCCCAGCTTCTGGCTCAGCTCGGCGGCAGGCCGGGCGTACCGCTCCAGGACCAGCCCGTCTACCAGCAGGCGCAGGCCGCCGTGGAGCAGGCGGCCCTCGATCTCTCGCATACGACCATCACCGCGCCTTTCGCCGGGGTGGTGCACAAGGTACCCGAGCCGGGCCAGTACGTGGATTCGGGCGGCGCGGTCATGGCCCTGGTGTCGGATGCCAACAGTTGGGTCGACGCGAACTTCAAGGAGACCGACCTCACCTACGTGCGACCCGGCCAGCCGGTTCGAGTCGAGGTGGATACCTACCCGGGACGGACCTGGCGGGGCGTAGTCAAGAGCATCAGCCAGGCCACCGGCGCGGAGTTCTCGGTACTGCCGGCGCAGAACGCGACCGGCAATTGGGTGAAGGTCGTCCAGCGCATACCGGTACGCATCGCGGTCAGGGCCGAGGACGGCGCGCCGCCGCTCCGGGCGGGGATGAGCACGAACGTACGCATAGACACCGGCCAGTATCGTCACTTGCCGGAATTCGCCCAGGCCATGCTGCTCAAGTGGCAGCCGCCGGCGGTCTATCTTGCGGCGGCCGCGCTGGCACACTAGGCAGGCCCGCTCGCGATGAATACTGCCGTATCCCAGGAGGGCGGCGGCGCCCAGCTCATGGCGACGGTTTCCATCATGCTGGCGACCGTCATGCAGGTCCTCGACATGACCATCGCCAACGTGGCCCTGCCCCACATGCAGGGCAGCATGTCGGCGACCCTGGACCAGATCGACTGGGTATTGACATCCTACATCGTGGCGTCGGCAATCATGACGCCGCCCACCGGCTATCTGACCGACCGTTTCGGGCGCAAGCGCTTGTTCATGACCGCCGTCGGCGGCTTCACGATCGCCTCCATGCTGTGCGGTACCGCGACTTCCCTGGTCGAGCTGGTGTTCTTCCGGATCGTCCAGGGCGCTTTCGGTGCCTCGCTGGTTCCCTTGTCTCAGTCGCTGCTGCTCGACACCTATCCGCGCGAAAAGCACGGCTCGGCGATGGCCCTGTGGGGCGTCGGTGTCATGGTGGGCCCGATCCTGGGTCCGACCCTGGGCGGATATCTGACCGAGGTCTACAACTGGCGCTGGGTGTTCTACATCAATCTGCCCGTCGGGATCCTGGCGCTGCTGGGGATCGCGGCCTTCACCCATGAGACGGAGCGCAACCGGCACCGGCCGTTCGATCTGTTCGGTTTTGCGTTGCTGAGCCTTGCCATCGGCGCGATGCAGTTGATGTTCGATCGCGGCACTTCGCAGAACTGGTTCGACTCGGCGGAGGTGACCCTCGAAGCGGTCTCCGGCGTGCTGTTTCTGTACCTGTTCCTGGTGCACATGTTCACGGCCCGCCATCCATTCATCGAGCCGGCGTTGTTCAAGGACCGAAACCTGGTCGTCGGTCTGATGCTCATTTTCTTCATGGGCATCATTCTGCTCGCCACCCTGGCCCTGCTGCCGCCTTTCCTGCAGAACCTGGCGGGGTATCCCGTGATCACCACGGGCTTCGTGCTGGCGCCCCGAGGGGTGGGCACGATGGGTGCCATGATCGTGGTGGGCCGGCTGATCAATAAAGTGGACGTCCGTTACCTGATCGTATTCGGGATGTTGATGATGGGTATCTCACTCTGGGAGATGGCCGGCTTCACTGCCGACGTGGATATCTTCACCCTGGTGCACACCGGCATCGTGCAGGGCATCGGCTTCGGTTTCATCTTCGTGCCGCTCTCGACCGTGACTTTCTCGACGTTGGCCCCTCATCTTCGAACGGAAGGTACCTCGATGTTCAGCCTGATGCGCAACCTGGGGAGCAGCCTGGGAATCTCCATCATGGTCACTCTCCTGGGCTACAACGTGCAGACCAATCACGCGGTGATCTCCGAGGTGCTTACGCCGTTCAGCGCGGCCTTGAAGGGGGCCAGCGCCGTGTGGGACATCACCACTACACAGGGTTTGGCGGCCTTGAACGCGGAGGTCACGCGTCAGGCCGCGTCGATCTCCTACATGAACGATTTCAGGCTCATGCTTTGGATGACCCTGTGCGCCGTTCCCCTGTTGCTGCTGCTGCGGCCGGCAAGGCAGGCCCCCGGGCCGGCCGCGGCCTGACGTCCGGCGTCCCCGAGACATTTCAGGGCATATCGACGCAGCGGCAGCGGCCCCGGGACGGGCCTGTGCCTTGATACATGCGTCAGGGGGCCGGGACCGGGCTCGTGGCGTCGTCGCCGCGCGCTATACTTCAACGGCGTATGGCGACTCCAAAGCAGTACAAGCGCCGGGTCGTTGTTTTCGGCAATGAGAAGGGTGGGACGGGCAAGTCGACGACGGCGATGCACGTGATCGCCGTATTGCTGGAGAAGGCCTGCCGGGTGGCGGTGATCGATCTGGACCCGCGGCAAAAGACCCTCACCCGCTACATCGAGAACCGCGCCGCGTATTCGGACCGTCACGGGCTCGCACTGGCCGTCCCGGCGCTGCCGTCCGCCGGCAATCCGCCGAGGACCGCCGCGGAGCTCGACCGGATGATCGAGATGATGTCCCGGGACCACGATTACGTTGTCATCGACTGTCCCGGGCACGACACAGTGCTCACCAGAGCCGCGCATACGCATGCCGACACCCTGGTGTCACCCGTCAATGACAGCTTCGTCGACGTGGACCTGCTCGCGCAGGTCGATCCCGATACCTTCGAGGTCAGGAAGCTGAGCGTTTACAGCGAGGCGGTCTGGGAGTGCCGCAAGCAACGGGCGCTGTCCGGCAAGCGCGGACTGGATTGGGTGGTGGTCAGGAACCGTTCAGGATCGATGCATTCGCACAACAAGAGGCGAGTGGACCTGGTCCTGCGCCAGCTTCAGGCCAAGGTCGCCTTCCGGTATCTCGAGGGCCTGAGTGAAAGGGCGATCTTTCGGGAGCTGTTTCCGCGCGGATTGACGCTGCTGGACTTCGACGCCGGCCCCGAGGGCCGGTCCATCACCATGTCGCACGTTACCGCCCGCTTCGAGCTTCGCAATCTCGTCGACAACCTGAACCTGGAATAGACGCCCGGTTCGCGTGCGCGGCGGGCGCGGCGCATCCTTGTGGGAACAGGGTCCCGGACTACCGGCCGCAAAGAACCCCCGCCACCCGTTGCAGCGTCTCCTCGCAGTCCATGGAGACTTTCAGCGCCATGGCAGCATCGGCGCGCGTTTTCCCGCGGTTCACGGCGGCAACGGGCTTCCCGAGCTCCCGGGCCCTCCGGCAGAAGCGATAGCCGGAATAGACCATCAGCGATGAGCCGACCACGAGCATGCCTCGCGATCGCTCCAGCGCGTTCATCGCGCGTTCCACGCGCGCGGCCGGCACGTTTTCGCCGAAAAACACGACCTGGGGCTTGAGGACTCCGCCGCAATGGTCGCAGCTCACCAGCACGAAATCGTCGAACGACCGATCGAGCAGCACATCGCCGTCCGGGGCCGACGCGGCTCCGGCACTCTGGTAACCGGGATTGAGCTCGAGGAGCCTGTCCTGTATCAGCGCCCGCGAATAGCGGGCATCGCATTCCAGGCATTCGACACTGTCCAGCCGGCCGTGGAGATCGATCACCGCGGCACTGCCCGCCTTTTCATGCAGCGTGTCGACATTCTGGGTGCACACGACCTCGATGAGCCCCGTGCGCTCGAGCTCGGCCAGCGCAGTGTGGGCGCCGTTGGGTCGGGACCCTTCGACCCTCGGCCAACCCGACAGACTGCGCGCCCAGTAGCGGCGGCGAGCATGACCGGAAGACAGGAAATCGGCGTACTGGACCGGCTTGCCGTGTTTCCACTCGCCATTGTCGTCCCGGTAGTCCGGAATCCCGGATCCGGTGCTGCAGCCCGCACCGGTCAACACGAACAGCGGAGCATGGGTTTCGATGAATTCGGCGAGCTGATCGGCCTGTAACGGCGCCCGGCGCCCGGAGGGGTGCAGGCGATTCTCGGTATCTCTGGAAATCCCGGGCATATCAGGCGGCAAGGCGCGTGTTACAGGCGGCTCATCGTTTCGAGAGGCCCATTCTATAGGGAGGAGCGTCGAATATCCTTAGGTGTTGGCGGCGCTATGGGTTCGCCGCGAAGAAATCCGTTGATCGGACCCCTTCAAGTCCGTAGATTATGCGGCAGTCATCGCCCGTACCCCGGTGTAGGGCCCTCGAGGCCCGGTGCCGGGCGGGCTGTGTCGGGTTTTGAAGGGAGGAATGACGCAGTGAAACCTCAAGGCGCGGAACACAAGACTCTATCCAGACGACTTGTCGACAGATACGGTCGGCAATTGCGGGCTCCATTCAACAACTTCGTACAGCGTTACTCGCTGATCGGCCAGCAACCCGTATTCGATCCAAAGGAGTTCGACTACCTGCGCCGCCTGGAGGCTCGTTGGGAGGAAATCCGGGCCGAGGCCGACGCGGTCATGGCGGGGGACCGGGTGCCGTCCCTGAGCTCGATTTCCCCCGATCACCAGGAGCTGGACAATCAGGGGAAATGGCGCACGTATTTTCTGTGGGGCTACGGAATCAAGGTCCCCCGGCAGTGCGAGCGCTGTCCGACCACGGCGGCCCTGGTGGAGAAGATACCCGGTCTGCTGACCGCCATGTTCTCCATACACGAGCCCGGCGCACACCTGCCCAGACACCGGGGGGTGACCAAGGGTATGCTCACTTATCATCTCGGTCTGCATGTTCCGGACAACTGCCACATCAACGTCGAGGACACGGACTATCGGTGGCGGGAAGGAGAGTTCTTCGTCTTCGACGACACCTGTTATCACGAGACGTTCAACCATTCCGACCGGGACAGGGTGATTCTTCTTCTCCATGTGCGGCGACCCTTGCGGGCGCCGGGCTCCTGGGTGCAGGAGCTGTTCTTCTGGGGGATTCGCCGCAGCCCCTTTGTCCAGGACGTGAAGAAGGCTCTGAATGTCTGAGAAATCGGAGCTTGCCGGACGGAGGGCATAATTATGCTCTCGCCAGGACGCCAGGAACGCCAAGGACTCAATCAGCCTGTTCAGAGAGACGATCGACCTTCATGTGATCTCGCCAAGATTGGTCGGATAGCCGGGCTTCTCGGCGGCAGCAAACTCATTGCATACCTCCGTTTGCGTTCCTGGCGCCTTAGCGAGAGCGACAACCCTCACGGCCGCCCGATGGAGACGTTTTCGAGAAACTTCATCGGGCCGGAGGATTGGACCCGCGCGAGCCTTTCCTGCGAGCTGACGAACAGCGAGCCGGCGTAGCCGAGGCCGTTCACCGAGACGCCGAGGTAGTGCTCCCGGGAGCGGGGTGCGATGAACAGCCAGCGGTCCGTCAGCAGGAGGTTGTAGGGCGGCAGGCGGGTTTCCTCGGCGTGGTCGAAGGCTTCCGCGAGGCCGAGCGCGGTCACGAACCGCCGGTACAACTCCTGGCAGCGCAGGCCGAAAGCTCCGGCATCGTCGGGTTGTCGGTCCAACCGACCGAACGCATGCCGGAAGCGCAGCCCATCTATGGTGTCAATGCCGTGGGAGGCGCCGTCGAGGAGTGCGGCCATGGGGATGTCCGCCGTGCGACCGAGCGGCAGGGGCACGAGTTGAAAATGTCTGTGGGACTGGCTGGCGCCGGCTGTCCGGCCGGCGTTGTAGAACGCAAGGCCGCGACCCCCGCGCAGCCCGGCCGCGACGGCGGAGAAATCGTCGGCGCTCAAGGCGGATTCCTGGTGCACGAAGCCCCGGGTGATGACCAGCACGTGATTCTCCAGGACATTGAACTTGTTGAGGACGGCGATGTGATGCGGAGGGAGCTCGCATATCGTCAGGGCAGGCTCGGGAGGCAGGAAGGGGTTCCCGGCGTTCTGCTGTCCGTTGGGCGTACGGGCACTTTGCTTGCGCAGCAGGTTGGCCGAGACCCGGACCACGAATTCCACGCCTTCGTCCTCGATGAAGCTGGCGTGTGTCGAGATTGGCTGGAGCGCGCCGGCGCGCAGGGCGCTCTGTGAGCGCCCGCGAACGCGGTGCCAGAACGGGGTCAGGGAAGAGTCTGGACCTGCCAACGGGCGCCGCCCGTCAGCGCTCCACGGGCTCCACGATCTGCGAGGGGACGTCGCCGAGGCGATAGTTGGGCAGGCGGGTCTGCATGGCCTCCATGGCACGGTCGCGGCTTTCCCGGTCGTCGTACCAGCGGTACGCCTCCCAGTTGTCGCCGAGAAGGTGCGGGGCGCGCATGGGGTTGTCTTCGGTCAGGGTGATCCGGATTCCGTATTTCTTCATGGCCGCGAGCGGGTGCCTGGACGATCGGGAATTGTAATACGAACGTTGCTCATTGTGCGTACCGAACATGGGGCCGGCCTGGTGTGCTGCGCTCCTCCGGCTCCGTGCCGCCGTTCCCTCATGCTGCCTTGTGCTTGGCCGGGCCGGTATTGGCGTAGTCCGATACCGGCGGGCAGGTGCACACGATATGGCGATCACCGTAGATGTTGTCGATCCGGTTGACGGGTGGCCAGTACTTGCTGCCGGCACCCTGGCAGTCCAGGCGCAGCGCCTGCCGAGTGGTATAGCTTCGTTCCCAGGGCTCACTGAGATCCATCGCCGTGTGCGGAGCGTGTTTGAGGGGATTGTCCTCCGGGTCGAGCTTGCCCTTCTCGATATCCCGGATCTCCTTGCGGATCTCGATCATCGCCGTGATGAACCGGTCGAGCTCCGATTTGGACTCGCTTTCGGTAGGCTCCACCATCAGGGTGCCGGCCACCGGGAAGGACATGGTCGGCGCGTGGAAGCCGTAGTCCATCAGCCGCTTGGCCACGTCCTCGACGGTGACACCGGTTTCCTCCTTGATGGGTCTGAGGTCCAGGATGCATTCATGGGCTACCAGGCCGCCCGGCCCGGAGTACAGGACGGGGTAGTGTGGTCCGAGCTGCTTGGCGACGTAGTTGGCGTTCAGTATGGCGTTGCAGGTGGCGTAGCGCAGCCCGTCGCGGCCCAGAAGTCGCAGGTAGGCCCAGGTGATCGGCAGTATGCCCGCGCTGCCCCAGGGGGCGGACGCCACCGGTCCGGCGGCGCCCTTGCCCAGCATGAAGTGGCCCGGCAGGTATGGCTTCAAATGCTCGCGCACGGCGATCGGTCCGACGCCCGGTCCCCCGCCGCCGTGTGGAATGGCGAAGGTCTTGTGAAGGTTGAGGTGGGACACGTCTCCGCCGAACTCTCCGGGGGCGCTCACACCCACCATCGCATTGAGATTGGCGCCGTCGATGTAAACCTGTCCGCCGTGCTCGTGGATGATGTCGCATACTTCCCTGACCCTGGCCTCGAACACGCCGTGCGTGGACGGGTAGGTGATCATGATCGCGCCCAGCTCGGCGGCGTGCTCGGCGGCTTTTTCGCGCAGGTCTTCGATGTCGATGTTGCCGTCGTGGTCGGATTCGACGACCACTACCTGCATCCCCGCCATGGCCGCGGAAGCCGGGTTGGTGCCGTGAGCCGAGCTCGGGATCAGGCAGACCTTGCGGTGGCCCTGACCCCGGGCCTCGTGATAAGCCTTGATGGCGAGGAGGCCCGTATACTCCCCCTGGGAGCCGGCATTGGGCTGCAGGGAGACGGCTGCGTAGCCGGTGCAGGCGGTGAGCAGCGACTCCAGGTCGTCGAAGATCCTGCGGTAGCCGCGTGCCTGGTCGAGCGGGGCGAAGGGATGCATGCGGGCAAACTCGGGCCAGGTGACCGGGACCATCTCCGTGGTGGCGTTCAGCTTCATAGTGCAGGAGCCGAGGGGAATCATGGACCGGTCCAGGGCCAGGTCCATGTCCGCCAGCCGGCGCATGTAGCGCAGGAGTTTGGTCTCGGTGCGATGCTCGTGGAATACCGGTTCGTTCAGGAACGAGGATTGGCGCACGACAGAGGCGGGCAGCACCTCGACGACTTTGTCGTCCTGATCGCGTACGGAGGGCGGCTCGCCGGAAGAGGCGAAGATCTTCCAGAGAAGCTCGACGTCCTTGCGCGAGGTGGTCTCGTCCAGAGAGACGCCGAGCGTCCGGGCATCTATCTCGCGCAGGTTGAGCGCGTTGTCCCGGGCGCGGGCGAGAACGGCGGCGGTGTCGTCGCCGGTCGCCACGGCGATCGTGTCGAAGTAGGCCGTCGTCTTGACCTCCAGGCCCAGGGAACGCAGGCCGCCGGCGAGTATGCGTGCCAGGCGATGAACCCGCCGCGCGATGTGCGTGAGCCCTTCGGGCCCGTGGTAGATGGCGTACATGGCCGCCATGATGGCGAGCAGGGACTGTGCGGTACAGATATTGGAGGTCGCCTTCTCGCGCCGGATATGCTGCTCGCGTGTGGCGAGAGCGAGTCGATAGCCGCGGTTGCCCCGGCTGTCGACCGATACGCCCACGAGGCGCCCCGGGAGCGACCTCTTGTAGGCGTCGCGGGTCGACATGTAGCCGGCGTGCGGTCCACCGTAGCCCATGGGAACCCCGAAACGCTGGGTGTTGCCTACCGCGATATCGGCTCCCAGCTCGCCGGGCGGAGTGATCAGGGTCAGGGCGAGGAGGTCCGCCGCCATGGCCACGAGGCCTTTGCGGGCGTGGATCTTCTGGATGAAGTCGCGGTAGTCCGCCACGTCTCCGTAGGTACCGGGATACTGGAGCAGTGCCCCGAAGGCGTCTTCCGGGGGTGAGTCATGCACCGGATCCCCGATCACCACCTCGATGTCCAGGGGGCGGGCGCGCGTGCGCACCACGTCGATGGTCTGGGGATGGCAGTCCTGGGCCACGAAGTACACGCTGCCCTCGTTCCTGCTGACACGATGGCTGAGCGCCATGGCTTCCGCGGCTGCCGTGCCCTCATCCAGCATGGAGGCGTTGGCGATCTCCAGGCCCGTCAGGCCGACCACCATCGTCTGGAAGTTCAGCAGCGCCTCCAGGCGTCCCTGGGAGATCTCGGACTGGTAGGGCGTGTAGGCCGTGTACCAGGCGGGGCTCTCGAGGATGTTCCGCTGGATCACGGCCGGAGTGTAGGTGTCGTAGTAACCCATGCCGATGAACGACTTGAAGACGCGGTTCTGTGCGGCAATCGTCCGCAGCTCCTCGATGGCCTCTGCCTCCGAGACCGCCGCCGGCACCGCCAGTGGCTTGCTGCTGCGAATGTTCGACGGCACGACGCGGTCTATCAGTGCATCCAGGGACGACAGGCCCAGCACCTTGAGCATCTCCTTCTGTTCGGTGGGGCTCGGACCCACGTGGCGTGTCATGAACTCATTGCCGGCTTCCAGTTCTGAGAGAGTCGATTGTTGCGTCGCCATGAAACGTCTCCGCTCGTTCGGTTTGGATATACGAACCCGATTACGGTTTGCCCCGATAGTAGTGATGGTCAACGAAGGGCAGGGGGTGAACTCTGACCTTCATCTCCCGCCCCCGCACGCGGGCGCCCAGGGAGGTGCCGGGCTTGCCCAGGTGGCTGTCCACGTAGCCCATCGCGACCGGGCGGTTCACCGTGGGTCCGAATCCGCCGCTGGTCACGACGCCCGCGGCCTCCCCGCCGGTATCGAACAGCTCCACACCGTCCCGTACCGGTGCGCGCCCTTCGGGCGCCAGACCCACCCGTTTTCGGGCAACCCCATCCCTGAGCTGCCGTTCGATGGTCCCGGCGCCAGGGTAGCCCCCGGCCCTCGCACCCCCGGGACGCCTCACCTTGGACAAGGCCCAGCTCAGCCCGGCCTCGACCGGGGTGGTGTGCGTGTCGATGTCGTGACCGTAGAGGCACAGGCCGGCCTCCAGACGCAGCGAGTCCCGTGCCCCCAGGCCCACGGGCGCGACCTCGTCATGGGACAGGAGCTCGCGGGCGAGGGCCATGGCTGCATCCGCCGGCACCGAAATCTCGAAGCCGTCCTCACCGGTGTAGCCCGAACGGGTCACGAAGCACTCGACCCCGAGCAGGTCCAGGAATGCGCCCTGCATGAAGAGCAGCTTGCCGGCATCCGGAGCCAGGCGAACGAGCACGGCCGCCGCCTCGGGACCCTGCAGAGCCAGCAAGGCGTGATCGCCGAGTACGTCGACCTCATCCAGGTGCCGCCGCAGGTGAGCGACATCCTGTTCCTTGCAGGCGGCATTGACGACGGTGAAGAGGTGGTCACCGGCGTTGGTGACCATGAAATCGTCGAGTATGCCGCCGGCTTCGTTGGTGAACAGGGCGTAACGCTGTCGCGTGGGCTCGAGGCCGACGATATCCACGGGAGCAAGCCCCTCCAGCCGGTTCGCCGCATCCCCGCCCTTGAGCAGGACCTGTCCCATGTGAGAGACGTCGAACAAGCCGGCGGCGCTGCGGGTATGTCTGTGCTCTTTCACAATGCCGGTCGAAAACTGGACCGGCATTTCGTAGCCGGCGAACGGCACCATGCGGGCGCCGTACTCCAGGTGCAGGTCGTACAGAGGTGTTTTCTTTATCGTATCCAAAACGGCGCGTACTTACAGAGTCCGAAGGATGAACAAGTTAACGCATCGCCACGCGATGTCCATGACGTGAAGCAATCTATCGGTCATCTGTGTGTATTGACAAATGGAGGTGCGTGACATCCGGCGCAGAAGCCGGGCTTCATCTGCTGGTGCCGCGGACGCGCCCGGGAAACCGTGTGAACTTTAGCACACTCGGGAACGGATTAGTGCCGCGGTATCGGTGATATAAGCGCCGCGCCCTTCCATGCAACGGGGACGGTATCAGGCAGGAAAAGGCGATGCCGCAGTTGGCGGAGCGTGGCCGTGTGTTTGTAGGCGCGGCCGCGTGCTGACAGGAAGCCAGATCGCTCCCGGCGATCTCAGTGTCCCAGGATCTGGCTCAGGAACAGCTTGGTCCGGTCGCTCTTCGGGTGCTCGAAGAATTCCTCGGGCGAGTTCTCTTCCACGATCTGGCCCGCATCCATGAAGATCACGCGGTCGGCAACCTTCTTGGCGAAGCCCATCTCGTGGGTCACACAGACCATGGTCATGCCTTCTTCCGCGAGACCGACCATCACATCCAGGACCTCCTTGATCATTTCGGGGTCGAGTGCCGAGGTGGGCTCGTCGAACA
>JBAUWJ010000069.1:0-3617 GCA_049583715.1 Arenicellales bacterium | reverse complement strand
GGGAAAATCCGAGAATGCCAGTCGTATAGGTGTCATATGATCACGTTCGTCACACGAGGGACCGGGATCGATATCACGCGTGCGTTGGCAGTCTAGCACAACGCATTGACAGAGGTCTGAAGCCGGCGCGCGCGGGTGAATTGATGAAAGCAACGTCTTGTCTCGTGCTCGTGAAAATCGTGCGCGGGCTTCTCACGCGGGTAATCGGCCATGTTAGAGTAGCCGATGGACGACCCGCCAGGGGGTGGTTGTCGGGGCCGTCGGCGCCTTCAGCGCGCCATCATTAACCAACCTGTGAACACGACCGGGGAGGCGCGAATGTGGGTTTTCTGCTGCGGAATGAATCGCGCCGGTTCAACGGTGCAGTACCAGATAACCGCGGACCTGGTTGAAAGCACCGGCTGCGGTACGCGGGTGGGGTGGGTGCCTAGAAAGGAATTCCCGCTGACCCGTGACCGTTATCAGAATACGGAAGGCCTGCTCGTTGTGAAGACTCACAAGCTGACAGATGCAATTCGCGAAGAGTTCGAGCGTGGCAACGCCGCGGCCATATATATCTATCGCGACCTGCGTGACGTCGCCTTGTCGCTGATTCGCAAGGGACACGCAAGGATCCCGGCGGAATGGTGGGATCCGAAGATAATCAACGAGTGCATCGCCAACCACAACGATTGGACGCGCGAGCGGAATGTCCTGGTCTCCAGATACGAAGAGGCGGTCGTGGACTGGGCTCGCGAAGCCGGGAGGATCGCCGGGCATCTGGGGCTGGATTGCGGTCCGGAGATATTCGACGATATTGCAGCACGGTACTCGATCGAGAATCAGAGAAGGCGCATATCCGAAGCTGAAGATGACGCGTTCCAAGAGGTTCGACCCGGTGGGATCAGGCAACTCAGGGACCATCTTCTGCATCGGAACCACATTTCCGACAGCAACGGCGCCGTGGGGGACTGGCGAACGGGACTTACGGCGAAGCAGGTCAACGCCATAGAAGGACTCGCCGGACATTGGCTGCGAGAGAACGACTATCCGGTCGCACCAACCTGGAAACGGTGGCTCAGGTCCCTTGGATTCAACGGCACCTGAAACGAATGTGTGCGCGCAGCGCGCCGGATGCCTGCCTCTCATGGTCCTCGCCGGGCCGCTACGACTTGAAGGGAAAGCTGTCGTAGAGCCGGTTTTTCACTGCATCCACTTCCCCGCGCTCAGCCAGCCACATGCCATCGAGGATCTGCCGCTCCGACGGAACCTTTGCCCCGTCCGGGAGGCACAGCGGTCGATGATCATCGGCAGTGAACACTGAATAGTAGTCCTCGAACTTGTAGTCCCCGCCCATGGTTTGATCCGACAACACCAGTCTTCTGTTTGGTATTCCGAGGCTATCCGCGGCAATCAAACCATGCAGTGCGCTGCTGATCACAACGCCGCAGGAAGACAGTTGCACCAGAAATTCCATTGGCGGTGCCGTTACATCGATCACCCGGCAGCTGCGCACAGTCTGTGAAAGCTCGGTCACCCGGGGATTCCGAACATGTCTGTAGTGGGGCACTATGCCCACCTTGTTTCTTGTCTTGCCGGGTCGAGCGATCAGCTCGCTGCACAGCAGCCCGGGATCACCGAGTACCGCCCTCGCAGCGGGTCGACCGGTCAAGGTCTGCACCTGCTGTTTCGTGAGTTCGCCACGCAAGGCGTGGAGCTCCAGCCTGCGATAGAAATGCTTCGGGGCGTGCCCCGGCTCGGCGGGTACCACGTAGTTGGCGACGAACCCGCTGCCCCAGACATGCAACCTGGAGTGGCTCAGCCGCTGCCACAACTTCGATGCTCTTCCGATAGTGCGAAGCAGAGAGTGCAGAACACTTCCGATACAGATAAGGTCTGCCCTGTCAATGGGTGTGTGTACGGGCTTCAGATTGAACAGGTCACGCAGGAGACGGACGTTCAACTGGTCGCCGAAGTTGGCCTGCGTGTCGTAATAGAAGACCCGGATATCCTTCATGTTCGCAGAACCGGGAGATTCAGCTTCGGGAATGGTTTGCCGGGAAGCTCCGGTTCGCACGTGTTCCGTGATCCCTGGCGACGCGAAGCTTGCCCGAAAATCGATACGCGCTGAATTGTCTTATCGCTCGTGTTGCCGGACTTCGGTCCGGTCGCTTCTCAGTCTGCGGTATCCGTCGCGCGGCAGGGGTGGATCGCAGTCATTCCAAAGCAATCGTCTGGTGTTGACGTGGACTTGTCAAGTCCCCGGCGGCGCCCGTTTGCGGATCGGGGCGATCGTCATCCCAGCCCGAAATAATTTGCATCATTTCTGGCGCGGTACACCAGGGGACCCGGTCAGATCACGGGCATCTCGCGATAGGTGCCCCACAGCCCGCGCAGTGTCTCCACGATGTCGCCCATGGAGGCGCCGGCCTTCACCAGATCGATGGTGACCGGCATCAGGTTCCGGGATTCGTCCGCGGCGACGGTGCGCAGTTCCTCGAGGAGACGATCCAGGCGTTCCTCATCCCGCCGCTCCCGCACGCGCCGCAGGCGCTCGATCTGCCGGCGCTCGGTCTCCGGGTCGTGGGGGTGCATCTCCACCTCGGGATCGCCCCCTTCCTCGACGTAGCAGTTGACGCCGATCACCGGGCGCTCGCCGCTGGCCTTGCGGACGGCGAAGTCGTAGGCCGAGTCCGCGATGCCGCGCTGGAAGTAGCCGTCCTCGATGCACTGAATGGTTCCACCGAGCTTCTCGACCTCGTCCAGGATGCGCCAGACCTCGTTCTCGATGCGCGTGGTGAGATTCTCGACGTACCAGGAGCCGCCGATGCCGTCGACCACGTCGGCGACGCCGGTTTCGTGCGCGATCACCTGCTGAGTGCGCAGCGAGATCTTCATCGCCTCCTCGGTGGGAATGGCATAGGCTTCGTCGAGGCCGTTGGTGTGCAGCGACTGGGCGCCCCCCAGCACCGCGGACAGCGCCTGGAACGCCGTGCGCACGATGTTGACCTTCGGCTGCGCCTTGGTAAGCGTGGCGGCCGCCGTCTGGGCGTGGAAGCGCAGCCGGCAGGACTCGGGTCTCTTCGCCCCGAAGCGCTCGCGCATGATCTTGGCAAAGACCCGCCGCGCGGCGCGGAACTTCGCGATCTCCTCGAAGAAATCGGCCTGGCTGACGAAGAAGAACGACAGCCGGGGCGCGAAGTCGTCGACGTTCACACCGGCGGCGACGGCCTCTTCGACGTATTGAATGGTGCTCGCCATGGTGTAGGCGACCTCCTGGGTCGCCACGGCGCCGGCTTCGGATATGTGGTAGCCGGAGATATTGAGCGGGTTGTAGCGGGGCAGATGTTGCGCGCCCCAGGTGATGCAGTCGCGCACGATGCGCAGCGACGGGCGCACCGGATAGATCCACTCCTTCTGCGCCATGTACTCCTTGAGGATGTCGTTCTGGATGGTGCCGGAGAGCTTGGCCGGATCGAAGCCGTTCTTCTCCGCCACCGCGATGTACATCGCGAACAGGATCCACGCCGAGGGGTTGATGGTCATGGACACCGAGATCTTCTCGAGATCGATGCCGTCGAACAGGTCCTCCATGTCGGCGAGCGTATCGATGGCCACGCCCTCGCGACCGACCTCGC
>JBAUWJ010000068.1:0-2102 GCA_049583715.1 Arenicellales bacterium | reverse complement strand
TACCCCGCTCTATGACGACGCCCACGGAACGGCTGCCGCGGACCGCGCCGCCCTTGTCGACCCTCACCCGGCACCACGGAATCCCGAACTCCTCGCGCAGAATACCGGCGATGCGCTCGGCCAGCGTTTCTATCAACCGGAACTCCGAGCCTTCGACGAAGGACACAACGCGCTTCGCCACCGCCTTGTAGTTCAAGGCGTCCTCCAGCTCATCGCTGGCCGCGGCCCGGGCGACGTCGGCCACCATCTCGAGATCAATGGAGACCCGCTGGCGGATCTGTCGCTCCCAGTCCCACACGCCGATCACGCATTCCGCTTTCAGGTCTTTGAGGAAGATGATGTCCACTGCCGGCCCCGCTCTCTGCTGGTTGAAGCTGTCACTGTGTTCCCTTCATGCTCGCCCCGCGAAGCATCCCGCCTGCACGGAAGATCCCGGAAAAGGCGGGACTTCCCTGTTTTTATAGGCGGCGGCGCGCTCTGTCAAACCGCGAAACACGGGAACAGCCATCCGCCAGGTTCGATGGCCGCGCCTTCCGTGCCGGGGTGGCGCGGCAAACACCTTGACCCGCCTCCCCCGACCCACTCAAATAGACCCATGACCTACCTGCTGCCGGTTCTGGGGTACCTGATCGGATCGATCTCCAGCGCGATCCTGGTGGCCCGCGTGTTCGCCTTGAGCGACCCGCGATCGACCGGCAGCGGCAACCCCGGCGCCACCAATATTCTGCGCCAAGGCAATAAGACCGCGGCGCTGCTCACTCTTCTGGGCGATGCGCTCAAGGGAGTCGTGCCCGTCCTGATTGCACGCTTTCTTACCGGCGATCCCCTCATCCTCGCCCTGACCGCGGGTGCCGCGTTTCTCGGCCACCTGTTTCCGGTGTACTTCGGCTTTCGCGGCGGCAAGGGCGTCGCCACAGGCCTCGGCGTATATCTCGGCCTGTACTGGCCGATCGGCGTGAGCCTGATCGGCTGCTGGCTGCTGGTGGCGGCGATCAGCCGGTATTCGTCGCTGGCGGCGATCGTCTCCAGCGCCCTGTCGCCCCTGTTCGTGGCCTGGTGGCTGCCTCGCCCGGCTTACCTGGCGTTGTCCGTGGTGCTCGCGGCTTTACTGCTCTGGCGCCACCGCAACAACATCCACCGCCTGGTGCGCGGCGAGGAAGACAAGATCCGCTTCTCAAGGGGCTGACGCGGCCCCGGCTGCGGGCGGCTCGAGCTCGGTCAGCGGCCAGCGGGGCCGCACCTCGAAGCCGCCTCCCGGCACGCCTTCACCACCCCGCGCCCGCAGCCAGCCGGCGTAGGCGATCATCGCCCCGTTGTCGGTGCAGAACTCCGGACGCGGGAAATAGACTGTCGTATCCTCTTCTCGTGCCAGCCGGGCCAGCCGCGCCCGCAGGTCACGGTTGGCCCCTACGCCGCCGGCGACCACGAGGCGTCGATGGCCGGTCTCCTCGATTGCCCGGCGGCACTTGATGACCAGGGTTTCGACGGCGGCATCCTGGAACGCGCGGGCGATGCCCGCCACCACGGTGTGGTCCAGGGTCTCGCCCCGCACCGTGTGCAGCACGGCGGTCTTGAGGCCGCTGAAGCTGAAGTCGAGCCCCGGGCGGTCGGTCATGGGACGGGGGAAATGAAACCGTCCCGGCTCGCCGCGCTCGGCCGCCGCCGCGATGGCCGGTCCGCCCGGATAGCCGAGTCCCAGCAGCTTGGCAGTCTTGTCGAAGGCCTCGCCCACGGCATCGTCCAGGGTCCGGCCGAGAAGCCCGTAACGACCGTGGCCGGCGACTTCCACGATCATGGTATGGCCGCCCGAGACCAGCAGCGCGAGGAACGGGAACGTCGGTGGATCGTCCTCGAGCATCGGCGCGAGGAGATGCCCCTCCATGTGGTGCACCCCCAGGGCGGGAACGCCCCGGGCGGCAGCCAGACCGTGGCTCAGCGCGGCACCGACCAGAAGCGCGCCGACGAGACCGGGACCCGCCGTGTAGGCGACCGCATCCACGTCTCCGGGGCCCGCGCCGGCCCGGCCAAGCACCTCCCTCACCAGGGGCAGCAGCTTTCGGACGTGATCGCGCGCGGCCAGCTCGGGCACCACCCCGCCGTAC
>JBAUWJ010000067.1:0-7627 GCA_049583715.1 Arenicellales bacterium | reverse complement strand
TCCCTGTGGGTCGGAATTCATTCCGACTGACACAAGCAGGGATCCCCCCGACCGACACTGCTCGACGGGACCACCCGGCCCCGCTGAGCCACCTACTTGCTGGACTTGATCTTCTCCTTGATTCGCGCGGCCTTGCCGGAGCGCTCCCGCAGGTAATACAGCTTGGCCCGCCGCACCGAGCCCCGGCGCTTGACCTGGATGCTGGAGATCAACGGGCTGTGGGTCTGGAAGACGCGCTCGACGCCTTCGCCGTAGGAGGTTTTTCGCAGCGTGAAGGAAGAATTCAATCCGCGGTTGCGCTTGGCGATGACGATGCCCTCGAACGGCTGCAGGCGCTCGCGGTTGGCTTCTTTCACGCGCACCTGGACCACGACCGTATCGCCCGTCGCGAAGTCGGGCACGTCGCTCTTCATCTGTTCAGCCTCGATCTCTTTAATGATGTCGCTCATCACCGTTTCTCCGCATCATATTCGCGTTTAAATTCATCCAACAGGCGTTCCATCTCCGCTGTCAGCTCCACCTGCTCCAACAAGTCCGGCCGCCGCAGCCAGGTCCGCCCCAGGGCGGATTTCAAACGCCAGCGCGCTATCGCCGCGTGGTTCCCGCCGAGCAGCACCGGGGGCACGCCGATCCCCCTGAAATGCTCGGGGCGAGTGTAATGCTCGCAGTCCAAAAGTCCACTCATAAATGAGTCCTGGCGCGCGGAGTCCTCGCTGCCGAGGGCACCGGGCTGCAGCCTGGCCACCGCGTCGATCCAGACCATGGTCGCGAGCTCGCCGCCGGACAGGACGTAGTCGCCGATGGAGCACTCCTCGTCCACGTACTCGCGGATGAAGCGCTCGTCGACGCCCTCGTAGCGCCCGGCCACCAGGATCGCTTCGTCCAGCGCGGCGTATCGTCTGACCGCATCCTGGGTCAACCGCCTGCCCTGCGGGCTCATGTAGATCACCGGCCCCGCCTCGCCCCGGGATTCCCCGCGCGCAGCCTCCACCGCCCTGCCCAGGGGCTCCGCCATCATGACCATCCCGGGTCCCCCGCCATAGGGCCGGTCGTCCACGCTGCGGTGCGCGTCCGCGCTGAAGTCACGCGGGTTCCAGATCCTGAGCTCGAGCAGGCCCTCGCTGAAGGCCCGTGCCGTCACTCCCTCTCGGGTCACGGCCTCGTACATGGCCGGAAAAATCGATATCACGTGGATTCGCATCCGCCTAGAACCCCGCGTCCCAGTCGACCCGGATGACCCCGGCGTCGATGTCGACCTCCCTGACCACTTCGGCAACATAGGGAATCAAGCGCTCCCTCTCCCCTTGCACCACCATCACATCGTTGGCCCCGGTCTCGAACAGATGGTCCACAGTGCCGAGCCGGGTACCGTCCACGGTCTCGACCCGCAGCCCTTCCAACTGGTGCCAGAAATACTCGCCGCTTTCCAATGCCGGCAATTGCACTGCGGTCACGTAAATCGGCGCCCCGACTCTGGCGGCCGCCGCGTCGCGGTCGTCGAGCTCTCGCAGCTTCGCCACCAGGCCCCGTCCCTGCTCGCGGCCGGATTCGAGCTCGAAACGCCGCGAATCCGCGCCCTCCCCGACGATCCATTGCCGGTAGTTGAAAATGTCCTCGCGATTCCGGGTGTAGGAGAAGATCCTCACCCAGCCCTCAACGCCCCAGACCCCGACGACCTTGCCCACCTGCACGAGCCGGCGGGCCGGTTCCTCCGCGGTCAAAAAGCGCTCTAGGCAGCCGCCTTCCGGGACTGCCTGATCAGATGGTCCACGCGCTCCGAGGGCTTGGCGCCCCGGCGGATCCATTCCTGCGCACGCTCGAGATCGAGTCGCAGCTTTTCTTCGTGGTCCTTCGCCATGGGGTTGAAAAAACCCAGGCGCTCGATGAATCGCCCGCGCGGCGCGCGGCGCTGGTCGGCGACGACGATGTTATAAAATGGGCGCTTCTTGGCCCCGACTCTCGCCAGGCGAATAGTCACCATGTTCGTTTCCCGGTTGCATTTGTGAAAATCTGGAGTCGAAATACGGGGCCTTTCGGACCCGCTTCGGGAGGTGCGCGATTCTAGCGCCGCGAATCGCCAAAGAAAACCGTTTTCCGGGGTGACCGGCGCGGAATTTTTCCGGACGACCTGACACGCCGGGCCGACGCCGGGTGCCAGTTTTTCCTTTCCATTTCAGGCGAATCCACTATAATGGTTAGAAATAACATTGATAACAACAATTAACCCACTGATTTATAATAAATATTTGAGGCTTCACTAAATGGCGCGTTTGATTGGCATCCTGGCTGGCCTGGTGGCCGTGGGAAGTATGGCAGCCCTTCTGTCGTGCTCGAGCGGCGTAAGCAACTCGGGGGCCGGTGCGTCAGGAACGGACTGCAAGGGTGGCGACTTGAACCTGATCTGCACGGCGTTCATCTCCTTCGCGAACAACTCGACCTCCATCGATGCGTTCGCGACCGATACCAATGGCAACGGCCAGCCGAACGAGCTGATCAAGACCAGCGTCTGCACCCTGCACGTCACGATTACCGATCCCCTCGGCACCTTCTCGCACATATTCCAGGGCGCGACCTTCGAAACCTTCGACATCAGCTACGCCTCGGGAGTGGTGCACGCGCCCGTGCTCGGCACGAGAAGGTACACCAATACCTTCTCGATCACCCTCTCCAACAACACGGGCAGCGGGACCGTCTCCCTTCCCTGTGTGGACCTCAGGACCAAGAAGTTGTTCGCCGACCAGGACGCCAACGGCAAGGTGTTCCCCTACGTGATGACGATCCGGGCGACGGGACGGGACTTCGCCACCAATTCGGTGATCGTGGTGACGGCGAGAATCAACATCGAGATCGGCGACTTCGTGACGACCGTGCCGACGACGCCGAGCACGGCCAGCGCGATCGATTACCAGGCGGGGCTCATGAAGCTCGCGAGCGCCGCTCCCCCGGACCTGCACCTCAAGTGGCAATGAACGCCGGGGAAGACCCAGTCATGACCAATCCTCCTCCGATGGGTGACGGGCAACAAGAAAGGGGCATTACCGACGTGGCCCTGTCAGCAGCAAGAGCCTCAATCAGTGGCACGGCCCTAGTCAGTTAAAGGGCGATTTTGGCATGCCGGACATCAAGTTCGGCATGCCGCCCTTCTTCTTCATTCGCTTCATCATCTTCTGCATCTGCTGGAACTGCTTCAGCAGGCGGTTCACCTCGGGAACACCGGTGCCCGAGCCGGCGGCGATCCGCCGCTTGCGGGAGCCGCGGATCACTGCCGGGAAGGCGCGTTCGTGCGGAGTCATGGAACTGATGATCGCGATGGTGCGCTTGACCTGCTTGTCGTCCACCTGGCTCGCGACGCCGGCCGGCAACTGGCTGAAGCCCGGCAGCTTCTCCAACAGCCCCGCCAGACCGCCCATCTTCTGCATCTGCTGCATCTGGTCCCGGAAATCGTCGAGGTCGAAGCCCTTGCCTTTCCTGAGCTTGTTGGCGAGCTTCTCGGCCTTGTCCTTGTCGACGTGCTGCTCGACCTCCTCCACCAGGCTCAGCACGTCGCCCATGCCGAGGATCCGGGACACCACCCTGTCGGGATGAAACGGCTCCAGGGCATCGGCCTTCTCGCCCGTGCCCAGGAACTTGATCGGCTTGCCGGTCACCTGTCTCACGGACAAGGCCGCGCCGCCGCGGGCGTCGCCGTCGGTCTTGGTCAGAATCACGCCGGTGAGGGGCAGCGCCTCGTCGAAGGCCTTCGCGCTGTGAACGGCGTCCTGCCCCACCGTGCTGTCCACCACGAACAGCGTTTCCGTGGGCGCCAGCGCTTTGTGGATGGCGCGGATCTCCGCCATCATGTCCTCATCGACGTGCAGCCGTCCCGCGGTGTCGACCAGCAGCACATCGTCGCCGTTGCGGCGGGCGAATTCGACGGCCTCGAGCGCGATGTCGACCGGCGAATCCCGCTTATCGCTTTCGCAGAAATCCAGCTCGTTCTGGCTCGCCAGAGTGCGGAGCTGGTCGATGGCCGCCGGCCGGTAGACGTCGGTGGAGACGAGGGCCACGCGCTTCTTCTCGCGCCTGGCGAGCCAGCGTCCGAGCTTCGCGGCGGTGGTCGTCTTGCCGGCACCTTGAAGGCCGGCCAGCAGTACCACCACCGGCGGGCGGGCCGCGAGGTTCAGGGCGTCGTTGTGCTCGCCCATCATCGTCGTCAGCTCATCGCGCACGACCTTCACGAGCATCTGGCCGGGCGTGAGGCTCGACATGACGTCCTGGCCCACGGCCCGCTCTCGGACCCGGTCCACGAAGGTCTTCACCACGGGCAGCGCCACGTCCGCCTCCAGCAGCGCGATCCGCACCTCGCGCATCGTGTCCTTGATATTGCCCTCGGTCAGCCGGGCCTGGCCCCGCACTCGCTTGAGGGTCCTCTGAAGTCGTTCACTGAGTTGGTCAAACATCGTTCGATCTGTCGCTGTGTCAAGCCTGAAGAGTGCAGAGTCTACCGGTCGCATGGAGGGAGCGGAATCGGATAGGGATCTCCTGTCCCAAGCACCGCCCCCTCACCCCGGCCCTCTCCCGGAGCGAGAGGGAGTAGCGTCCCCTCTCCCGCTGGCGGGACGACTCCAGGGATGGAGGAGGTAGAGCGAAGCCTGGAGCTCGAGCCGAGAGGGTTAGGGTGAGGGTGGTCCCAAACGCTGCCCCCTCACCCCGGCCCTCTCCCGGAGGGAGAGGGAGTGAAGTACTCCCCCACAAGGAAGAGGGAGCCCCAGTCCGCTGTGTCCTTCTCCGGATGCGCAATCTACCAAACATGTACGGCTGCTTGCATCCAGGTATCCCCCTTCAGCCCCCTCACGTCGGTACGCCTGGTCCCGCCCCGTGCTCGATATTTCAATAGCCCGCTGGCCTGAGCTACACTCCAGCTTCCATGTTGACTCCCGTCCTGAGCCTGGTCGCCGGGGCCTTGTACCTGGTCGCCGGCGTCCTTTTGATCAAGCACCTGTGGGGCAGCCAGCTCGCCAACCTGCGGTTGGTATTCGCCATGATACTGGTTGCGATCGCCGCCCACAGCGTGCTGCTCGACGTCACCGTGTTCTCCCACGAGCCGGCCATCAACTTCGGGCTCACCAACGCGGCCTCGCTGACCGCGTGGATCGTCACCATCATCTTCCTCGCGACGGCCCTGCTCAAGCCGGTGTACGAGCTCGGCGCGCTCATCCTGCCGGTCTCGGCGGTCTCCGTGCTGGTCGCGTGGCTGTGGCCGCCGGCGTCCCCCGATACCGTACGCTCGACGGGGCTCACCATTCACCTGTTCCTGTCCCTGGCGGCCTACGGGTTCCTGGCCCTGGCAGTCGTGCAGTCGCTGATCATGCGACTGCAGGACCACCGCCTGCGCATCCACAGCGAAGCGTCCGTGCTGCGTAAGCTGCCGCCCCTGGAAACCATGGAAGAGCTGCTGTTCCAGCTCATCGCCATCGGCTTCGTGCTGCTGTCCCTGGGCCTGATCTCCGGATTCTGGTTCAGCGTCGAGCAGCTCGGCGTCGCCTTCGTATTCGACAATCACACCGTCCTGTCGATCATCGCCTGGCTCATTTTCGGCAGCCTGCTGCTCGGCCACTTCAGGTTCGGGTGGCGGGGCAAGACCGCGACCCGGTGGACCATCGGCGGCTTCATCGTGCTGGCGATCGGCTACTTCGGTTGGAAATTCGTGATCGAGATCCTGTTGAACCGCAGATGACGCGCTGCGCGCCGCCGGCGTCACTCACCCCCGGCGCCTGACCAGATTGAACGACACCGATCTCCTTCCCCTTTTCCTCACCCTGGCCGGACTCGTCCTGTTGTCGGGGTTCTTCTCGGCTTCCGAGACGGCCATGATGGCGCTGAACCGCTACAGGCTGGACAACCTCGCGGAGAAGGGCCACCGGCGCGCGCGGGTCACACTCAGGCTGTTGCAGCATCCCGACCGCTTGCTGAGCACTATCCTTTTGGGCAACACCGTCGCGAACCTGACGGCCGTGAGCGTCGGGTCGGTGATCGCCCTGCGGCTCTACGGTGAAGATGCGATCGCGGCCGCGGGGTTCGTGCTGACCGTGGTGGTGCTCGTGTTTTCCGAAGTCGCTCCCAAGACTCTGGCGGCGTCGCACCCGGAGCAGGTCTCTTTCGCCGCGGCCTACCCGCTCTTTGTCATGGAGAAGCTGCTCTATGACTGGATTCCCGTCATCCACCTCATCAACGTTCTGGGCAGGGCCGTGCTGCGGCCTTTCGGGATCGTGCCGCGCAGGGTCTCGACCTCTCTCGATACGGACGAGCTCCGGATTGCCGTCCGGGACTCCGAGGGCCACTTGTCTCCACAGCACCAGAACATGCTGTTGCGCATCCTCGAGCTCGAATCGATGACCGTCGACGACGTGATGCTGCCGCGCACCGACATCGAGGCCATCGATCTCGACGACGATTGGGACGAGATCGTCGCCCAGCTCGCCACCAGCCACCATACCCGCCTGCCCGTCTATCGCGGTTCCATGGACCACGTGGTGGGCGTCCTCCACCTGCGCAAGGTCCTGCACCTCAGCCAGACCAATAATTTCAACCGCGAATCCCTGGAAAAGATGATCCGCCCGCCGTACTTCATACCGGAGGGCTCGAATCTGATGCAGCAGCTACTCAACCTGCAGGGCCAACGCCGGCGTTTCGGCCTCGTCGTGGATGAGTACGGCGACCTGAAGGGGCTCGTGACCGTGGAGGAGATCCTCGAGGAGATCGTCGGCGAGTTCACGGACAACAGCCCGGTGCTCGAACGCCCCACCGACCGCCTGGCGGACGGCAGCTACGTGGTGAAAGGCAACGCCAACATCCGCGAATTGAACCGCAAGTTCGGCTGGGACCTGCCCACCGATGGACCCAAGACTCTGAACGGGCTGATACTGGAGCACATGGAGTCCATCCCCGAGCCGGGGACGAGCGTGCTGTTGAACAACTACGCGGTGGAGATCATGCAAACCCGCGGAACCGGGGTTTCCGTCGTGAAGATACAGCCCAGAGCCAGGCCCGCGGAGCAGTCCGAAGCGCAGGAGCCGCGCGGCGAATCGTCATGAAGGCAGCAATTCTCATCCTGAGCGTGCTGTTGTGCGCGGCTTGCTCCTCCGAGTCACCGGACAACACCGCCGCCAAGGTCACCAGCAAGAACGGCTATACGATCTACCTTACCAAGAGTGTGAGCGGCGGCGTGCCCCGGAAGAAGCCCAGTACCCAATTCTCCTGCACCGACAGGATCTACGGCGTGCTGGAAATCGAGCGCCCGGGAGAATCGGGGACTCATGTCCTCTACGCGACCTGGCGCAACCCCGCGGGTGAGGACCAGGAGCGCACCAAGTACGGGTTTCAGGTGGTGAACGGCGCCGCCCGTCTGTGGGTGTGGCTCCAGCTCCACCGCTCCACCGCGGCGACGATCGCCACCTTCGCGAACCCCTCCGCGGGCTTCGAGGAGTTCGTGGGCCAGTGGGAGATCCACCTCCAGATCGACGGCAAGATGATCGCGAAAAAGAAGTTCAACATTCTGTGTTGACCCCACCTGTGGGTCGGAATTCATTCCGACAGCGGCGTTCGGGTCGCACCGCATTCGATTCCGGGGCATCCAGTTGCTGTTGTC
>JBAUWJ010000066.1:0-53471 GCA_049583715.1 Arenicellales bacterium | reverse complement strand
CATCCCCTCTCCCACCAACCTTTCGAGGGGACTTAGTGCCGGCGCTTGTGCGCCGGCTTTTTTTTGTGACAGGCGGTGTGGATCGACGATCGACATTGCCGTTGGCATCGCGCCGATGGAAACATGGACGCGCCGTCAAACGCTTTCTTACAATACGCTTGCGGATCTTCACCCATCGAGCCGTACCTCGACAGCCGCGTCTGGCATAGGAAGGAAAGGGCTGATATGAACCCCATCAGGTTTCGATCTCTCTCGCAGATCTTCATACTGGGAGTCGTCCTGATATGCGTTCCGCTGTTGGCCGGGACCGTTCTGACGTTCGTCTACATAAAGCACTTGTCCGATGACAACCGCGACATGGTGGTTCGCAGTCTGGAAATCGGGCGCGAGACGGAGAAGCTCGTCAACTACATAGAAGAGCTGAATCGAACGGCCCGCCAGTACATGGTAGTGGACAACAAAGAGTTGTTCGACCTGTATGCCCAGAAGCACGACCGGTTGATAGACACACTCGAATGGCTGGAAGTCCTGGTCGATCAGAAGGATGCCCGGGCGCTGCTGGAGAGTATCAGGTCCATCAGCAACGCCGTGTTCGATCAGGTCAAGCTCAAATCAACCGTCCCCGGCAGCAGGATAGACACCGGGAGCTTCGCCCACCTGGCCGAATTGTCCGACAAGTTCAGGTTCTTCTCGAACGCGGCGATCCAGCATCAGCTCGATGTCGCGGCCCGGAAAGTGAGCACGGCGCGCGCGGCCTTGTACTGGATATGGGGAACTTCGTCGTTGTTCGTGGTGGCGTTTGTCGTTATTTTCGCCTGGTTCATCGCCAGGCCGATTCGTCGGATAGATTCGCGCATCCGGCACCTTGGTCAAGGCAACTTCGAGGATTCCATTAAGATTCACGGACCCGCCGACATATCGGAGCTGGGTGACCGGCTCGATTGGCTGCGGATGCGCCTGTCCGAAGTAGACCAGATCAAGGAACGCTTCTTCCGCGAGATGTCACATCAACTGAAAACACCGCTCGCCAGCATTCGCGAAGGGGCAGGCCTGCTTCTCGACGAGTCCGGACGCATGGAATCGACCCGCCAGCGGGAAGTCCTCGATCTCGTGCACAACAGCAGTATCGAGCTGCAGCGAATGCTCGATAATATGTTGAGCTTCAGCGCCTGGCGCGCCGACCCCGGCAAGCTGTATAAAGAGAGGTTTCGGATAGGTCTGGTGGCGGCGGGCGTGGCACAGAGGTTCCAGGTCTCCCTGCTGACTCATAATATCCGACTCGGGATAGACTGTCCCGATGAGCTGGTGGTGGAGATGGACAGGGAGAAGTGCCGGATCATTCTGGACAACCTGATTTCGAACGCCGTAAAGTTTTCCCCGGAGAACGGCAGCGTGGGGGTGTACATATCCGGCGGCGGGGCGGAGCTCCTCATCATCGTCTGCGATGAAGGACCGGGAGTGCCGGAAAGCGAACGTGACAAGATCTTCGACCTTTTCTATCTTGGCGAATCGACCTTCGACAGCCGGCACCGGGGAACGGGGGTTGGCCTGTCCCTGGTGCGTGCCTATGTGGAGGCGCACGGGGGCGGTGTAAGCGTGGAGTCCAGCAACTATGGCGCGAAGTTCCGTGTTGTCATACCGCAGAGCTGAGCCCGCATACAGCGCGGCCGCGGCGGCGGTTGTCCTGGCTATGTTCATGCTGAACGGCTGCGCGAACATGAAGACGGTCGCCCATGATCCTCTCGAGGATCAGATCAGCTACATGAAGCGCGCCGCGATGGCGGATCCGCAGGTCCGCACGCAAATGAAGGCGGCAGCAGATCGTCACGCCGACCAGGACCCTTTCGACTCGAAGCTTCGGATCGGCTTCCTGCTCAGCTCTCCGAACGAGGACCCGGAAGACACGGTGGCGGGGGAGCAGATCCTGAGGGATATTCTCGAGCACCGGAAGGGACTGGACCCGCGCCTGAGAGACCTGATAGAAGTCAGGCTGCAGGAAGCCGAGGCGCGCCAGGCGCTGCGCCAACAGCTTGACGAGGTCAACAGCAAGATCGACAAGCTGTTGTCCATCGAAAGCTCGACCGGGCAAAAGAAGAGCGGCTCCGGAGCGCGGCGCACCGAATGACAGCCCCGGAGCCCAAAATACTGATCATCGACGACGACGCGAGCTTTCTGCGTCTGTTCTCCATGCGTCTCGAAGGCAGGGGATATCGAACGGTGGCCGTGGAGAGCGCCAAGAGGGCGCTGGATCTGCTGCCGGAGGTCAGGCCGGACGTGATCATCACGGATCTGCGTATGGATGGCATGGACGGTATCGCGCTGCTCTCGGAGCTGCAGAGCCGTTGTCCCGGTGTACCCGTTTTCATACTCACCGCCCATGGCACGATTCCGGATGCCGTAACCGCGACGCAGACTGGTGCCTTTGCCTTCCTGACCAAACCCGTGGATCACGAGGAGCTGCAGCAGCGGATATCCGAGGCGTTGAGCATATCGCCCTCGTTTGCCGAACCGACGGATGCATGGCGCTCCGAGGTGGTGACCAGGAATCCCTCGATGGAGGCGATACTCGAAACGGTGCGCCGTCTCGCCCCGACGAGCAGCAGGATACTGATCACGGGACCCAGCGGCAGCGGCAAGGAGGTGCTCGCCCGCGCGATTCACAAGGCCAGCGGCAGGACGGGCGCCTTCGTGCCGTTCAACTGCGCGGCGATTCCCTCGGACCTGCTGGAATCCGAGCTGTTCGGATATCGCAAGGGCGCGTTCACCGGGGCGACGCGCAACCATGCGGGGCTGTTCGAGCAGGCCGACAAGGGGACCCTGCTGCTGGATGAAATCGGCGACATGCCGAAGATGCTCCAGGCCAAGGTCCTGCGCGTGCTGGAAGATAGTCAGCTCAGGCCCCTCGGAAGCGAACAGGTCGTGAACGTCGACGTGCGCATCATTTCCGCCACCAACCGGGACCTCGAGGAAGCCATGGAATCGGGGGAATTCCGCGAGGACCTGTACTACCGGCTCAAGGTCGTGTCGGTGGCGCTGCCGCCATTGTCGGAACGAATCGAGGATATACCCCTGCTCGTGGCCAGCCGGTTGACGCATATCGCCCGGCAGGCCGGGTCAGCGAGGAAATCCTGCTCGTCGGAGGCCATGCAGTTGCTGATGGCGCACAAATGGCCCGGGAACGTCAGGCAGCTTCAGAACGTCGTGGATCAGACGGCTGCACTGTCCTCCTCTCCGGTGATCAGCGCCGAACTGGTCCGGAGCACCCTCGGTGCGACTTCGGCCAGTCTGCCGTCCCTGACCGAGGCACGGGACGAGTTCATGCGTGGATACCTGCTTCAGCTACTCGCCGCGACCGGCGGCAACGTGACCCAGGCGGCGAAGCTGGCGCAGCGCAACCGCACGGATTTCCACAAGCTGCTCTCCAAGTACGACATCGATTCCTCGGCGTTCAAGTAGGTGTCGCCTGGCGGCGACAGTTTGGCTGCGGGGAACGGGGCCGCGACCGGCCATCGGGCCTCGCCGCGAAGGGGGGGGCGCCGAGGCGCCGCTCGTTGGGCTCTCCGGTCGCCGGCTCTCGATCCGGCACGGTGTTTGCTTCCTCTGTGTCGCACACAAACGGTTCTGTCCATGAAGTACGTGATACTGGCTGCTGCGTTGGTGCTGACCTCGGCATGGACGCGCCACTACGCCACAGGCGCCGAACAGGACACCGGCCGCGAAACGGTGAAAGCCGCGCGCCCGGCCGTGATTCCCAGCCTGGCTCGCGCCGGACCATGTGGGGTCAAAGCACTCGGCTTCATTTCCACCGCTTCCATCCCCGTCAGTCACCTGTTGGGTATGCGGGTCACCAATCCGCTGGGCGAGGATATCGGGCACATCACCGATATGATTCTGGACCGGCGCGGCTGCGCTACCAGCGTGGTGATGCAGGTCGGCGGCTTCATGGGCCTGATTGGAGGTCGGCAGGTTACCCTGTCGCTGGACAAGCTCCGGATCAGGGCTCCGGATGACACGACGGCCCTGAGGGCGGTCGTCTTTGAAACCAAGGCCCACATCCTGCGCAACTTCGCGGACCGCGGGGCGGCAAACGGCGGGGACTGAAGCGGCGGAGCGGCCGGGACTTCCCATCTCCCGGCGCAGGAGAGCGTCTTCAACCGCCGCTGACAGTCTGTCGGACTCCGGGGATCGTAGTGAGGCAGGTGGCCTGCTTTATACAATGGCGAGGCCAGTTTTTCGATCTTTCGAGGCGAATAGTGGTGACTACTTAGCGAGAAAGATCGGGACAATGGGTCGGTTTCCCGCCGCCGCAGCAGATTCATCCCAAGTCCGACAGGCTGCTAGAAGTGGCTGAATACGTGTGTGACGCCGACGAGCTCCAGGATGATCAGCACGATGAAAACGACACCGAAAAGCGTCACGATTCCAGAGCCGGCGGGAAGCTCGTTGATCTTCTGTTGGAGTGTGCGAAGCTCGTCGTTCGTCATGCTCGAAACCCGATTTCCGGCATCGGTTGGGTCGACGCCCATGGCAATGAGCCGGCTCCTCACCTCGTCTTTTGCCAACCACTCCTTGATGTCCGAGATGTACCGCTCGCGCTGGCCCGTGTCGAGCGCTTTGTCCGTGGGTATCATGGAAGCATGAGCCGCGTGCGACACCGTGGTGAAGGGGAGGCTCACTGCAGTCAACAGCACGAGAAGACGTCTGGAAATGCTCATGGTAATACTCTCAATAAGATCTCAATGGTAAGACAGGCGATTCGACGTTCCGATTCATGCAATCCCCATGCCATGGCTCGGGATGGGGTCAGGTGCCAGGCGGGATGCCTGAGGTGGATCAGCGAAGCGTTGCAGAACGGAGACAGTCGGCGAATGGAGGCGTCCCCGGTCTCAGGGGAATGACTTGCGGCACAGACCCGCAGGAAGGGTGAATGGGCGGCTCAGGTCTCGACCGCGTCCTCGAGCGCGGCACGCAATGCACTGACCCGCGCACGGTACTCCCTCGGTGACAGCCCGATGCTGCGGCGAAACAGCCGCCGGAAGAACGTCGTGTCCTCGTAGCCCACCTTGTTGGTGACCGTCTCCACCGAATCCCTGCTCGTCTCCAGCAGCCGTCTGGCCTCCTCCAGGCGCAGGATGTGAACGTAATCGATGGGCGACACACCGGCCGCCTTGGTGAATCTCCGCTTGAAAGTGCGTTCAGTGAGGCCGCTCAGGCGCATCATGGCCGCCACCGGGCTCGGTGAGGCGTAGTGGTCTGCTATCCATTGCCGGCATGACGCTATGATCCTGTCCTCTCCTTGCGGCGGATGTGTCAGCGGGCAGAACGGCAGCCTGCCGCCCGGCTGCCATTCAATGAGATGGACCCGGGCAAGACGCATGGCCTCTTCGACCCCGAAGAAGCGCGCCACCAGGAACAGCACCAGGTTCTGCCAGGAGATGCCGCCGCCGGCAGTGATGATTCGCCGACGGTTCCCCGCGGCTACCAGCACGCGCTCGGCGTGGATCCTGACAGTGGGGTGAGCCTTCTCGAGCGCTTCGGTGTATCCCCAGTGCGTGGTCGCATTCCTGCCGTCCAGCAGGCCGGCCTCCGCGAGCAACAGAGCCCCGGAGCCGGCGGAAGCCACCACTGCGCCCCGGCGATGGGCCTCGGCGATCCATTCGGTTTCGCGCCGGTAGCGACCGGCCACAGTCCGCCCGGGCGGCGTATTCAGGGCGGCCACATACACCACGTGCGGGCCGGGCAGCTCGTCCATGCCGGCGTCCGGCCGAATCCACGCTCCGTTGGCGGCCCGGAATTCTTCCCGGTCCCGCGCGACGATACGCGGGACAACCGGGCAGTCGCCGGGTCCACCCGTCGTCAACAGCTTCCAGTCCCGACCCACGGACGAAAGCAGATCGTACATACCGAAAACGGTCCAGGCCGTGCTTTCCGCTACGGCGAGCAGTGCGACGTTCAATTTCTGACCGGGGTCGATCATCTTCGCATCGGCTCAACCCGCGAGATATCTTTCCGCCGTCTCGCGCCCCAGTTGGATCAGCTCGTCCGCGCGGTAGAACTCGTATGCCCGCGCCGCGTCGCTGCGGATTGTCAGATAGTAGTCCAGAGTATACGGGGCCGTCTTCATGCGAACGATGGCGCTCTGCATGGTTTCGATCGAGAGCAACATGACATCGAAGAAGCCCCAGTCCTGTTTGGCCTCCGGTGTCATTCGTCCCTGCAGTTCCTGGATGAAAGCCTTGACGCGCTCGCCATAGTTATTGCTCTTCGCCGGGTCTTCATCGATCTCCGGTGAAAGCCGCTGGCCACTCTTGCGCCGATCGCCGCGCGGGGTCGGCGGTGCCCGGTCGCAGGGAGCGTCGACATTGACGGCGATGGTGACGTCATTGTGATCGCGGAGCGTCGGAGCCACGGGCAGTGGATTGAGCAGGCCACCGTCCAGCAGCTTGCGCCCGTTGATCTCATGAGGCGTGAACACCAGGGGGACGGCGATGGAGGCTCGGATGGCGTCGAAGAGCGGTCCCCGGGACAGCCAGACCTCCTTTCGCTGCTCGATGTCCGTAGCCACGGCGGTGAAGGAGATCGGCAGGTCCTGGATCTCCCGGTCGCCCACGAGATCGCGCAGGGTGTTGATGATGCGCTCGCCCTTGAGGAGACCGCCCCACCCGAAGGAGAGGTCCAGCATTCGTACGATGTCGGACCTGTCCAGCGCCGTCACCCACTTTCGGTAGGTGGCGAGCTCGCCGGCCGCGTAGATTCCGCCGATCAAGGCGCCCATCGAAGAGCCGGAGATGGACTTGATCTCGTAACCGTTCTCTTCGAGCCATTCTATGACCCCGATATGCGCCAGGCCGCGCGCTCCACCGCTGCCGAGGACCAGGGAGACGGTCGTGTTGTTGCTCATGCCAGGGACGCTTCGGATACGAGCGCCGGAGTCAGCATCCATTCGAGCATCCAGGCGCCGTCCTCGTCACGGCGGAGCGCAGCCACGGCGCCTGGCTGAAAGGAGAGAATATTCCGTTCGCGGTTCCCCAGAAGGAGAGAGGCGAGTCGCCCTACGAACGGCATGTGTCCAACGAGCAATAGACCTTCCCCACTCGAGGCGAGCCCCGCGGCGAAGTCTTCAACGGAATCAGACGGTCCGAGGCCCGGCTCCGCGCGGATCACGGACCGGGGCGCGAGACCCTCGTGAAGAAGCTCTGCGGTCTGCCGCGCCCGCGTCTTGCCGCTGTGAACGACGGCCGCCACACGAACCCTGCCGCGCAGGACGTTCACCGTGTTGCGGATGTCCGTGGTGCCCCGCCCGCTGAGCGGGCGATCGGGATCGATATCCTTGGCCAGCGCATCGCCATGCTGGCACAAGTAAAGTACCATCCGGCCCACAGAATTGCCTCTTCAATCACGCAAACGGAACCGTATCATAATGAATCAATCGGCTCGACAGTACACCCATGGCGGCGTCCCGGAGTCTCTCGCAGGCCGCCCGGGGGTGTGACGACCTTGAATCCTGACTACCTGATCATCGGAGCGGGGTCGGCGGGCTGCGTGCTCGCGGACCGTTTGTCGAAAGACCCCTCGAACCGCGTGCTGGTGCTGGAAGCCGGGAAGCGGCCTCCGTGGTGGGACTTTCGCGTACACATGCCGGCGGCGCTGACCTGGCCGCTCAATGGACGCACCTACAACTGGGGATACGAGTCGGATCCCGAGCCCCACATGCACGGGCGGCGGGTGGCGCACCCCCGCGGAAAGGGGTGGGGGGGATCGTCCAGCATCAACGGCATGATATTCGTGCGGGGCCACCCTGGCGACTACGCGCGCTGGGCGGCCTACCAGGGCCTTGAGCGTTGGAGCTACGAGTATTGCCTGCCGTACTTCCGGAGGATGGAGACCTGGCTGGGCGGTCAAAGCCCGTACCGGGGCGATTCGGGACCGCTCAAGGTGTCGGTCGGACGCTGTGAGAACGTCCTGTTCGGCGTCTGGCTGGAAGCGGGAAAGCAGGCGGGACATCGATTCTCGGAAGACCTGAACGGCCGGCGACAGGAAGGGGTGTGCCGCTTCGATATGACCGTCTACCGCGGCCGGCGCATGAGCGCCTCCCGGGCCTACCTCGAGCCGGCTTCGACACGTCCCAACCTGGAGATTCGCGACCGCACGACCATTTCCCGAATCCTCTTCGAGGGCTCGAAAGCCGTCGGCGTGGAGATCGTCGGCGGCGAAGTGATACACGCCGGGGCCGTGGTCCTGTGCGCCGGTGCATTCAACTCGCCCCAGCTCCTGCAGCTCTCCGGCATCGGCCCGGCGGACGCCCTGCGCAAGCTCGGAATCCCGGTGGTGGCGGACCTGCCCGGGGTAGGGGAGAACCTGCAGGATCATCTGGAAATTTACCTGCAACAGGCCTGCACCCAGCCGGTGTCGTTGTATCCCGCCTTGAAGCTGTGGCGGCAGGCGTTCATCGGGCTGCAATGGTACCTGTTCAGCACCGGGCTCGGCGCCAGCAACCACTTCGAGGCCGGCGGCTTCATCCGCTCCAACGCCGAGTGCACCTATCCCAACCTGCAGTTTCACTTCCTGCCCGTGGCGATTCGATACGACGGCACGCCCCAGAAGCAGCATGGCTTTCAAGCCCACGTCGGGCCGATGCGCTCCGATTCCCGCGGCCGCGTCCGCCTGCGCAGCGCCGATCCGTCGGTGGCCCCTTCCATACTGTTCAACTACCTGTCCACCGACCAGGACCGGCGGGAATGGCTGGAAGCCGTGGAGAAGACACGGGAGATTTTCTCCCAGCCGGCTTTCGATCCCTACCGGGGAGAGGAGTTGTCACCGGGCGCCGGCGTCAAATCCGAGGAAGAGATCCTGGAGTTCGTGCGCCGCAACGGCGAGAGCGCCTACCACCCCTGCGGTACCTGCCGCATGGGTTACGACGAGAATGCCGTGGTGGACGCCGAGCTGAGCGTGCACGGCATCAGCGGTTTGAGGGTGGTCGATGCTTCAGTGTTCCCGGAGATCACCAACGGCAACCTCAACGCGCCGGTGATTATGGTGGCCGAGAAGGCTGCGGATGCCATCCTCGGCAACACGCCGCTGGAACCGGAAGCGCCTGAGGCTGTCGATGCTTATGACATAGCCTGATACTGCCCGGAAGGCAAACAGGCGGCGGTATGGGTGCGCCCGCGTTGCCGCGGACGGGAACGTCAACTCCAAATGAAGGTTCGAGATCGTGAAAACGAAGCTGGCAATCGTCCTGAGTCTCTTGCTGACCAATCTTGCCTGGGCCGACCCGAGCATCAGCAGGGGCGAATACGTCGTCAGCATCGCCGGATGCAACGACTGTCACACCGACGGCTACACCGAGACCGGCGGCCAGGTTCCGAAGGAGGACTGGCTGCTGGGGAGCGATCTCGGCTACACCGGGCCCTGGGGCACGAGCTATGCGACGAACCTGCGCTTGAGCGTGCCCGAGAAGACGGAAGACGAGTGGGTAAAGTACGCCAGGAACCTGCAGGTGCTGCCGCCCATGCCCTGGTTCAGCCTGCACCACATGACGGACGAGGACCTGCGGTCGATATACCGCTTCATACGCAGCCTCGGTGCCGACGGAGAGGCAGCCCCCAAGGCGCTGCCCCCCGACCAGACGCCGGAGGGGCCCCACGTCGTCTTCCCGGCGGAATGAGCGCGGGCCCCCCGGTACGCCACACCTGATCGGGCGGGCGAACCGGGGCCGATTGCCCGCCCGGGGAGAACCCTCCGGTTAGAACAGTCCCGTGATCCGGCCCTGCTCGTCCAGGTTGATGTTGGCGGCCGCCGGTACCTTGGGCAGCCCCGGCATCGTCATGATGTCGCCGCACACCACCACCAGGAACTCCGCGCCGGCCGACAGCTTGATCTCCCGGATGGGCACGACATGACCCCGGGGGGCGCCCTTCAGGTTGGGATCGGTGGAGAAGCTGTACTGCGTCTTGGCGATGCAGATCGGGAAATGGCCGAACCCCTGCTTCTCGAAGCGCCTGAACTGTGCCCTGACGGTCTTGTCGCCGATGATGTCGTGGGCGCCGTACAGGCGCGTCGCGACGGTCTTGACCTTGTCCCACAGGGACATATCGCCGTCATAGATCGGGGCAAACTGGGCGGTGTCCGCTTTCACGAGCCGTACCACCGCGCGGGCGAGATTCTCGGCTCCGGCGCTGCCGTGCTCCCAGTGGGTGCAGCCGATCGCTTCCACGCCCTGCTCGGCGGCGGCCGCCTTGATGGCTTGAATCTCTTCCTCGGTGTCGGTTACGAACTGGTTGACGGCGACCACCACGGGCACGCCGAAGGCCTTGACGTTCTGGATGTGGCGGACCAGGTTGCTGCAGCCCTTGGTCACCGCGGCCGCGTTCGGCGTGCCGAGGTCTTCTTTCGCGATACCGCCATGCATTTTGAGCGCACGAACGGTCGCCACCAGCACCGCCGCCTTGGGATGGAGGTTCGCCTTGCGGCACTTGATATCGAAGAACTTCTCGGCGCCGAGGTCCGCACCGAAGCCCGCCTCCGTGATGACGTAGTTCGCCAGCTTGAGGCCGGCCTTGGTGGCGATGACCGAGTTGCAGCCGTGGGCGATATTGGCGAACGGGCCGCCGTGGACCATCGCGGGATTGTTCTCAAGGGTCTGAACGAGGTTCGGCATCAAGGCATCCTTGAGGAGCACCGCCATGGCACCGTCCGCATTGAGGTCACGGGCATAGACCGGCTTGCGGTCGAGGTTCTCCGCGACGACGATATTCGCCAGTCGCCGCTGCAGGTCCTTGAGGTCCGTGGCCAGGCAGAAAATGGCCATGACCTCGGACGCGACCGTGATATCGAAGCCGTCTTCGCGGGGGAAGCCGTTGCCGGAACCCCCCAGCGCGCACACGATCTGACGCAGGGCACGGTCGTTCATATCCACTACCCGCTTGAAGCTGATCTTGCGGCCGTCGATCCTGAGCTCGTTGCCGTGGGCGATATGGTTGTCGATCAGGGCGCACAGCAGGTTGTTGGCGGTGCCTATGGCGTGAAAGTCGCCGGTGAAGTGGAGGTTGATGTCCTCCATGGGGATGACCTGGGCGTAGCCGCCGCCGGCGGCGCCGCCCTTGACGCCGAAGCAGGGACCGAGGCTGGGCTCGCGGATGCAGATCAGGGCCTTTTCGCCGATGCGGTTCAGGGCGTCGCCGAGACCGACCGTCGTGGTGGTCTTCCCCTCCCCGGCCGGGGTGGGCGTGATGGCCGTGACCAGCACCAGGTTGCCGTCAGGCCGATCCGCCAGGCCGGCGATGTAATCGAGGCTGATCTTGCCCTTGCTGTGGGCATACGGGAAGAAGGAGTCGTCGGGAATGCCCAGGTCCCGGGCGATTTCGCTGATGTGTTTCGGGGTTGCTTCGCGGGCAATCTCGATGTCGGATTTGTGAGCCATGTCCCACCTCTGTTGGGGCCGGTCGCGCTGGCGCGCTGGCGACGCGAGTGCTTGTGCCTTTAGTGCGTTCGAAAATGGAGGTTGCCGGTCCTTGACGGGGCCCGGGTCGGACCGATCGGCTGCCTGCCTGCCGCCTGTTCGAAGGGGCGGCGAAAATCTATCAAAGCGGATATCATCCGGTGAACTGCATTAGCGACATGCGCTATCCCTTAATCGACAGTACCTGGAATTGTCCGCACCGGGCGCCGAATTTTTAGTGTCGTTTTCCGTACACCTCATGTCGCGGGCGTGCCAGCATAGCGGCCGAATCAGGGCGTAAATAGCGGCCCTGAAGCAATATGGACGGATCCGCTGTCCACTACAGAAGGCGGCCTTCATCCCAAAGCGGCCGATACCAACCTACGACGAGACAAGACGCAATGGCCGAGTCCGATCAAGTAGAAGACGAAATCGAAGAAGAAATCATCCTTGCCGAACTGCCGGATGACGAGCTCGTCGAGCAGATGCACGCGGACCTTTACGATGGGTTGAGGGAGGAGATCGTCGAAGGAACCCGCATCCTGCTGGATCGGGGCTGGAGTCCGGAGAAGGTCCTTAACGACGCGCTGGTGGAGGGCATGCGCATCGTCGGAATCGACTTTCGCGACGGTATTCTGTTTGTGCCGGAAGTGCTGCTCGCCGCCAATGCCATGAAGGGCGGCATGGAGATCCTGCGCCCGCTGCTCGTCGAAACCGGCGCCAGGCAGATCGGCAAGATGGTGATCGGCACGGTGAAGGGCGATATCCACGATATCGGCAAGAACCTGGTCTCGATGATGATGGAAGGCGCGGGCTTCGAGGTGATCGATCTCGGCATCAACAACCCCGTTGAGAAGTACCTGGGTGCCCTCGAGGAGCACAAGCCGGATATTCTCGGCATGTCTGCGCTTCTCACCACCACCATGCCTTACATGAAGGTCGTCATCGACGCTCTGAAGGAGCAGGGCATCCGCGACGATTACATCGTGCTCGTGGGCGGCGCGCCGCTCAATGAGGAGTTCAGCGAAGCCATCGGCGCCGATGCCTACTGCCGGGATGCAGCGGTGGCGGTGGAAACCGCCAAGGAGCTGGTCAAGGCGCGGCAGGCCGCAGGCTGACGGGGACGCCTTCGCGCGGTGCCATGGCTGAACTCCCGAAGAGCCTGATCATCGCCTGCGGAGCCCTGGCTCACGAGCTGACGGCCGTTCTCAAGCAAAGCGGCTGGGATCACCTCGAGATCCAGTGCCTCCCGGCACGCCTGCACAACACGCCGCA
Source organism: Arenicellales bacterium (assembly GCA_049583715.1). GTDB lineage: Bacteria > Pseudomonadota > Gammaproteobacteria > Arenicellales > JAANXG01 > JAANXG01. Next base: position 40,756 of record JBAUWJ010000066.1, on the reverse strand, counting down.
GAAGATCACGGAGGCGGTGCGCGCCAAGATCGAGGCCGCGCGAGGACGTTACGTCAGGATCTACGTGGCCTACGCCGATTGCGGAACCGGCGGGCGCCTCGATGCCATGCTGGAACAGGAAGGCGTGGAAAGGATCGGGGGCAACCATTGCTACGAGTTCTTCGCCGGCACCGCGGTGTTCAACGCTGTCAGCGAAGCGGAGCCCGCCACCTTCTATCTCACGGACTATCTGACGAGACATTTCGATCGCCTGATCCTTCGGGACCTTGGGATCGACGAGCATCCCGAGCTGGAGTCCATCTATTTCGGGAATTACAAGCGGCTGGTTTACCTGTCGCAGCGCAGCGACGCTGCCTTGCTGGAGAAGGCGCGCTGGGCCGCGGGACGGCTGGGCCTGGAGTTTGAACACCGTCATACGGGGCTGCAGCCTTTCAATCAGGCCCTGCGCGACATGGATCCGGAGCACCTGACATGGCGAAACTGATTACGGTCTACTGGCGCGACATCCCGGCCCAGGTCATCGGCAAGGCCGGCCGCACCACGTTCAAGAAGCAGCTCTCGGACCGCTTCCAGCAGGCGATCGACCGTGCCGCGATGCGTGCCGGGCGCGGCAGCAGCGACGCGTACCTGAGTGAGTGGCGGCGCGAGTCCCGGGAAGTAGCGATGTCGGACCTGCAGGCGGAGGTCGACAGGGTCGCCCAGGAGTTCGAAACGAGCATTTCCGATGAAGATCTGACCCGTCTGATCCGGTCGAAAGGCAACAATGACGTGGCAGCTTCAAATGAGTAGGATGCCGGGCGGTGGAGTCCATGGTAGGGTGAGTGCCGGCGGCCGCCGTTGCCAGTGCGCCCGTGTCTTTAATGAAGCAACCGATGTAGAGAAGAACAAATGACCGACACCGTAATCAGTTCCGCCAGGAAAGAGGTCGTTATCGGGTTTGACAGGCCCTTCGTGCTGATCGGAGAGCGGATCAATCCCACCGGCCGCAAGATACTGGCCCGGGAAATGAAGGAGGGCAACTTCAAGCGGGTCGAGTCGGATGCCCTCGCGCAGGTTCAGGCCGGCGCGCAGATGCTGGACGTCAACGCCGGCATCCCTTTGGCGGACGAGCCGGCGATCCTGGCCAAGGCCATCCAGCTCGTGCAGTCGCTGACCGACGTGCCGATCTGCATCGATTCCTCGATCGTGGCCGCGCTGGAGGCGGGCCTCGACGTCTACCAGGGCAAGGCCCTGGTGAACTCCGTGACCGGCGAGGACGAGCGTCTCGAGACCGTCCTGCCGTTGGTGGCCAAGCACAAGGCCGCGGTGGTGGCGATCAGCAACGACGAGACCGGCATATCGGAAGATCCGAACGTTCGCTTCGAAGTGGCGAAGAAGATCGTCGAGCGGGCCGCCGACCACGGTATTCCCGCCGCCGACGTGGTTGTCGACCCGCTGGTCATGCCCATCGGCGCCATGGGCACCGCGGGCCGCCAGGTGTTCACCCTGGTGCGCCGGATCCGCGACGAGCTCAAATGCAACACCACCTGCGGCGCGTCCAACGTCAGCTTCGGCCTGCCGAATCGAAATGGCATCAACGGGGCGTTCCTCTCCATGGCGATCGCCGCGGGCATGACATCGGCCATCACCAATCCGCTGCACGAGGAAGTCGTGCAGTCGATCCGCGCCGCCGACGTGCTGATGGGCCACGACAGGGACTGCACGAGGTGGATCCGTGCCTACCGCGAGCCGACCCCGGCTCACGTCGTGGAAGCGAGCGCCGGCGCCGGGGTGGGCCGCCGCAACAGACGGAGGCGCCGTGCCGTCGGTTGAGGGCGGGTGCCTGTGCGGCGCCGTCAGCTACACGGTCAACGGTGCATTGCGACCGGCCGTCGCCTGTCACTGCACCCAGTGCCGCAAGACCAGCGGTCACTTTGTCGCCGCCACCGAGGCCGGTGACGAGGCACTCGCGATCCGCGACCCCGAGGGTGTGCTGCGCTGGTATCGGTCTTCGCCCTCCGCGCAACGGGGGTTCTGCAGTTACTGCGGCTCGAGCCTGTTCTGGAAGAGGGACGACACGGACCGCACATCCATCATGGCGGGCACCTTGAACGGAGATACCGGCCTCACGGTTCAGGCGCACATCTACACCGCGGACAAGGGCGACTACTACACACTGGATAACGATATCCCACAATTCACGGCGGACCGGTAACCCTTGTCGCGCCGGACCGCAGTTCCGTAACGAGCATGTCCCAGCGACCGGCCAAGGTGGTGTTTCTGCCGAGCGGCAAGCGCGGTGAGTTCGAGCCGGGGACGACGCTGCTGCAGGCGGCCCAGACCCTGAACGTCGACCTCGATTCCGTCTGTGGTGGACGTGCCATGTGCGGGCGCTGTCAGGTGCTGTGCACGGAGGGGGAGTTCGCCAAGCACGGAATCAGCTCCAGGCTGGACCACTTGAGTACCCGCGGGCCCGTCGAGTCGCAATACGACCGCCAGTTCGGCCTTGCCCAGGGCAGGCGACTGGCCTGCCAGACGCGCCTGCTGGACGACGTGGTCATCGATGTGCCGCCGGACAGCCAGGTCCACCGGCAGGTGGTGCGCAAGCAGGCGGGTCTTCTGGATCTGGATCTGTTCCCCATGGTCCGGCTGCACTACGTGGAAGTGCCCGAACCCAACATGCACAACCCCGAGGGCGACCTCACCCGCTTGAAGCTCGCGCTCGAGTTCGAGTGGGGCCTGACCGATCTGCGTTGTGACCTGGCGCTGATTCGCAGCCTGCAGAAGATCCTGAGGCAAGGGGCGTGGAAGGTCACCGTCGCCGTCTACGACGAGCGGGACATCATTGCCCTGTGGCCGGGTTTTCACGACAAGGTGTACGGCGCCGCGATAGACGTGGGCTCCACCACCGTGGCGGTGCACCTGTGCAACCTCGGCGATGGCAAGGTGCTCGCTTCATCGGGCGCCATGAATCCCCAGATCCGCTATGGCGAGGACCTGATGAGCCGGGTGTCTTACGTCATGATGAACCCGGGAGGTGACCGCGAGATGACCCGCGCCGTCCGCGAGGCCGTCAGCCGCCTGATCGGGGAGGTGGCCGCCGAGGCTGGCGCGGAGCTGCACGATATTCTGGACGTGACCTTCGTAGGCAACCCGGTGATGCACCACCTGCTGCTCGGCATCGACCCGATCGAGCTCGGCGGGGCGCCCTTCGCACTGGCCACCGACGAATCCGTGAAAACCTCGGCCGCGGCGCTGGAGCTGGAAATCAACCCCGACGCGCGCGTCTACGTGCTGCCCTGCATCGCCGGCCATGTCGGGGCTGACGCCGCCGCGATGGTCTTGTCGGCGCGCCCGTACAATGACGATGCCATGACGCTGCTGGTGGACGTCGGCACCAACGCCGAGATCGTCCTGGGAAACCGGGAGAGGCTGATGGCCTGCTCGAGTCCGACGGGCCCGGCGTTCGAAGGCGCGCAGATCAGCGGCGGCCAGCGCGCTGCGCCGGGCGCCATCGAGCGGGTGCGCATCGAACCCGAGACCTTCGAGCCGCGGGTTCAGGTCATCGGCTGCGAAGACTGGTCGAACACCGAGGCGTTCAGGAGCAGTGAGACCAGGGTCACGGGCATTTGCGGCTCGGGCATCATCGAGGTGATTGCCGAGATGTACCTGACCGGCATCATCAGCTCCGACGGCATCATCAACGGTGCGCTTGCGGACCGCACCGACAGGATCTTCCCCCATGGCCGGACCTTTTCGTATCTCCTTTACGAGAACGAGAACGTACGGGTCGTAATTACCCAGAACGACGTACGCCAGATCCAGCTCGCCAAGGCGGCCCTGTACGCCGGAGTGAGGCTGCTGATGGACCGCATGCGCGTCGACCACGTCGACCGCATCAAGATCGCCGGGGCCTTCGGCAGCCACATCGACACCAGGTATGCCATGGTCCTCGGCCTCATCCCGGACTGCGATCTGGACAACGTGTTTTCGGTAGGCAACGCGGCGGGGGACGGCGCGCGCATGGCCCTGATGGACAGGAACGCGCGCGAGGAGATCGAGCGGGTCGTGAGGCGCATCCACAAGATCGAGACCGCCGTGGAGCCCAGGTTCCAGGAGCACTTCGTCAACGCCATGGCGATCCCCCACAAGATCGATCCGTTCCCGGAGCTCCGGAAGAGAGTCAAGCTGCCCGAACGCTCAGGCGGTGAAATGTCCGGAGACTCGGTCCGTGGCCGGCGCCACAGGCGTCGGCGTGCGCCGAGCTGACCGCCGGCGGGCCCCTGGGTGCGCCGGCCGAGCCCGTGCCGAGATGATCAACACCAGTCTGCATTCTCGAGGAGAACGAGTATGAAAATCATCGTCATCGGCGCCGGCGGCGCCGTCGGCAGTGCGGTCTGCAACGAGCTCGGGCCCCGCCACGAGCTGATCACAGTCGGCCGCAACAGCGGCGACATACAGGCGGATATCACCGACCGCGATTCGATCCGCGCCATGTATCGCAAGACGGGCAAGGTCGATGCCGTGGCTTGCGCATCGGGATCCGTGCATTACGGTCCTTTCACGGAGCTCACCCAGGAGAAGGTCATGGTCGGCCTCAACAGCAAGGTGATGGGACAGGTCAACGTCGTTCTTTGCGGTCTGGACCACGTCAACGACGACGGGTCGTTCACATTGGTCAGCGGCGTGCCGGATCGTGATCCGGTCCGCTCCGGAACCTGCGCGGCGACGGCGAACGGGGCGCTTGCGGGCTTCGTAACCGGTGCGGCTATAGAGATGCCGCGCGGCTTGAGAATCAACGTGGTGAGCCCGGGACTTCTGGACGTCTCAGTCCCCACCTTCGGCCCGTTCTTCCCCGGCCACGAGCCGGTGTCATCGGCCCGCGTCGGCCTGGCTTACGCCAAGAGTATCGAAGGCGCGATAACCGGCAAGGTGATCATAGTCGACTAAGAAAGCTCTGATTAATGCTGTCATTGCGAGGAGCGACGCCACGAAGCAATCCAGAAAGCGAGGAATAGCAGGAATCCTGGATTGCTTCCCTGCGCTCGCAATGACAACGTAAACGATTAATCAGAGCTTCCCTAAATCCACTCCTTTTCCCTTTGCAAAGGGAGATTCAGGCGACCCAGCTACCCCGTTCCTTCAACCATTCGGCGGCCTTCTTGATGCCGCCGAAGGCGAACACGTGGATCTGCTCGATCGGCGTCTGCTCCGAGTCGCGGACGTGCGCTTCGATGGGCTTCACGATTTCTTCGGGATCGAACCCCTTGACCATGGTTCCCAGGGATGCCGCGCGGCGCTTGATGAACTGAACCGAGGCTCCGACGCCGCACATGACGGCGAACTTGACCAGTGTCGTCACCTTCGCCGGCCCGGCAACCCCGAGGTGGACCGGAAGCTCGATTCCCGCGTTCCTCAGGCCGTCCGCCCAGCGGATGAATCCGGGCGCGTCGAAGCCGAACTGCGTGACGATGCGCATCTCGGCGTCCGTGCGTTTGGCGAATTCCTGCTTGAACCGCAGGGCCTCCTCTGCGGCGTCTTTGCTGAAATCGGGGGAGCCTTCGGGGTGGCCCGCCACGCCGATCCGCTTGATGCCGTACTTGTCGAACAGGCCGGTCTCGAGCACGTCCATGGTGGAGGTAAATTCGCCCGCGGGCCTGTCGAGACCGCCGCCGATCACCAGGACATCGCCGACATTGGCCTCTTCGGCCAGCATCCGGATTCGTGCCTCCAGATCCTTGTGGGACGTGAGTCGCCGCGAGGCGAAGTGCGGTACCGCGACATAGCCGAGGTCCGCCAGGCGAGCCGCCCCGGCGGCGATGGTCCGGGATGTGTCCGTGCCGATGTCCGTCATGTAGACGCGCACACCCCGTGGAAAGAGGCCGCGCAGCTCGGTGCTTTCCACCGCCTGCTTGGGCGAGAGCTCTATTGATGCTGCGATTCGGTCGGTCATGAGGGTTTCATCGTCGGGCGTCGACGGATGGTAGGAAACACGGCCGCACGCGGCTTACTTACTTGCGACTTTGGGGATGGGCAAACGCGTCGCCACGCTGCGCCGTCCATGACTCGCTGCCCCGAGCCCCGCGCGCAGTGGACGCTGTGTCCGATCCTTGTCTGCTCAAACTACGCCCGGAGGCTGCCGATACGTGGTCTATACTGATTGAAAAAACGGGGTGTCGGCGATAATCAAGCGGACCGCTCCCGCGTTCGATTCGCCCATCGATGAGCATCGGCCGCCGGCGCTGCGCGGCGGTGCCGGACGCGATGGCTGAACGCCTGGAATGAAAGAGTCCGATAGTCCGCTCGAGGATGCCTGTCGCCTCGCCCAATAAATCAAATTGACTGCGCAAGAGCAGGGGAGGGGAATGATGCGAAAAGCGAGAGCAGTTCTTCTGGCGGCGGTGATCGCCGTGCTGGGCGCGGGATGCGGCGGGGGGAGCAGCAGCGGGGGTGGGGCGGACAATGGATTCACCGACAATGTCTCGGGAAAATGGAGCGGCACTGCCACGTCGGCTACGGCCGGCTCGGCCCCTTTCATGGTCTCGATAAGCCAACCGGTCTCCAACTCGAATGGAGACGCCCAGCCATTCACCGGCATGTTCATCGTTTCAGGGGTCGGACGGCCCCTGAGCGGCACCAAGCAGGGGAACGCGATCAGTATGACCACCACCCTCGCGTCCGGTGCCCCGGCGCCGGTGACGGTCACGTTCACGGGTAGCCTGAGCGACGCGAACACGATGTCCGGAAAGTTCGGTCAATCCAGCGGCGTGACGGGAAGCTGGCAATTGAAGCGCTGAGTCCGAGGCGGGCTTCCGGCCGAACCCCGGCAGGCCGCCAGGGACCGCCGCTTATGCGGCGCTGCTTTGCCGGGAGGGGTTCTCCAAAGCCGAGCGCAGATCGTCACGGCGGCGCAGGGCGTCTTCGAGAGCGGCCAGCTTGACTTCTCCGAACCCGCGCACGGACTCCGGCCAGCGCAGCAGGTCCTCGGCGACCTTGTGGTTCTGCGGATCCAGGTGCCGGATCACCAGATCGATGTCTGCGAAGTAGTCAGCCAGCATCTGCCGCTCCATGCGGCGCTCGCGCGAGTAGCCGAAGACGTCAAAGGCCGTGCCGCGCAGGCCGCGCATCGCAGCGAGGATCCTGAACACGCCCATCATCCAGCGCCCGAGGCGTATCTTTCGCGGGCGCCCGGTACGATGATCGCGCTGGGCGAGAAGGGGCGGCGCGAGGTTGAACTCGATACGGTAATCCCCCTCGAAAGTTTCGGCCATCCGGGCGCGGAAATCGCCGGAAGTAAACAGGCGGGCCACCTCGTATTCGTCCTTGTAGGCCATCACCGAATAGAGGTTGCGGGCGGCCGCCAGGGACAGCCCGTCGAAGCCTCTCGCCTTGGCGCTCTCGACGGCGCGGACGCTGCGCACCGTTTCCAGGTAGCGTTCGGCATAGGCGCCGTCCTGGTAGGCCCGCAGCCTCTCGGCGCGATGGGTCGTGATTTCATCCAGCGTTCGGGGCGGCTGCTTCGGCCCGGTCGCGGCCGGGTAGGCCAGAGCCTGGACTTTCCCGGGGTCGATTGCGTACAGCCTGCCGAGAGAGAAGGCACGTTTGTTCATTTCCACGGCCTGGCCGTTGAGATCGATGGCCCTGTGCAGGGCATCGTGGTGCAGAGGCAGTCGGCCCATCTGGTAGGCGCAGCCAAGCACGAACATGTTGGCGCCGATCGAGTTGCCGAGCAGCCGGGTCGCCAGCGTGGTGGCATCGACGAACAGGGCATTTCCCGAACCGGTGTGCTCGCGGATGAGCGACCTCAGTTCCTCGGCCGGAAACCGCTTGTCGCGGTCGTGGGTGAAGTCGCCCGTCATCATCTCGAACTCGTTCACGACCGCGTAAGTGGCGCCGGGGTGGGACCGGCTGAGTGCCCCCGGGCTCGCCGCCACCACCATGTCGCAGCCGAGAATCAGATCCGCGCCGCCGGCGGGCACGTGTGTGGCCGATACGTCGCCCGGGTCGTTGCCGAGAATGATGTGGCTCATCACGGCGCCGCCCTTCTGCGCCAGGCCCATCATGTCGAGCACCGAGCAGCCCTTGCGCGAAACGTGCGCCGCCATGCCCAGTATGGCGCCGATGGTGACAACGCCGGTGCCGCCGACGCCCGTCAGAACGATGTCGCAGGTCCCGTCGATCGCCGGCCACTCGGGATCCGGCAGGCCCGCCAGAGCCTTGTCCACCGCATCGGTGTCGCTGACGCCGTGCTTGAGCCCGCCGCCGTAGACCGTCACGAAGCTCGGGCAGAAGCCCTTCAGACAGGAGAAGTCCTTGTTGCAGGCCGACTGGTCTATCTCCCGCTTGCGGCCGAGATCGGTATCCTTGGGTAATATCGCGACGCAGTTCGACTGCACACCGCAGTCGCCGCAGCCTTCACACACCTCGTCGTAGATGAACACGCGCTTGGCCGGATCGGGATAGGTGCCGCGCTTTCTGCGCCGCCGTTTCTCCGCCGCGCAGGTCTGCTCGTAGATAATCACCGTGGTGCCCGGGATCTCCCGTAACGTCTTCTGCACGTCATTCAGATCGTCGCGATGGTGAACCGTCGTGCCGGGAGCCAGGTCGTCGTGCCGGTACTTGCCCGGATCGTCGCTGACCAGCGCGATGCTTCCCGCGCCTTCCCCGTGCACCTGCCAGGTGATTCGCTCGGGAGACAGCGGCCCGTCCATGGCCTGGCCACCGGTCATGGCCACGGCATCGTTGTAGAGGATCTTGAACGTGATATTGGTGCCGGCGGCGATGGCCGCGCGTATCGCCAGCAGCCCGGAGTGGTAGTAGGTGCCGTCACCGATGTTCTGGAACATGTGGCCGCGAGTGCTGAAAGGTGCCTCGCCGACCCAGCTCACGCCCTCGCCGCCCATATGGGTAAATCCGGCGGTATTGCGGTCCATCCACTGCGCCATGTAGTGGCAGCCGATGCCCGCAAGGGCTTTGCTGCCCTCCGGCACCACGGTCGAGGTGTTGTGGGGGCAGCCGGCGCAGAAGTACGGCGTGCGGACCATGGGCGAGACATTGGACGACGGCCCCGACTCGAGTCTTTCCACCAGGCGCCGCAGCCGCCCATCGAGGTCCGGATCCGGCCGCAGCTCCAGGATGTGCCGGGCGAGCTGGCGCGCGATGTGATTGGACGCCAGGCGTCCCGTGGAGGGAAACAGCCGCGAGCCGTCCAGGTCGCGCTTGCCGACCACCCGGGGTCTTTCGGACTCGTTGTACAGGATGGCCTTGAGTTGATCCTCCACCAGACCGCGCTTCTCTTCCACCACCACCACGCGCTCGAGGCCGCGGCAGAAGCGGCGTATCCCCCGGGGCTCCAGCGGGTAGCTCATCGCGACCTTGTGCAGGCGGACCCCCAGGCGTTTTGCTTCACGCTCGTCTATGCCCAGCTCGAAGAGAGCCTGGCGCGTGTCGAGGAAGGACTTGCCGGTGGTGAGGATGCCGAGACGGGAGTCAACGCTGTCGAAGACGGTTTTGTCGAGCCCGTTGGCCCGGACGAAGGCCTGCGCCGCGAGGTGCTTGAAATCATGCAACCGCCGCTCCTGCTCCTGGGGCGAATCCGGGCGGCGTATGTTGAGCCCGCCCTCGGGCATCTCGAAGTCCGTCGGGATTACGATCTCGACGCGAGCGGGGGAAATATCGATGGACGCGGTGGCCTCGACGGTATCGTGCACGCACTTCAAGGCCACCCAGCAACCGCTGTAGCGCGACAGCGCCCAGCCGTACAGGCCGAAATCGAGGATGTCCTGCACCCCTGCCGGGTTCAGCACCGGGATCATGGCGTCCATCATCGCCGGCTCGCTCTGGTTGCACGTGGTGGACGACTCGCAGGTATGGTCGTCTCCCGTCAGCGCCAGCACGCCGCCCAGCGGGGAGGTGCCCGCGAGGTTGGCGTGGCGCAGTGCGTCACCCGATCGGTCCACCCCCGGCCCCTTTCCGTACCACATACCGAACACGCCGTCGTAGCGGCCCTCGCCGCCCAGTTGGGCCTGCTGGGAGCCCCAAAGCGCGGTGGCCGCCAGGTCCTCGTTGATACCCGGAGCGAAGACGATGTGGTTGGCATCCAGGTACTCGCGCGCCTGCTGGAGCTGAAGGTCGAGGCTCCCAAGGGGCGAGCCGCGGTAGCCGGTAACGTAGCCCGCGGTGCGGTGTCCGGCCGCGAGGTCGCGCTGGTGCTGCAGCATGGGCAGACGCACCAGGGTCTGGATGCCGGTGACGAATATGCGCCCGTCCTCGACGGTGTACTTGTCGTCGATGCGTACGTCTTTGAGAATGCTGTTCACGGCTTGTCCTTCGATCGTTCGGGTTTGAAGCGAGGATTCGACACGGCGAGTTTGGACTCCACCAGCCGCCGCAGTCCCGTCACGGTCCCGGGATCCAGGATGGCCGCCTCGTCCGCCTCGCGAATCCAGCTCTTGAGCTCCGCATCGCTCTTGTCGGGACGAGCGGGGCCGGGTTCGGACGCCTGGAAAGCTCTTGCCGCGATCCCCATGGCGTTCATTGCCATCAGGATGGTATAGCTATGGTCGCTATCCGGATCGCGCAGGACGGCCTTCAAGGCCTCGCGCGCACTCAGTAACAGGTCATCCGGCTTCGGGGTGTTGCTCTGCTTGTGCATCATGGATGGAAGGATCCAGCCGGGGCGAGCTCGTTCCCGCAGGAGCGGGGGTCAGGGATGAACGCGAACACGAGTGCTCATTATAAACCCAAGCGAGTGGGCCTCGAAACGCGCTCGATGTCCCCTTCATGGGTCCTGGCCTCGTTTTCGACTCTTCCCCGAATGCTCTTCGATGCCTCTCCTGCAGCAGATGGGGGCCTGGAAAGACGACGAAACGGAAAGACCGATCCGCCGAAGCGCAAATTCGTTGTCCCCGTGGCCGCGCCACCCAGCTCGGACTAACAGGCGCCGGCTCGCTCTATCGCCTGGATCAGGTTCATCTCCATCTCCGGGACCATGTAGCCGGTCAGGGCCAGCTCGAGGGATTCCTCGCGTCCGCAGAGATGGCGCGCGGTCTGTTGCAGAGCGATCACGGCCCAACGGGCTTCCGCCATGATCTGCCAGTAGGCCAGCGCGTCGCGGTCGACTGCGCGGCCCGATTCCCGTTCGTAGGCGGTTACGAAGTCTTCCTTGTCGCCTATGCCGCCGGCTTCGAAGCGGTCGGTCCCGAAACGCCAGCACCGTGCGCAGAACCACCCCAGATCCTCGACCGGGCTGCTGCGATCCGCGAATTCCCAGTCGAGGATGCCGGTCACCCGATCGCCGTCGATCATGATGTTGCCGGTCCTGAAGTCGCAATGGCAAAGCACGGTCTCGTCGCAGGCGGGGGGGTTGAGCTCCAGCCAGCGCAGTGCCCATTCGACGACCGGCTGAGGATCGCGCAGCTCATCCAGATAGGTCCGGTATTGAGTGACGCGGTGAAGAGCAGGCGACCCGGAGGCCGGTCGCAGGAAAGACAAGGCCGGGTCGTTGGTGTCGATGTCGTGCAACCTCGCCAGCTCTCCGGCAAGAGCCTGCAAGATCGATCGACGTTGCTCGACGGTCCAGTTCGATCGGACCAGCCGGCGTCCGTCGGCCGTGCCCGGCACTCTCTCCATGATGTAGAAAGGCCGGCCGATGATGGCCGGATCGCTGCAGAGCCACAGCGGCTTCGGCACGGTAAGTCCCGCGTTGTGCGCCGCGTTCAGCAGCGCGAACTCCTCCTCCCGGGACCGGCTGACCCGTACCCCCGAGGGCGAATCGGTGCGCAGCACCCATTTGTGCTCCCCGTGCATCGGTCCGTTGGCGACGGTGACATCCAGGGCGTGATTCTCCTGGATGGCACCCCCGTCCAGGCGCCGGGTGCTCAGCGATACCCGCCCGGACTCCGTCCGGCGCCTGATGTATTCCATCAGGCCGTCGAGCCTCAGTTCCATGACCAGAACTTCTTCGGATCGACGATCAGTGACTTGGCCAGCACCATCTTGTGGACCTCGGAGGCGCCGTCGACGAGCCGTGCCTGCCGTGCGTACCGATAGATCCATTCCAGCACGGTGTCCCGCGAATATCCCTTGGCGCCGCAGAGCTGTATCGCGGTGTCCGCCGCCTTGTGCAGGGTATCGGCCACCGTCACCTTGGCCATGGAGATTTCCTTGCGGGCGAAGTCGCCCTGGTCGAGCTTCCACGCGGCGTAGAGGGTCAACAGGCGCGCGGTTTGAATCGCCATCGCGGCTTCACCCAGCATCCACTGCACCCCTTCGTGCGCCGCGAGGGTCGACCCGAACGACTCACGCTCGGCCACGTACTCCCCGGCGATCTCCAGGCAGCGTCGCGCCAGGCCCAGCCAGCGCATGCAGTGGGTGAGGCGGGCCGGGCCCAGCCGGATCTGCGTCACCTTCAGGCCGTCGCCGACCTCCATCAAGCGGTTCTCGTCGGGAATACGCAGGCCGTCGAACCTGAGCTCGCAGTGCCCGCCGTGCTCCTCGGGGCCCAGTATGGGAATACGGCGCACGATCTCCCAGCCCGGATCGTCGCGGTCGAACAGAAACGCGGTCAGGCCCTTGCGGCGGTCGCTCGAGGTGCGTGCCACCAGGACGAAGTGCTGGGCCACCCCGGCGCCGGTGATGAACCACTTGTGCCCTTCGATGATCCAGTGGTCGCCGTCGCGGCTTGCGGTGGTGCGCATCATGCCCGGATCGGATCCGGAGCCGGGATGCGGTTCGGTCATGGCGAAGGCGGAGCGCACGCTTCCGTCGATGATCGGTGCGAGCCAGCGCTCCTTCTGAGGCCCCGTCGCGACCCGGGCGAGCAGCATCATGTTCCCGTCGTCGGGGGCGGCGCTGTTGAACACGACCGGCCCGAATATGGAGCGGTTCATCTCCTCGTAGCACACGGCCATGCCGGTCTTGTCGAGTCCCCGGCCCCCCAGGTTCTCCGGAAGCTGCAGGCACCAGAGCCCCTCGGCCCTGGCTTTGTCGCGCAGGTCGTTGAGCCAGGGATCGGCGATGTTGCCGCCTCCGTCGTAGGCGTCGGGGTTCCGCTCGAGGGGGATGATATGGGTGTCGACGAAGGCGCGAATCCGGGTCCGCAGCTCCGCGACTTTGGGATCGAGTTTGAAGTCCATGGGTTACGAGGTGGCGGGTCTACAAGGTGGAGCAGAGGTGGCCGCCGTCGACTACGACGGTGGCACCGGTCATGTAGCTCGAGGCATCGCCCGCCAGCAGCAGCAGAGCGCCGTCGAGCTCCTCGAGCCTCCCGGCGCGGCGCTGGGGGATTCGCTTCAAGGTGGCCTGCCCAGCATCGCTGTCCAGGAAACCGCGGTTCATGTCGGTTTCGAAGTAGCCCGGCGCGATGGCGTTGACACGGATACGATAGCGCGCCCACTCCAGAGCCAGGGCGCGGGTCAGGTGCTCGAGCGCCGCTTTCGAGGCGGCGTATGGCGCGACTCCCTTGGCGACCCGGCGCCCGAGCACGGATGCAATATTGATGACGGCGCCCCCCGAGTCGCGGGCGATGGCGCTGCGTGCGAACGCCTGGGCCATCAACCAGGCCCCCTTGAGGTTGGTGTCCACCACGCGGTCCCAGCCGGCCTCATCGATGTCGACCGCCGGCTGGCCGATGGCGACGCCGGAGTTGTTGACCAGGATGTCGATCGCACCCGTTCCGTCTCCGGCGAAAATCGACTCGACGCTGGCGGAGTCCCTCACGTCGAGCTCGGCGACGGTTGCGGTGCCGCCCGCCGCCTCTATTTCATCCCTGAGGGGGACGAGGCGTTCGAGCCGGCGGGCGGCGAGCACGGTTCTGGCGCCCGCGGCGGACAAGGTGCGGGCAAAATGGCTTCCGAGCCCGCCCGACGCACCGGTGATGAGTGCGGTCTTTCCGTCGAGCTTGAAGGAGTCGGGTAGTGCGTTCACTTTTGGTGCGCCGGGGCCTCGCGGGCTATAGTGCATTGACATTTTACGCGACCCGAACCGATGTCTGAAACGAATAACAATGGGCGGCGGCGCCAGGTGATCCTGATGTGTGTCCACCAGAGGCGCCCCTCGAGCGTCGGGACTCGGCTCGAATCGGTGATCCGCACGCTCACCGGGCTCCCGGCATGCACGTGATCGTGATGGGCGCCGGGGTCGCGGGCGTGACCACGGCCTGGGAGCTCCAGCGCTCCGGCCACGCCGTCACCGTCTTGGACCGGCAGCCCGCGGCGGCTGCTGAGACCAGCTACGCGAATGCCGGGCTGATCACTCTGGGGCACAGCATCGCCTGGGCCTCACCCAAGGCGCCCGGCCTCCTGCTCAAGTCGCTGTTCAGGCGCGACCAGGCGTTTCGGCTGAGACCCCGGATGGACTGGCAGATGTTGCGATGGGGAATGCGGTTCCTGCGGCAGTGCACGCACGCCAGGGCGGCCCGGAATACCAGTAACGCCTATCGCCTTTGCCGGTACTCGCAGTCTTTGCTGCATGAGGTCGCCGGGCGGGCGGAGCTCGATTATCACGCACGGCGCAGCGGCCTGCTATACGTGTACGGCAGTGACGCCTCCCTTCGCGAGGGCAGGAGCGAAATGGAAATCCTCCAGGGACTCGGCTACGACATCGAAGTGCTCGACGCGCGCGGGGTGGTCGAGCTCGAGCCCGCCTTGGGGAACTCGGGGGGACGGGTGGCCGGCGCCCTGTACTGTCCCACCGACGAGAGCGGAGACTGCCGGAAGTTCACCCGGCGGCTTGCCGACGCATGCCGGACAATGGGCACACGGTTCCTGTTCGACTGCACTATCGACCGGATCGAGATCGAGCAGGACCGCGTCTCGCACCTTTCCACCTCGGCGGGGGCGCTCGACGCGGACGCCTACGTGCTGGCTTTGGGGGTGGAAGCGCCCCGGCTGGCCAGGCCGATCGGCATCGATCTGCCCATTTACCCCGTCAAGGGATACTCGGCGACGTTCCCGGTCGGCCCCGGGCATCGCGGGCCGCTCATCGGGGGGCTGCTGGAAGACCAGGCGATCGCTTTCAGCCGGCTCGGCGACCGGCTGCGGGTGACCTCCGTGGTGGAAATCGCCGGGTACGACGCAACGTATCGGGCGGCGGACTTCACGCGCATGATTGAGGCGTTTCGGGCGGTGATGCCCGATGCAGCGGACTATGATCAACCCGAGTACTGGGCGTGCCTGCGGCCGATGACACCCACCGGCCAACCCGTGGTGGGATCGAGCCGCTACCGGAACCTCTATTTCAACGCCGGACACGGAAGCCTCGGTTGGACCATGTGTTGCGGCACGGCGCGCCTGGTCGCGGACGTCATCAATGACCGCGAGCCGGCGATACCTCTGGATGCGATGCGCCCGCACTGAATGACGACACGTCAACAGACGACGACCCAGTGACAACCCCTCCCGGAGACAACACTATGCCGACCTCATCCCCAACCTCGTCTCCGGCGGTCAACTTGACGCACCTGCCCTTCGACGTGGACGAGAGCTTAGGCAGCCGCGCCAGAATAGGCCTGGTGGTGCTGTCGAACGACCAGACCATAGAGCACGAGTATCGATGCCTGCTGGACCTGCCCGGCGTCGCCGTCTACCAGAGCCGGATAGCCAGCTCCAACACCATTTCGAAGGACACTCTGCGGGAGATGGAAGCGCGTATCACGGAGGCGACCGACCTGCTCCTCCCCGGTATTCGCCTGGACGCGATCGGGTACGGCTGCACCTCGGCGAGCATGGTGATCGGCGAGGAGAGGGTGCTGGCGTTGATGAGGGCCGCGCGTCCCGAATGCTCATGCACTACGCCGATCACCGCCGCCCGCGCCGCCTTCGAAGAGCTTGGCATGAAGCGCATCGCCCTGCTGACCCCCTACGCTGACGACATCAATGAACATATCCGTGCCTATCTCGAAGAGCGCGGCATCGGCGTACCCGCCATGGGCTCGTTCAACGTGCCGGACGACAGGGAGGTCTGCCGTATCGGTCCGCGGGCCATCCGTGACGCCGCGATCGCCCTTGGTCGCCGCGAGGAGGTCGATGGCGTGTTCGTATCCTGCACTTCGCTGAGAGCGGCGGGCGTAATCGAGGCAATCGAGCAGGCTCTGGGCAAGCCCGCGACCGCCAGCACACACGCCATGGCCTGGCACAGCCTCCGGCTGGCGGGTGTCGACGACCACCGCGAAGGTTACGGACGTCTGTTCCGTATGTGAGCAGGCGACGGGCCGGCGCACACCCGCCCCGGGCAGGTGCGGCGGCACATCTCTAACCGGGCCCGGAGCGGCCGCGATGTGGAGCGAAGCCGTTCTTACTTGAGCCCCATCATGGCACGCAGCTTCGCGAGGTGCGCGAACATGTCGTTCGTGCGCTCGAACGGCAGGTCTCCCGAGTAGGTCGTGGCGGCGTACTCTTCCAGCAAGGCATAGGATTCCACCGCGTAGTGACTGTGCGGCGCTGTCCGTATCGACGCTTCCCAGAAGCGCTCCATGGTAGGCAGGGCGGAATAGACACCGACGGTTCTGGCGTCGATCACTCCAAGCATGTAGTAGGCCTCCGCGAGCTGCTCAGGTGGATCATTCTTCCCGGACTCCACCATGCGGCGCAGGGAAGCAGACAGGGCCAGGTCGGAGACGAGGTTCGAATCGTCCGACAGAAGGCCGGGGTGCTTCTCGGGCCGCATGAAAATCCTGCGCGCTTCCTCCATGGTGATCGGCTGCTCCCGGTGCGGCTGCATCGATTCGAGATCACCGATCCAGGTTTTCAGCTTGCGCCGGAGATAGAAGGGCACATCATCACGTGCGGCTACCTTGCGGAGCACCCGGGCGGCGCGGTCGTACTCCTGCTCCACGCGCACGGCGATCGTCAGATACTCGACGAAATCACCGTCCACTGCCATTTCGACCGGCTGCACGGACGGGTCCAGGAGCACCGTTTCCC
The DNA here is from genome assembly GCA_049583715.1 of Arenicellales bacterium. Classification (GTDB taxonomy): domain Bacteria; phylum Pseudomonadota; class Gammaproteobacteria; order Arenicellales; family JAANXG01; genus JAANXG01. The sequence continues at coordinate 23,855 of JBAUWJ010000066.1, read as the reverse complement.
AGCTCTGCATCGCGCCCCCGAATTGCCGCAGTGCAACCTGCAGGCGCGCGCGCTCGGGACCCACCGGTGACTCCTCCTGAAGGTACTTGTTCAGAGCCGCGGACAAGGGGAAATCGCGGGTCGTGGGCTCGCGCGAGTGACAGGCCACGCAGTGCTGGGTCAGGTCCGTCAGGAGGTAGCGCGCGTCCGCCGGGTTCTTGTACCGGTAGTCTTTGCGAAGCCGGCTGACGGACCGGGCAAATGCGGAGGCCAGCAGCTCGAAATCCAGGGAGCCCGAAGCGCCGTGCCTGGCGAGGGCGTCGGCCGAGCTCTCCAGCTTCGCGAGATTCGACTCCACCAACTGACGATTGGACGGGCTCAGAAACTTGTCGCCGTCCAGCGACAAGGGCAGAAGCACCCCGAGCGAGTCGGCCACGTTGTGCATGATGTGGCGGGTCTGGGAGTCGGCGACGGCGAATCCGGCGATGAGGGTCGTCATCGAGACGACGAGCAGCAATTTTTTCAACATACGCGCATTGTGTGGATCATACAGGCTTCTCCGATTGACCTATGTCAGGGCGGACGCACCTCAGGCAGCCGGTTATCGACGGCTCAGACCCGTTTCTTTGATTCAGATCAATAACGGGTACAGTTTAGCTGGACTAGTTGGTGCGCGAACGTCTAGGGTTAATATATACTGAAGCCGTAAATAAAAGACAACGGGAGGGGTAATCGCATGAAGAGCGTGCGAAAGCCTGACAAGAAAGAATTGGACGCCGTCGGTTCGCCGTATCGCTTCATGATCGAACCGCGGGGAAATGCATCCTGCCGCTTGCCGACAGGCATCCCCGAGATCTCACCTCCCAACACCGCCTGCGGAGCGCCGCGCCGGGCGTGCCCCGGTCTGCAGAGGAGACCGGCGCGATGAGCGGGCGGGGAAAATTATACACGCTCGGTGTATTCATCATCGGTGGACTCGCGGGCCTCGTCGTGGCCGGAGCCACAGCCAGTTACACGATGTATTCCGATACCCTCGGCTACTGTATTTCCTGTCACGAGATGCGGGATACGGTGTACCCCGAATACATCAAGAGCGCTCATTACAAGAACAAGGTCGGTGTCCGTGTGGTGTGCGCCGACTGCCACGTTCCCCACGACAGCTGGATCTCGGTGATGACGGACAAGGTCAAGGCAACGTTCGTCCAGCTCCCGAATCATTTCCTGGGCACAATCGACACAAAGGAGAAGTTCGAAGCCCATCGGCTGGAGCTCGCCAAGAGAGTGTGGGCCCAGTTCGAAGCCAACGACTCGCAACAGTGTCGGAGCTGTCACTCGTGGAAAGCCATGGTGCTGAGCGACCAGCGCACCAGTGCCAAGACCGCGCACGAGGGAGCCATCAAGGACGGCAAGACGTGCATAGACTGTCACAAGGGGATCACTCACACACTGCCAAAAGGCATGAAGAGCGAGGAAGCACCGAAGAACTTTACATTTTGACCGGGCGGTCGGATCGGGCCGCCCCTGATTGGAGGGTAAGGTGAAGAAGCAGCAACACAGGCCTGGAATCGCACTCTTAGCAGGGGCCATGGTGGTGGGTATGCTTGTATGCGGTCCCGCGGAAGCCGTCGACTGGAGCAGCGTTCCGGCAACGAAGATCACCCTTTTCTATCCGGGAGAAACCTCGTGGGAGTTCCTCCTCATACCTTCCCAACATGACGGCGCGGAGAAATTCCGCGGCGGCAAGGACTGTCTCGAGTGTCACAAGGGCGAAGAGCCTGACATGGGCAAGGACATGGTGACCGGCAAGAAGCACGAGCCGGACCCCATCCCGGGCAAGCCGGGCTCACTGCCGGTCGAGGTCAAGACGACTTATGACTCGCAAAGCCTGTATGTCCAGCTTTCCTGGAAAGATACGGGATTCAAGGCGCCCAAGCCTCAATCGGACAAGCTGCTGCACGTCAACATGATGCTCGGTGACGGGACAGTGCCGTCCTTTGCTCGCGGCGGGTGCTGGGCCACATGCCACAACGACATGAAGGGCATGCCCAACGCCGTTGCCGGTAAGGACCTGACGAAGTACCTGGCGCGGTCCCGCACCAAGGTCACCGCCGAGGGCGGCGACGAGAACTACAAGAGCGACAGTGAGCTCAAGGACATGCTGAGCAAGGACATATTCGTCGAGTACTGGCAGGCAGTGATCGCCGACAAGAGCGCCAAGGCTGTGCCGGTCGACGGGTACATCCTGGAAAAGCGGCACGTGAACGAGAAGCCGATGATCAGCACCGAGGCCTCGCTCAAAGATGGTACCTGGACAGTGACCCTGAGCCGTCCGCTGAAGGCCTCGGGTCCCGGCGAAAAGAACCTGAGCGAAGGCCATACGTACTATGTGGGCTTTGCGATACATGACGGCTATGCGGACGGACGCCGTCACTACGTGTCGTTCAAGCGATCTCTGACCCTGGGTGGCGGTGACGGTGAGCTGATCGCGAAGAAACAATAGTCGGCCAGGCCGACGCAACACTGGAGGACGCGGGCATGACGTATCGAAAGATAAGGGCCACGGCGAGAACGATACTTCCCGGCCTGATTGCGCTGATGCTGATCCCAGGTGTCTCCTGGGCGGCTCACGAGGACAAGAGCTCCGGATCCGGGCAGCTCGTGGTTGCAGCGGCGAGTCAGGAGACCACTGGCGAGCCGCTGAAGTGGGCGCCGGATGGGGCGAAGACCTGCCTCAAGTGCCACGACGATCCCAAGATAACGGGCATCCTGCACCGGGCGCATGGACAGATGGGCGACAGCCGAACGCCCTTCGCGGCGCATCAGTGCGAAACCTGCCACGGGCCGAGCCCGCAGCATATCGAGACGCCGGCGCCCGGCCAGAAGCGCAGGCCACCCACGGTCGTTTTCGGCATGAACTCCCCGACGCCGGTGGCCAAGCAGAACGCGGTGTGCCTGGGCTGCCACGAGAACAAGGAGCGTATGCACTGGCGGGGCAGCACCCATCAGTTCGCGGGATTGAGCTGCGCCACCTGCCACAATCCGCACAAGGCCAAGTTCCCCCTGGAGACCAGCGAAGGGCAGCAGAAGGTGTGCTTCAAGTGCCACACGGAGATCCGAACCGAGATCTTCAAGCGTTCCCATCATCCGATCCGGGAGGGGCTCGTAAAGTGCTCGGACTGCCACAACCCTCACGGCTCGTACACGCGCGACCTGCTGAAGAAGGCGACCGTCAACCAGACCTGCTATCAGTGCCACGAGGACAAGCGCGGTCCATTCCTGTGGGAGCACGAGCCGGTACGCGAGGACTGCACGATCTGCCACACGCCGCACGGCTCGTCGCAGGTCACCCTGCTCCGTACCCGGGGTCCGTGGCTTTGCCAGCAGTGCCACGCTACCGAATACCATCCGAGCACCCTGTATGACGGTGGCGCCATCAAGACACTGGACATCCATACCATCGCCAACCAATGCCTGAATTGTCATTCGCAGATTCACGGCTCGAATGACCCCTCGGGTGTGCGTTTCCTGCGGTGATGTCCGGTCCGGGATCAGAGTCCAAGAACACCCATGGATGCAGAGCACGACAATTAACGGCCGCAGTGGCGGCCTGAGAGGAGGCGACATGAAGGTGCGCAATTTGTTGATCGCTAGCGGAACCTGTGCAGTCCTGCTGGCGCCGGGGGTCGGCGTGGCGCAGGACAGCGGTGGATTCACGCTCGGGGCGGCGCCCGTCAAGAAGGCCGAGCCGATCTACGACAGTAGTATCGAGGCCGGCATCGGATACAACGACGAGGACTCGGCCAAGTTCGGGGAATACACCGGTCTGAATGAGTCCGGGGCGTTCGGAATACTCAACTTCGATATCCTGAAGCGCGAGCCCTGGGACAGCGGCAACACCGACTACTATCGCATCCGCGGCACGAACCTCGGCCTGGACTCGCGCGACTTCAACGCCGAGTACGGGGACCAGGGGCACTACAAGGTCGGGGTGGAGTACAAGGAAATTCCCCACAACCTGATCCAGGATGCTCGCACACCATACATCGGTATTGGGGGCACCACGCTGACTCTGCCCGCCAACTGGAAGGCCGCGCCCACCACCCAGGGGTTCGGCACTCTCGCTCAGGCGCTGCATAACGTCGACATCGGCACGAAGCGCAAGAAGTTGACCGGCACGTTCTCGTACCTTCCCGGAAACCGCTGGTCATTCGACCTGGCGGCGACCCACAAGGAACGCGACGGCACCAAGCCGATATTCGCCGGCTTCGGCACGAACGGCGGCAATCCTTCAGCGGTGGCGCTGGCGCGTCCCGACGACTTCACGGTGAATGACATCGACGCCACGGCCGACTACGTGGCGGACGACCTGCAGATGGAGTTCAAGTACCACGGGTCGTTCTTCAACGACAACAACAACGTCCTGAACTTTCAGAACCCCTACTCGATGCAGGCCAGCGGCGGACCGTGGGCGAAGGCCGCGGGCTACCCGGCGTACGGGGGCTACAGCCTGGCGCCCGACAACCAGGCCCACGAGTTCACCTTCTCCGGCGGCTATGACATGGGCGAGACCAGCCGCCTGAGCGGGCAGCTCTCGTACTCGATGCTTCGCCAGAACGATCAATTCCTGCCGTACAGCACAAACCCGGCTTTGACACTGACCCAGGGGTTGCCGCGACAGTCGCTGGACGGCAAGCTGGATATCCTGGTGGCGGACCTGGCGTACGTCACCCAGCTTCAGCCGCGCACCCACCTGCGGGCGCACCTGCGCTATGAGGACCAGGACAACTCGACGCCCCAGGATATCTACGTGCGCATCGTGGGAGATGCGCAGAACCAGCCCGGCGGCATCGCCAACGACAACGCCCGCATAAACCTTCCCTATTCATACAAGAAGGCTTTGTTCGACACCGAGGTCGAGCATCGTCTCGGCATGCGCACGAATCTCGGCCTCGAGTACAAGTTCGAGCGGAACTCGCGTACGTATTCGGAAGTTTCGCGCACCGATGAGCACACGATCAGGGCAAAGCTGCGCCGGACCTTCTCCGAGTCCATGCGCGGCCGCCTCAGCTACACTCACGCCGAGCGCAACGGCAATGACTCCTACCAGGGCAACGTGCCGTACCTTGCGGGCCACACCCTCGAGTTCCTCAACACGGTGGCGCCCGATGAGCAGTTCCAGAATAATCCCGACATCCGTAAGTACTACGAGGCCGACCGCTCGCTGGACCAGATCAAGGGAACCCTGAATCTGTCGTCGACGGCCATGACGAGTTGGACGGTCACCGGCTGGTTTCAGAACGAGTCCTTTCATGACTCCACGCTCGGCCTGACCGACCGGCAAATGCTGAGGGCATCCCTCGATTGGAGTCATACCATGAATGACAATGTGATGGCTCATGCCTTCTACGCCTACGAGCAGTTCGATGACACGATGCGCAGCCTTTCCTTCCGGCCCGGGACGAGCCTCACGGACCCCGCGAGCGCGTGGGCGAGGGATGCGACGGACCGGGTGCACTCCCTGGGCGCCGGGCTGACGTGGAACGCCATCCGGGACAAGCTCGACATCGATGTCGACTACACGGCGTCGCTGGCCAGCACCGACTTCAGCTTCAGCGGCGGCAGCGCGCTGCAGCCTGTCACGGACGCGCCGACCCTGAAGTCGACCTTGCACAGCATAGACGTCAAGGGCGACTGGAAGCTGAAGAAGGGCAGGCGCCTGCGGATCGGCTACACGTTCGAGTACTTCAATTCGGACGATTTCACGGTGGATGGTATCGACGTCAACAGCGTCCCACGGGTGCTCACGTTCGGGGCCTCGGCTCCGCACTACACCGCCAACGTGATCGGCGTTTCGTATATCGCACAGTGGTGAGGGCAGGGGCGGCAGCCTGGTCAGGCGCCGGATGAGTTCCCGGGAACCGCCCCGCCCGGACATCGTTCGTGACGTCCTCCCTGGAGCGGCGCCTGCTGTTGCCTTACGGCGCCGCCAGCCTCTTCGACCTGGTCGCTGACGTCGAGCGCTATCCCGAGTTCGTACCGGGGTGGCGCGAAGTGCGGGTCAGCCTGCGCGAGTCCGACCGCCTCCTTGTCGAGCAGTCGGTGAGCTTCGGCCCCGGGGAATGGCGTTTCGTGAGCGAGGCGCGTCTCGATCGGCCCCGCGCCATAGAAATCCAGACCCTCGACGCGCCCTTTGGCGAGCTCGCCATCAGATGGACCTTCGAAGCCCTTGACCAGTCCGGCTGCGCCGTCGTCTTCTCCGCCCGCTACAGACTTGGAATCGGCTTTGTCCAGCGGCTCGTCGACGCTCCCTTCAACCGCCGCTTGGTGGGCCTGGTGGACGCCTTCGAGAGGCGGGCGCACGCGCTCTACGGTGCGCAGCACTGAGGCGGCCGGCCGTGACACAATGTGAGGGCCGCCGAGACCGGCTGCATGCAACACGGAACGATACTTGAACCTCACCAAATTCAACGCACTGGTCGAACGCCTGCGCAACCCGGAAGCCTTCGATCATCCGGTATCCGGGGTATCGGTAATCGAGACGCACATATCCGCCGTCCTGCTGGCGGGGGAGTACGCCTACAAGCTCAAGAAGCCGGTCGACTTCGGCTTCGTGGACTTCTCGACGCTGGACAAGCGCCGCTATTTCTGCCGGGAGGAGCTTCGACTGAACCGGCGTTTTGCTCCGGAGCTGTATCTCTCGGTGGCCCCGGTCCACGGGTCCGCGGAGTCACCCACCTTCAGGGAGGGCGGACCGGCGATCGAGTACGCCGTCAAGATGAGGCGCTTCGACCAGGACATGCTGCTGGGTCGCTGTTTGTCCCAACCGGGGCTCGTGACCGGTGCGATGATGGAGCGCTTCGCGGCGGATGTCGCGGCCGTGCATGCCGCGGCGGACCGGGCGGCCCCCGGTATGGGGTACGGCACTCCCGGCGTCATCGCAGCCAATGTCCGCGACTGCCGGGCTCCGATTGGCGATGCCGGGATGCTCGAAGGGCGGCCCCGCTATCAAGGGCTTTTCGAATACACGGAGAACGAAGCGCACATCCTCGGTCCGTGGCTCGAGCGCCGGTTGCGTGATGGACGCGTGCGTGAGTGCCACGGCGACCTTCATCTCGGGAACCTGTTTCTGGCCGGGGGTCGGATCCGGGCCTTCGATTGCATCGAGTTCAATCCGGACCTGCGCTGGATAGACGTCGCCAACGACGTTGCGTTCTTCACCATGGATCTCAGATTTCACGGGGAGCGCGCCTTCGCGCGTCAATTTCGCAACACCTATCTCGAGGCCTCGGGCGACTATTCGGTACTGAGGGTACTGCACTTCTACGAGATCTACCGGGCCCTTGTGCGCGCCGAGGTCGCGTGCCTGAAGGAGATGGAACAGGCGGGCGCCGGCCTGGGCGACGCCGGCGCTCACCTCGACCTCGCGGTGGGTCTGATGCGCGAGGCGCCCGGCACGCCTTTGATCATCACCCACGGTCTGTCGGGCTCCGGCAAGACTTTCGCGTCCGGGCGCCTGTTGGCGGCGAGCGATGCGATTCGCGTGCGCTCGGACGTGGAGCGGGACCGCCGAGTGGACAAGGGCCGGGAGCGTTACACGGACCACAACGTGGATTTGATCTACAGCCGCCTGCTGGAGCTGGCGCGAGAGATCGTCAGTGCCGGATACCCGGTAATCGTCGACGCCACCTTCCTGAAGCACGCCCAGCGCACGCGCTTCCGTCGCCTGGCGGCGGACCTCGCGGTGCCGTTCCGGATTCTTCACTGCCGGGCTTCGGCGGAAGAGCTGCGGCGGCGCATCGTAGCCAGGGCGCAGCGGGGCGCCGATGCTTCTGAAGCCGATCTCGCCGTTCTCGAGCTCCAGATCGGGACACAGGAGCCATTGACGCGGGACGAGCTGCCATACGTCGTCGAGTATGACACCGGGGGCCGAGCGCCGCTCTCAGCTCTCGCGGCGGGGTTGAACCTGGACATGGATCGGGCGCCGTGTGGCCCTGAGAGTGAGGATCGGTAGCAGACTCATTCCCGGCGCCCGGCCGGGCTCAAGGTCGACTGGTCCTCTCGTAGAGGCTTGCCACACAGCCGCCGAGCGCGATGTAGTCCGAGTTCGGCAGCGAGAAGCGGCGGCGGAACTCCTGAAGGGACAGATTGCCCTGGATGTAGTCGTCGAGGAATACCCGGCTGGCGCGGTGCAGGTAGGGAGGGAAGCTGCAGGGCTGGAGGTGGGCGAGACCGCCCCAGGGCCGGACGCCGGAAGCGTCCAGGTCTCCATTGTTCGGGCGATTGGCGTCGAGAAGCAGCGCGAGGCGATTGAAGCCGCGGTGGCGGGCTCTCTCGGCGGGCGTGAACCCGAAGCTGTCACGCTCCCCTGTCCGCGCACCGTGGGTCATCAGCAACAAGGCGGCCCGCCAGTTGCCGGCATCCGCGGCCCAATGGAGCGGGGTGCCGTAAAGCTCGCTGACGGCATTGACGTTGGCACCGGCGTCGACGAGCAGGCGGGCGGTGGCGAGGTGCCCGCGCTTGACCGCGACATGCAGCGGCGTGACCGCGAAGGCGCCCGCCGGCGCACTGACGTCGGCGCCGTGCGCGATCAGAAGCGCCGCCATCCTGCGGTATCCGTGCTGGGCGGCGTGGTGCAAGGCGGTGTTGCCCTTGGCATCACGCGCATCCACGGCGGCGCCGTGGGCGAGCAGGTCGGCGGCCAGTGCCATATTGTTCTCGATGGCGGCTTCCTGCAGCATGGAGCGCCGGCTGGTACTGGCAGTATTTGGGGAAGCATTCGGGTCCGCGCCGCGGGACAGCAGCAGGTCCGCGATCGTCCTGTCCTCACGGGTGACGGCAACGCGAAGCGGTGTCCAGCCGTTGCGGTCCCGGGCGTCGACCGCCGCGCCGGCATCCAGCAGCATTCGGACCATCTGGAGGCTGTCCGACCGGACCGCCCAATTCAAGGGCGTTCCGTATTGCGGGCTCTCGAGGTCAGGGTTGGCACCGCGGTTGAGCAACAGGGCGACAAGCTTCGCGTCCTTCTGCCGCACGGCCTGGTGCAGGGCGCCCACGCCATTGCGGTCGACGGCGTTCACGTCCGCGCCGTGCTCGAGACAGAGCTCGGCGAGTCGCGGCCGGTCGTATTCCGCCGCCCAGTGCAGCACCGTGGCGCCGTCCGTGTCGCGGGCCGTCACTGAGGCACCCCGGCGCAGGAGCGACTCGAAACCGCGCTGGTCGTTGCGCTCGATCGCCTTGAACAGGGCGTGGTCGAGATGCGCGCCGGTGAGGTAGGGGACGACCGCCCACAACACGATGAGGGCCGCCGGCAAGAGGGCCAGGATAACCCGTCGCCGCTGCCGCGACGCCGGTACCTTCCACCACTCTCCGTAGCTGGGTCCCAGCGACGTCATGACCACGCCTTCATGACAATGCCCGGGCCGGCGGGCGAGGACCCATCCCGGTCCGCTCAATATATGTCATATATTCCAGTTTACCCCAGTCTTGGGCCTTCCGCAGGCCTTTTCCAGCCCCCGACGGGCGGTCGGTGTGCGGTCGCGGCGGCGTATCGCGGTCCCGGCTGCGACGAGGAGCGTGGCAGCGCGTTTAGCCCGGACGCGGGGAGGGCATCAACAGGAGGCGGAACACCCAGCACGCCGGTCCAAAAGGCAGGTATCCGAGATAACCCACCGCGGGCATCTCGAACAGCTTGAATCGATCCACCCAGGGGATCTGGTAGATCCACTTGGGCGTGGCGCCGACGTTCCACAGTTCCCAGAAGAAGCCGCAGATCACCGCGGCGGCGGCCAGAGTGACGAACGGACCCCAGTCTCCGCGCACGGCGTGGCCGGCGCCCGTAGGGACCCCGGCACTCTCCAGGACACCGGTCGCGATCATCAGCGGCGCCACCCAGATCACTGGAAACAACGCAATCGGAAACCAGGGCATCAATACCAGGGCGGCGGCACCGACCGCCGTAATCGGCCACCACGGGCCCCGTCGTTGCACCGCGCTTCCGGGCACACGGCGAAGGAACGACCGCCGGAAGTAATCGAAGGTGCTGAGCAGAGCCGTGGTCGTCAGCACCGCGGGAATGACGGTGGAATAGGCGAGGGTGGAGCCCAGCACATAGCGCAGGGGGGAGAAGTCCTGGACACCGAGATACACCCAGTTCTGTATGAAGCGGTTGAGGAGCTCGAAGTACCACCAGGTCACCGCGGAGACGGCGAACCATGCCAGCCAGACGCGGGGGCGGCTGCACAGGGGACTGTTTCCGGCGCGCCGGAAGGCGAGCCCGTCCACCACCAGGACGTAGCCCAGCCACAGGGGGACGAAGCTGTGATCGGCAAGCCGGCCGAGCCACTGGGGATGGGTCCAGGCCACTGCCCAGCCGGCGCCCACCAGCGCCGTACCGATCCATCCCCAGGCCGGAAATCGATGCCCTGGGTCCGGTGCCAGATACCACTCGAAGGGCGCCAGATCGGAAAAGCCTTCCGCCTTGAAACCGAAGCGCCGCGGTGCGGCGAACAATGCGACGGCGAGGAGAAGCAGACCCGCCAACGGGATGTAGACTGCCGCCGAGAAGGCCGGCGGATGAATGTACACCGTTTTCGGAGGAAGCTCGGCGAAGCCGCGCGGGAGGCCCGCCAGCCATCCCGATGCGAGCGGCAATGCCGGCAGCAACAGGATTGCCGTGAGACGAGTCACACGTGGGCTCATGACACTGTGCTGCCGGTGTCGATCACGGGGAGCAGCCTGCCTTCGCGCACGATCTTCCGCGTGCAACGTAGAAGCCACATTGATGCATTCCGAAGTCGCGTCTCGACGGTACGAGTGAGGCACGGTACGTCGAACGATACCGCGCCCGCAAATTGGACGCCGGGGCGCGGCATCGCGTATCCTCCCGCTCCGCCATGATCGAGATTACAGAGCTTCTGGGTGACGGCATCGGCCCCGAGCTGGCACAGGCCGTTCACGCGGTCGCGGACGCGATGCCCGTCGCGTTTCGCTTCGAAAGCATCGACTGGTCGCTCGAGACGCGCGAACGCGACGTCAAGGCGGCGATAGACGACGCGGAGCGGTCGATGCGCCGCACCCGCCTCGCGCTGAAATACCCGACGGTGACCCGGACCCAGAGCCCCAACGCCCTGATCAGGCGGCGCTTGGGCTTCAGCGTCATCTACCGTCCCGCCATCTCCATCCGCGGCATCTCATCGAACTTCAAGGAGAACGTCAACCTGCATATCGTGCGCATCGCCACGGGCGGGACTTACGACGACCCGGGCCAGCTCATCGGCCGCGACGCGGCCGTCTCCTTGAGGATGGTGGAGCGAGAGCCCTGCGCGCAGGCGGCGACCTTTGCTTTCGAGCTCGCCCGCAAGAAAGGCTGGAGCATGACCTCGTCTTCCAAGCACACCATCCAGAAGGTCACCGACGGATTGTTTCAAGAGGTCGTGGCCGAGGTGCGCGCTCGTTACCCGGACGTGGCATATCACGTCGAGCTGTTCGATGCCCTCCTGGCCAAAATCATCATGAAGCCCCAGCAGTACGAGGTGGTTCTGGTGCTGAACGAGTATGGAGACTTTCTCTCGGACATGGCCTCGGGGCTGGTGGGGAGCCTCGGTACCGGCGCCAGCGGCAGCTTTTCGTTCAAGGACAACCGCGAGGTGGACATCGCGATGTTCGACCCCGCCGGCGGCACGGCGCCCGATATCGCCGGCATGGATGTCTGCAACCCGACTGCGATCTTCCTGGCCTTCGGCATGCTGTTGGATCACGTCGACCGCTACGACCTCGGCCACGCGCTGCGCCTGAGCGTACTCGACGCCATCGCGGAGCACGTCTGCACGCGGGACCTCGGCGGCAGTCTCGGCACCACCGAGTTCACGCGCGAAGTGGTCGACCGTCTGGGCGGCAAGCTCGCCGCCTGACGCGCACTTCGTCGCCGCGCTCACTGCTCTTTCTTCAGCCGGGTCACCCACTCCCAGAAAGTCTTTCTCGCCGTTGCCCGTATGGCGATATCGACGCGCACCGCCTTGAAGGGCGCGAGGGGTGGACCGACGATGTGCGGGTCGTCATTGAGCGGTCGCAGCCGCCGGACCTGCTCTGTGCGGGGCAACCAGCGGCAGTTGACGCAGGACCACGACGCGTCGTCGCCCGCGGAGAGATCCGGGCTCTCGTTGCCGGCGGCGTCCGCCAGATGAATGGCGAGAATATCGACCTCGGTCGCGTACACTCTGTTCACGGGGTCGATGCGGAGCCTGCCGATCTCGGCGGGTGCACCGAGAGGCACGCTGTAGCGATGTGCCTGATCGTCCACGTGCACCACGAATCGCTTCGATCGGTCCTCGCTGAAGACGCTGCTCGACGGCCCGGTCCAGAAGACCTGACCGCCGAGGTTCAGTACGTACTGCGGCCGGGCGAGATGATAGGCGAGGGCGAGCACGATCGAGGCGGCGGCAACAACGCCGAGTGTCCATCGCAGCACGGTGCTGCCGGTGGCCCGCCCGCACAACCCGAGAACGCCTTCGTAGCCCGGGATCTCCCGCAGCAGGGCCGACCGCAGGTGGGGGAGTATTGCGCGATATTCACGCTCGAGAGTGTCGAGCCTGTCGATTCGGGCGGGGTTCCACTCGCGGCCCGTGTCCAGCTCGAGTATGGCGGCGAGTGTTCCGACGCTCGCTGGATTCGACAGGGGTTGACGGTTCAGCGATGGGACACGCTCCCGGTCGCTTCCCGGCGCGCCGCCCCGCGCGGCGATGAACGCATCCACCAGCAGGCCGGCGGATTCCCGGAGCCTGTCGGCACGGGCGGCGTGGCAGTCGGGACCGGTCCGGGTGAGCGGACGTTCCAGCGCCAGCAAGGCGAGGCGAAACAGCTCTGTAGCGTCGGTACTACGCGAGCGGCCGCGTTGCCCTTCTTCCTTCACCGGTCTCAAGATTCTGCTCCCGAACCTCCGGTCCGCTACCGCCTGACGACGGCTTTGAGACCGAAGTAACGTGCGAAGCAGGTGTTTCGCCAGTTCCTGGGGTCGGGTTGAATGTCCGTGTACATCAGCAACGACGGCGGGTCGGTAATCCGGTGCAGGACGACGACACGGTGGTCATTTGTCGATTTGGACTGCTCGTTCGCATTGGCGATGGTCGCGTAGCGTTGCTGCATCTGCCGCTCGTAGCCGCGCGCGCGATGGACGAGATCGCCCCACGCGGTGGGAGTGTGACCCTGCACTACCAGGAAGATCGCGAACAGGACGGCAACCGCCAGGTTGCCGGCGCGCAAGGCGGGGGGGAACACCTGGTCGGTGAATGGGAGCCGGCAGCGGCCGGCGATTACAGCGACCAGCTCCAGGACGGCGGTAAACCATCCGATGAGAAACAGCAGGTACATCATGTTCTGCATCCTGTCCGGAGGATTGTCGGCCGCGGCGAACCACAACGCAAAGACAAAGGACCACTGAAGACCGGGAACGAGAGCCACGATCACCGCTAATCGGCCCCAGCCCGCTTTTCGCCTCACCCCATCGAGATAGACCAGCCTCAGGGCGGGAGCGATGAAGGCGGCGGTGGCCAGCCAGAACACGGGCCTCGAGAGCCAATCGGCCAGCAGGCCCCCGCCGTAATACCAGGCGTTGCTGAAGGACAGCCAGAAGCGACCCGCGCCGGGCGCTGCGTATTGCTCGCGGACGTAATTCCCCGGGGCCAGCAGCAGCAGTGCCGAGGAGAGCACCGTCACGAGGATGACCGCCGTCCACTGCTTTCGGTCGCGTCCTGTCAGGTACATCCGGTTGAAGGCCATGACGGCCACCACCGCCGCCAGAGTCATCATCGCGATTTCGGTCGCGCCCACGGCCACGAATATGCACGCGCAGGCTGCCGCGGCGGGCGGCCACCGCCCCGTTCGGTGCAGCGTCAGCAGGGCCGCCAGGGAAAGCAGGACAAAGACGGCCCCGAGCTGGTACTGAAGTGCTCCGTCCAGCCAGTACAAGGTTGCCGACACCTTGGTCATGGTGTCCAGATACAGTGCGCCCAGGGCCAGCGCCAGGAAGATTGTGCGTTTCGGGGATGTCGCGTCTTCGAAAAGGGCACGGACGAATACGTACGCTGCAACGGACAAGGCCGCGAGGAACAGGAACATCGCGTACTGGTAGGTCAGCAGCATCCCCCCGAGGCGGTGAAATGCGGCGGTGAAGAAGAGAGTCGCGTAGCGTCCCTTGTGACCCAGGTACTGCTCTTTGATGCCGTTCCAGAAAGTGTTATGACGAAACATATCGGCATAACAGAAGTCATCGGCGCTCGGCTGGGCATAGTGGACGAGCAGGAAGAACGGAACAACGGCTGCGATCAGCAGCACGAGCACGGGTGCGTAGTACCTGCGCCGTACGTCATTCACGGTCCCGAATGCCCCACGAAGGTTGAAAGCAGTAACCGATTTTACTGTCCTGGTGTAGTTTTCGAAACGTGAAGTTCCCGCTGGACCCTGCTTCGCCCCGCAACGTAGAATCCGCTGTTGTTCGGAGCGTGGCGGTCCGTCGTGTTGCGTGCCAACTGCCGTTTGCGATCGACACTTTTCCCTTCTCTAACAACAACGTTTGCAGGAACCCACGAGGCGATGCGGTTCGCGAAGCAGCCCGGCGGGTCATCGGACACAGAGCCATTCAGCCTGCGTCTATTGCCGGCACGGCATGAGATCTGGCTGATAACCGCGCTCCTGGTGCTCGGGACCGGGGCGATACTGGCGCTCGAGCCTTTGTTGACGAGGAGCAATCAAGCGCTGGGTCCGCATACGGTCGCGCTGTTCGTTCCGTTCTTCGCCGGGCTGGTTTACCTCGCTTACCACACGTTCGCGACGGCGCGCGCGGACGGCGTCTCCGCCATTCCGATAATCATTTGTCTGCTGCTGAGCGTGCTGTTCCTTCATGCGTTGTTTCAGCCGATAGCCCACTATCATGGAGACGACCCATGGAGGTACAGCGTGTATGCCCATAATATGCTGCGCGAGCACACGTTGTGGGGGTCCGGTGGAGTGTATTACAAGCATCACGGAAAGGATTTCATCGACCAACCGGGGTATCGCTACTATCTTGCCGCGATGATCTGGTTGACCGGCGGCGAAAACAGACTCACCCAGTTGCTGAACCTGACCGCCCTGCTCGCTGTTCTCACCGTCGGCGCTGCTGTCTCGAGAAGGCTCGAATCGCCGCTCGGTCGCTTCACGGCGCTGATCCTGATTCTGTCGGCACCCTATGCCGCCAAGAATGTGGTGCAGGGACTGTCCGAGTGGCTTGCGGTATCACTGGGAGTGTTGTACGCGGGGGCGCTATTGCGCGACAGGCAGTTCCTGGCGATCGTGTTGTTGGCGCTGATTCCGTTCGTGCGGCAGAATCTCATTCCCGTTGCCGTTGCGCTGGCCGCCCTTCAGGTCTTTGCGACGAGGCGATACGTGCTGGTGTTGCCTTTCCTGCTCGTTTTTCTACTCCCCGTCTATCACAATCTGTACTATGCAGGGGACTTCAGACTGCTGGTGGAAAACAAGGGCGCGATCCTGAACCTGTCCGTCCCGACTCACGAACTGGCCGCACGGACCCTGCACCTGTTCGCGTGGAAGCTCGGTACGTACGTGGGGATTCCGAATGAGCACATCGACCTGCACACGATCGCGGCGGCGCTCCTGTTTGCGCCGGCGTCGTTCCTCGGGCTGATCTATTTCTCTCTGTGGCGCCCGCCGGCGTCCAGGCTACTCTGCATAGTGATTCTTGCGTTGCTTGTCGGACCGACAGTGTTCTTCGGGCACGCTTACTATCCTCGTTTCGTCTACACGAACTATGTCATGGGATTCATGGGTCTCCTCGCCTTGGGCCATCTTCGCCCTGCTTCGGAGCGATCCACGGGCGAAGCAGGCAACGAGGTCGAGGCAGCCGCCGTACGAAACCGGCCGACTTGATCCGGCTACGCCGCGGCGTTTGGGATAGGAACGGTTGGGGGATCGTGCGGGCGCTAATTCGGCGAGGCGGCCCGCCTGCGGTCCTCGCGCGGCGGTATGCCGAAAATCAGGCGGTAGCACTTGCTGAAATGGGGCGCGGAGATGAAACCGCAGGCGAGTGCGATGTCCACCACCGGCATGCTGGTCTGAAGCAGAAGCTGTCGGGCGCGCTCCAGGCGAAGCTGCAGGTAGTAGCGGGTGGGCACGCAGTCGAGGTAGGTCTTGAACAGGCGCTCGAGCTGGCGCCGGGACAATCCGATGTGCCGGGACAGCTCATCCAGAGCCATCGGCTCTTCAATATTGGCTTCCATGAGTGAAACCGCCTCGAGGAGCTTGGGCTGGCCTGTCCCCAGCCGGTGGCGGAGCGGAATGCGCTGTCGGTCGTTCTTGTCGCGTACCCGGTCGCAGATCATCTGCTCGGATATCGCGGCGGACAGCTCCGCGCCCTGGGCGCGCCGGATCAGGTGCAGCATCATGTCCATCGCGGCGACGCCGCCGGCACAGGTGTAGCGGTCGCGGTCCACCTCGAACAGCTCCTGGGAGACCACGAGGTTCGGATGGGTCTCCCGGAGGGTCGCGATATGCTCCCAATGGATGGTGCAGCGATAGCCGTCGAGGAGCTGGGCTTCGGCCAACAGAAAGCTGCCGGTGCACAAGGCCCCGACGGGGCTGTGCTTCTTGGCCGCCTTCTTCAGCCATGCCTGGAATTCCGGGGTGTTGGCGAGGTGAACGTCCATACCCCCGCACACCAGCAGGGCGCCGTTCGGAAGCTCGTCGCGGGTGGTGTAGTCGCTGGGGATGGTGACGCCGCTGCTGGAGGTGGTATGCGCGCCGTTGGGGGAGACCGTGTTCCACTTGTAGAGCTCCTGCCCGGACAGCTTATTGGCCATGCGCAGCGGCTCCAGCGCCGCCGTATAGGCCATCAGGGTGAAGTTCGGAACCACGAGAAAATTGAAGACCCTTGGCAGGGCATTCTCTGCGGACCTGGACATAAATTGGAACGTGCCTCTCTGTGCGACGCGAAACGGTGCGCGGGCGCCCCTGTCGAGTCCGTTTCAACAGGTAACAGCTATGAAATATAGGGCTAAACACCCGGTCGCGCAATTGAAAAGCGGCCCGGACGCTTGGTCACCGGGCCGTTCGGGGACGGGAATAGCTGGCGGGCGGCTACTCGCCGCTGTCGGGCAACTCCGACTTTCGCCGCGTCATGTAGGCCTGGAGGGCTTCGTCCACGGCCGGGTCCAGTGCCGGTTCCTGGTATTCCGCCAGCCATTTCTTGTATAGCTTGTTCGCCCGCTGGGAGGCGTCGAGACCGCCCTCGGACTCCCATTGCTCGAAGCTGTTGTTATCGGCCGTGCTGGAACGGTAGAAGGCGCTCTGGAAGTTGGCCTGGGTATGGGCGCAGCCGAGGAAGTGCTGACCGGGACCCACTTCACGGATCGCGTCCAGTGCCTGGCCGTTGTCGGACAGATCCACGCCGTTGCAGAAGGCCTGGATCATCCCGGCCTGGTCGGCGTCCAGGATGAACTTCTCGTAGCCCATCGCCAGCCCGCCTTCCAGCCAGCCTGCGGTGTGCAGCATGAAGTTCACGCCGGCGGCGACGGCGCTGGTGAGCGTGTTAGCCGACTCGTATCCCGCCTGGGCATCGGCGATCTTGGAGGCGGTGAGTCCGCCGCCGCTGCGGAAGGGGACCCCGAGGCGCCGGGCCAGGGCTGCGGCGACGTTGATGACCAGCGCGGGCTCCGGGGTACCGAAGGTGGGTGCGCCCGACTGCATGGAGATGGAGCTCGAGAAGGTGCCGAAGACCACGGGCGCTCCCGGCCGCACGAGCTGCACGAACGCCATTCCGGCCATGGCTTCGGCCAGGATCTGGGCGGAGGTGCCGGCGACCGTCACCGGCGACATGGCGCCGGAAAGGATGAACGGTGAGATGACCGTTCCCTGATTGGCACGCGCGTACACCTTGGCGGCCCCCAGCATGGTCGCGTCATAGGTGAGCGGCGAGTTGGCGTTGATGAGGCTCACGACGCAGGTTCGCTCCTTGCCGGTCCCGGGATCGATGAACTCATCGCCGAACAGGATCCGGGTCATCTCCATCGTGTCCGCAGCGCGCTCGGCGGCCGTTACGGAGCCCATATAGCACTTGTCGCTGTAGCGCATGTGGCTGTACACCATGTCCAGGTGACGCTTGGGCACGGGGATATCCACCGGCTCGCACAGCGTGCCCCCGGAATGGTGCAGGGCCGGGGCCATGTAGGCGAGTTTCACGAAGTTCTGAAAGTCCTCGAGCCTCGCATAGCGGCGGCCTTCGTCGAGGTTGCGGATGAAGGGCGGGCCGTAGCCAGGCACGAGAACCAGGTTGTTGCCGCCGATCTGGACGTTGTTGGCGGGGTTCCTGGCGTATTGGGTGAACTCGGCGGGCGCCGACGCCTGGATGATGGACCGGCACATGCCCTTGGGGAAACGGACCCGCTCGCCCTGCACGTCCGCGCCGTGCTCCTTCCATAATGCCAGGGCCTCGCTGTCGTCCCGGAACTCTATGCCGATCTCCTCGAGTATCGTATCGGCATTGGCTTCTATGAGGGACAGGGCCTCGTCGTCCAGGATCTCGTAGACCGGTACCCGTCTCACTATGTACGGGATTCGGACCGCGGCTGCTTCGCTGCGGCTGCGTTGGCGGGCTTCGCGGCCGCCCCCTCGTCTTCGTCTTGCTGCGGTGTCACTCATATCGGCTCTTCCGGCTTCGGCTCAAGGCCGGGCGCGACAACTGCAGGTTCGCCCGGTACGGCGCGAATCATTGAATATTCCCGTTCTTCATGCAGCGCGACTCGCGACCGCTATCTTCTTACCTGCGTCATGTCCATGACGCATATTCATCATACGCGGTCGCAAACGCATTGGGTCGCCTCCCGGGCGCAAGCTACACTGCCGCGCTTTCAGGCGCCCTGGTGCCCATCCGGGGCCTGGCAGGGTACCGTCTTCGCAAGCCCTCGGATCGAATGCGTCCACGGTCGGCGCGTGACCTCGAAGCTCGTGATGTGCAGCGGGGCGGGCGCGCGGCTCGCAGGCGTCTGGTAAAATCCGTAGGTCGCTCGCAGATACGATCACTCAATCGAAAGACAGGTCGAGTATGAAGATACTGGTAGGTGTCAAACGTGTCCTGGATCCCTACGTCCGCGCATACGTGAAGCCGGACGGCTCCGGCGTGGACCTGTCCAACGCCAAGATGTCGATGAACCCGTTCGACGAGATCGCGGTGGAGCAGGCTGTGCGCTTGAAGGAAGCGGGCAGCGCCGAGGAGATCATCGCGGTATCCATCGGCCGGGCCAAGTCCGAGGAGACGATCCGCACGGCGCTGGCCATGGGGGCCGACCGCGGCGTCCTGGTCGAGAGCGACCAGGACCTGGAGCCGCTCGCCGTCGCCAAGATCATGAAGCAGATCGTCGACGAGGAGTCCGTTCAGCTCGTGCTGCTCGGCAAGCAGGCCATTGACGACGACTGCAACCAGACCGGGCAGTGCCTCGCGGCGCTGCTGGGCTGGCCGCAGGGCACGTTTGCTTCCAAGGTCGATTTCGAGGGCAGCGGCGTGAAGGTGGTTCGCGAGATAGACGGCGGCCTGGAGACCGTGGAGCTCGATCTGCCGGCCGTGGTGACCGTGGATCTGCGCCTGAACGAGCCCCGCCACGCATCGCTTCCCAACATCATGAAGGCGAAGAAGAAGCAGGTGGACAAGAAGGCGGCGGCGGACCTTGGTCTGGATCTCGAGCCGCGCATGAAGATCCTGAATGTCAGCGAGCCGCCACCGCGCGCCGAGGGGGTGCGGGTCGGAAGCGTCGAAGAGCTGGTGGACAAACTGAGAAACGAAGCGAAGGTGATCTGATGGCGGTCCTGGTCCTTGCCGAACACGATAACTCCGAGCTGCTCGAGGTGACACTGCACGCCGTCACCGCCGCCGGCCGGATGGGCGGCCCGGTGGAAATGCTGGTGGCGGGCTCCGGCTGCGGCGCGGTTGCGGATGCCTGCGCCGCGGTGCCCGGCGTCGAACGCGTCCTGCTGGCGGACGACTCCGCGTACGAGCACCACCTGCCTGAAAACGTCGCACCGCTGATCGCCGGCGTGGCGAAGGACTACAGCCACGTGGTCGCCGCCGCCACGACTTACGGCAAGAACGTCATGCCGCGCGCCGCCGCTCTTCTGGATGTTTCCCAGATCTCGGACATCAGCGAGGTTTTCTCCGAGGACACCTTCGAGCGTCCGATATACGCCGGCAACGCGCTGGCCAAGGTGCAGTCCTCGGATGCCATCAAGGTCGTTACGGTGCGGACCACGAAGTTCGACGCCGCCGCCCGCCAAGGGGGTGGCGCGTCCGTTGAAAAGATCGAGGCGACTGCGCCCGGCACGGGTTCGCGTTTCGTCGATCAGAATCTTTCTCAGACGGATCGCCCGGAGCTGACTTCCGCCCGTATCGTGGTATCCGGTGGCCGTGGTGTCGGCAGTTCGGAGAACTTCCAGATGATCGAGGAGCTGGCCGCGTCCCTGAATGCTGCGGTCGGCGCCTCGCGCGCGGCCGTGGACGCCGGCTATGTGCCGAACGACTACCAGGTGGGTCAGACGGGCAAGGTCGTGGCCCCGGACCTGTACATCGCCATTGGTATCTCCGGTGCCATCCAGCATCTCGCGGGTATGAAGGACAGCAAGGTCATCGCCGCCATCAACACCGACGAGGAAGCCCCCATCTTCCAGGTGGCCGACTACGGCCTGGTCGCGGACCTGTTCGAAGCCGTGCCGGCACTGACCAAGGCGCTCAAGTAGGGCGGGATTCCGCCGGCCCGTGTGGGTCGGCCGGCTCTCGTTCCCGACGATCTCCGACACTCCCCACTTCCGAAGTGGGTCGGTCGGATCCCGTTCCCGACGATCTCCGACACTCCCCACTTCCCTGTGGGTCGGAATTCATTCCGACTGGCAGTGTTTGATGGTGCTGCGCTCCCGGGGCCTGCCGAGATCGAACTGGAATGCCCCGCATGAACCGGGAAGGGTCTTTGTCGACACGCCGCAAGTGCGTCCGTGCAGGCTCGCTCTCGGCTCCTGCCTCGAGACGGTCGACAAAGACCCTTCCCGGTTCATGCCTTAACGCTGCTCCTTCGGTTGACATCGGGGGGGAGGAGGAAGTCGAGGCACCGAGATGGGGCAAGAGTTCCCTCTCCCGCTGGGGGGAGAGGGTCAGGGTGAGGGTGGTTCGAACACGTAGCCCCCTCACCCAAACCTTCTCAATTCGGGTTCCTGGGCCTGGTGATGCGGCACGGAGCAGGCTGGGTCGACAATCCCCTGCTATGTGGCTCGGTCCGACCAGCTACCATAAGCATCGCTGACCCATGGCATTGCTTCGGCGCAAAGCGCCCCCACTTGAAGGGGGCTTGATTTAGACCCGAAGTGCGGATACAAGACATGCCTGATCGTGTCGGTGAAGATCCAACCATGACTGACATTCTGCGGGAGCTCCTGGAAACCCGGCCCTGGCTGCTGGCGGACGGCGCCACGGGGACCGGTCTGTTCGAGATGGGCCTTCAAAGCGGCGACGCGCCGGAGCTGTGGAACATCGATTACCCCGACCGCATCGAGGCCCACTACCGGGGGTTCGTCGATGCAGGCTCGGACATCGTACTGACCAACTCCTTCGGAGGCACCCGCCACCGTCTCTCCCTGCACCAGGCGCAGAACCGGGTCCAGGAGCTCAACGAGCGGGCTGCGGCGATTCTCAGGAAGGTGATCGACGAATCGGGGCGGACCGTGGTGGCCGCGGGGTCCATGGGACCGACCGGCGAGATCCTGAGACCGGTCGGAACTCTCGGCTTTGACGAGGCGGTGGCCGCTTTCGCCGAGCAGGCGCGGGCCCTCAAAGATGGCGGCGTGGACGTCCTGTGGATCGAAACCATGTCCTCGAAGGAGGAGGTTCAGGCGGCGGTCCAGGGGGCTTCGGAGACCGGATTGCCGGTTGTGACCTGTTTCAGCATCGACACCAACGGCCGCACCATGATGGGTGTATCCGCCCAAGAGATCATCGCCATGCAGCCGGCCCTGAGCCCGGTCCCCATGGCCTGCGGCACCAACTGCGGGATCGGGGCCGCCGAAGTGGTTTCCGCCATACTGCAAATGAACCAGGCCAGGGACAAGGGCCCCCATAAGCCGGTACTGGTGGCCAAGGCCAACTGCGGTATACCCAGGTACGTGGGTGGTAAGATCGTCTACAGCGGAACCCCCGAGCTGATGGCAGAGTACGCCCGGCTCGCCTACGCGTCCGGAGCAACGATCATCGGAGGCTGTTGCGGCACCACCGCCGAACATGTCCGCGCGATGCGCCGGGCGCTGGAGGAACAGGAGAGGGAGCCGCTGCCGGATATAGACACCGTCGTCCGGCGCCTCGGAGCAGTCACCGAAGGCATGCGTGCCCAGGTGTCGGGCGTGGCTCCATCCCAGCAGGGCGCGGTCCGCAGATCGCGGCGACGCGCGTCGAGGGGCGAGAGCGCCTGAAAGCAGCATTGCGCGCCCCGGGGCGGGCGGGGTTTCCCGCGGTGCCCGGCCCTGGCATCCTGTGCGGCTTTGGTGTATTCATGATTGGAGCGTGGCGGGGGCGCCGCAGCCACGAGACATACCGGGCCGTCGAGGCTCTGCGGCTCCTCAGCTTCTTGCCGACACCTCTACACGCCGACTTGCGCCAATGAAGAACGATCCCCTGCTGCAGCCCTTTACCCTCAAGCACCTGCGCCTGAAGAACCGCATCTTCAGCGCCTCCCACGAGCCGCACTACAGCGAGAACGGGCTGCCGACGGAGCGCTATCAGCTCTATCATGAGGAGAAGGCCAGGGGCGGCCTGGGAATGACGATGTTCGGGGGCTCCGCGCTGGTGGCACGGGACTGCGCGCCGGCTTTCGGCAACCTGGATATCGGCGGCGACGAAATCATTCCTTACTTCCAGCAGCTCGCGGACCGCGTTCACGCCCACGGTGCCGCGTTGATGTGCCAGATCACCCATCTCGGCCGGCGGACGTCCTCGTACGCGGACCCCTGGCTGCCGACGCTGTGGCCGTCCTGCGTGCGCGAGCCGGCCCATCGTTCCTTTCCCAAGGCCATGGAGGACTTCGACATTGCCCGGGCGGTCAAGTCCTACGGGGAAGGCGCTCGACGCTGCCAGGAAGGGGGGCTGGACGGCGTCGAGATAGAGTCCTACGGCCACCTCTTCGATTCCTTCTGGGCCAGGCGCATGAACCACCGCTCGGATCGCTACGGCGGGAGCCTGGAGAACCGCATGCGCTTCAGCCTGGAGGTCCTGGAAGAAGTACGGCGCAGGGTGGGCGACGAGTACATCGTCGGACTGCGCATGGTCCTGGACGAGGCCGTCGAGGGTGGCCTGCCGTTCGAGGAGGGCCTCGAGATCGCGCGCCGCCTCACGGCCACCGGGACGATCGATTTCATCAACGTGATCCGAGGTCACATTGACACCGACAAGGGACTGTCCGAAGTCATTCCCAACATGGGTACGCCCGCGGGGCCGAATCTCGAATTCGTGAGAAGCGTCAAGGAGGCGCTTGGACTGCCGGTTCTGCACTCGGCCCGCATCAACGACGTTGCGACGGCCCGCCACGCGATCGCGAGCGGCGCGATGGACCTGGTGGGCATGACCCGGGCGCACATGGCGGACCCCCATATCACCCGCAAGATCGAGGCTGGACAGGAGCACCGGATCAGGCCCTGCGTCGGCATGGGTTACTGCATCGACCGGCTCTACGAGCCGGGCGACGCCGTGTGCAGCCACAACCCGGCCACCGGCCGTGAGCGTCATTTGCCGCACGTGATCCCGCGCGCCTCGCGGCAACGGCGGGTGGTCGTCGTGGGCGCGGGGCCCGCCGGACTCGAGGCTGCGC